>DATJXV010000032.1:0-47743 GCA_035499955.1 Casimicrobiaceae bacterium
CCTGGGTTTGATCCCGCCCGATTTCGTGATCCCGAACAACTTCCTGCAAATCCCGAGCGGCACCGTTGCACTGGGGGCGAGCCTGGTGACTTACACGGGACTTCCGAACGACGGAGTTCATGCGATCACTGCCGACGGCACACCGATCCAGAACAACGCCAGCAATCTGGCCGGCGCAACGGCTTCCGTCGTGCCGGGCGCCGCGACGAGCGCGACGGTCATCGAGTACTACAACGCCGCGCTCGACCACTACTTCATCACCTGGGCGACACAGGAGATCGCCGATCTCGACAACGGCGTGCATGTGGGCTGGGTGCGGACTGGCCAGTCGTTCAAGACCTACACGACCGCACAGGCGGGTACCTCACCCGTCTGCCGCTACTACATTCCGCCCGACCTGGGCGATTCGCATTTCTTCGGCCGGGGGACGGCCGAATGCGCTGCCACCGGACAGAAGAATCCGAGATTCGATCTCGAGGATCCGGCGTTCATGCAGATGTTCCTCCCGGCGACAGGCGTATGCCCCGCGAACACAGTCGAGGTGTATCGCGTATTCAGCAACCGGGTCGACGCGAATCATCGCTACATGACGGACAAGGCGATACGCGCGCAAATGACGGGGAAGGGCTGGGTCGCCGAGGGCGACGGGCCCGACGTCGTCGTGATGTGTGCTCCGCAGTAGGCTCGGCGCGCCGGGCAGGGCGCTCCACGCTTACGCGCCTTCGCCGAGGTACACCGACTGCACGTGCGGGTCGGCGCGCACCTGCGCCGGCGTGCCCTGCGCGATGACGCGGCCGTAATCGAGCACGATGACGCGATCGGCGAAGCCGAACACGACACCCATGTCGTGCTCGGTGAAAAGCACCGCGATGCCATCGCTCCTGGCGAGATCGCTGGCCACGGTCATGAGCCTCGTGCGCGAGCGCTGCGCCATGCCGGCAGTGGGCTCGTCCATGAGAAGCAGCCGCGGCCTACCAGCCAGCGCGAGAGCGAGCTCGACACGCTTCGCGTTGCCGTAGGCAAGCGTGGCGCAGTGCGCATCGGCGAGATCCGCGCAGCCCACGCGCGCGAGCAGGGCGTCGGCCGCCGCGTCGGGAAGCGAGGAGGCGAGCGTGGTCGAGCGTGCCGCCTGGCCGGCGTACGCGAGGAGCGCGAGGCGCACGTTCTCTCGCACGGTCATCGAAGCGAACGTCGCCGCGACCTGGAACGTGCGGCCCACGCCCTTGCGCGCCACGACGTGCGGCGCAAGTCCTTGGATGGGCGTATCCGCGAGGAGAACGCGGCCGGCGTCGGGCGCGAGCTGGCCGTTGATGCAGTTGAAGCAGGTCGTCTTGCCCGCGCCGTTGGGGCCGATCAGCGCCACGAGCTCGCCGGCGTCGACGGCGAACGAGACGCCGTCGACGGCGCGCACGCCGCCGAAGACCTTGCGCAGGTTGTCGACGGTGAGGACGCTCATCGCTTGGTGAGGCGCGCGACCGCGCCGCCGATTCCCATCGGGAAGGCCAGCACGAGCAAGAGGATCAGAATGCCCAGCCCGGCGCGCCAATACTCGGTGATGCGCGCGAGCCAGTCGGCGAGCCAGGTGAAGACGGTGGCGCCGATGAGCGGGCCGAAGAGCGCGTTCAGGCCGCCGAGCAGGACCATCACCAGCGCATCCACCGAGCGCGGGATCGCGAGCGTCTCCGGCGAGATGCTGCCCTTGGAGAAGGCGAACAGCCCGCCGGCGAGTCCCGCGAACAAGCCGGCGAGCGCGAAGGCGCGCCATTGCGTGCGCGGCACGTCAATGCCGAGCGCGGCGGCGCGCAGCGGCGAATCGCGCGCCCCGCGCAGGGCGAACCCGAACGGGGAGCGGGACAGCCGCAGCAGCGCGGCCAATCCGATCGCGACCACGGCGAGCGCGAGGGCGTAATAGTGCGTCCGGGCCGACAGCATCGGCGGCGGCCACACGCCGACGAGGCCGTTCGAGCCGCCGGTGACGCTGTCCCACTGGAACGCGATCGACCAGACGATCTGCGCGAACGCGAGCGTGAGCATCGCGAGATAGACGCCTGACAGCCGTACGCAGAACCAGCCGAAGACGACCGCGGCGAGCAAGCCCCCGACGGGCGCGAGCGCGAGCGACGCCGGCATCGGCAGCGCGTGCTTGACCGCGACGGCCGCGAAGTACGCCCCGACGCCGAAATACGCGGCGTGGCCGAACGACGTCATGCCGCCGGCGCCGATCAGGAATTGCAGGCTCGCGGCGAAGAGCGCGGCGACGAGGATGTCGGTGGCGAGCACGACGGCGTAGTCGTCGCCCAGGAAGGGCAGCGCGGCCAGCGCCGCGACGAGCGTGCCCGCGATCACGGCATCGCGCCGGCCGGGTGCGCGCACGAGCTCGCGCTGCTCAGGCAGGACCGTGGTCGTCGGCGCCGCAGGCGGCTTGCCGAGCAACCCCTGCGGCTTCAGCGCGAGTACGATGGCCATGACGACGAACTCGGCCATCAGCGTGAGCTTGGGAAACGCGAACCCGATGCCTGCGATCTCCATATTGCCGAGCGCGATGCACATCGATTTCGTCAGCGCAATGATCAGCGCGGCGAGGAAGGCGCCGGGAATGGAGCCCAGCCCGCCGACGACCGTGACGACGAACGCATCGGCCACCGTCGGCAGGTCCATGCCGAGATTCGCGGGCTCGCGAGGAAGTTGCAGCGCGCCGGCAAGCCCCGCGAGAAACGCCCCCAGCGCAAACACCGCCGTGAACAGCCGCGTCTCGTCGATGCCGAGCGCGGCGGCAAGCGCGCGGTTCTCGCTGGCGGCGCGGATCAGCACGCCGAAGCGCGTGCGCGTCACGAGCATCGTGAGCGCGACAAGCACGATCGGCCCCACCGTCATGAGGAAGAGGTCGTATTGCGGAACGGGGTGCCCGAACAGCGAGAAGGTGCCCGCGAAACCGGGCGCGCGGGGCCCCAGGAGGTCCTCGGCGCCGAAGGCGGCGAGCACGCCGTCGCGCACGATCAGGACGACGCCGAAGGTGGCGATGAGCTGCAGGAGCTCGGGCGCGGCGTAGAGGCGCTTCAGAAGCACGACCTCGATGAGCGCACCGATGATCGCCACGGCGAGCGCCGCGATCAGCAGGCCGAGCCAGAAGGATGCGCCACCGCGGCCGATCATGCCGGCAAGTGCGTCGCCCGCGCCGTAGGCGACGTACGCGCCCAGCATGTAAAGCGAGCCGTGGGCGAAGTTGACGATGCGCGTGACGCCGAAGATGAGCGTGAGGCCCGCCGCGACGAGGAACAGCGCCGACGCGGACGACAGCCCGTTGAGGAGCTGCAGCAGGAACGAGGCGAACGTCACCCCGCAATCATGACACGGCGACCTGCCTGGGCTATTGCGGACGCAGCGTGCGCACCACCGCGTCGGTCGGCTGATAGTCCTTGCCGTCCGCGTACTTCCAGTCGACCATCACGCCCTTGCCGTCCTTCACCGCCGTGCGCCCGACGTACGCGCCCATCGTCGACTGGTGGTCGATCGGGCGGAACGTGACGCTGCCGAACGGCGACACGAACGTGAGGCCCGAGAGCGCGGCGACGATCTTCTCCGGATCGGTCGATCCCGCCTTCTTCACGGCCGCGGCCGCGGCGATCACCGCGCTGTAGCCGACCACGGAGCCCAGGCGCGGATAGTCGTTGAACTTCGCCTGGTACGCCTTGAGGAATCTCTGGTGCTCGGGCGTGGCGATCGCGTACCACGGGTAACCCGTCACGTACCAGCCGACCGGCGCTTCGTCCTTGAGCGGGTCGAGATACTCGGGCTCGCCGCCGAGCAGATTGAAGACGGGACGGTCCTTGAACAGGCCGCGCAGCTGCCCTTCGCGCACGAAGCGCGCGAGGTCGGGTCCGAACAGCGACGAGAAGATGGCGTCGGGCTGCGCGTCGATCAGCGCCTGCACGACCGGTCCCGGATCGATCTTGCCGAGCGGCACGGCCAGCTCGATGAACACGAGCCCGCCCGATTGCGTGACGTTCATCTGCTTCTTGAACGCGGCGGTCGCCGATTGCCCGTACTCGTAGTTGGGGTAGACGATCGCCCAGCGCTTCTTGCCGAGCTTGGCCGCTTCGGGCACGAGCATCTGCGTCTGCATGAACGTCGACGGCCGCAGGCGGTAGGTGTACTTGTTGCCGCCCTCCCATACGATCTTGTCGCTCAAGGGCTCGGAGGCGAGGAAGGGCACTTTGCGCTGCTTCGCGAAGTCGGACACGGCAAGGCCGACGTTGCTCGCGAACGTGCCCATGAGCAGCACGACCTTCTCGCGCGAGGTGAGCTCCTCGGCCACGCGCACGGCGTCGCCGGGCGTGCCGTTGTCGTCGCGCACGACGACCTCGACCTTCTGGCCGAGCACGCCGCCGGCGGCGTTGACCTCGTCCACGGCGAGCTCCATGCCCTTCTTGTAGGGCTCGAGGAACGCCGGGAACACCTTGTAGCTGTTGAGCTCGCCGAACTTGATCGTCTGGGCGGAAAGCGGAAGTGCCACAGCGGCGAGGGCGGCGAGGGCAATGCGGACGGCGGTCATGCGGTCTCCATCACGAGGTCGCGCGAAGGGCCACCAACGCGCGACGGAGGGGTTGGGTTGACCCCGATTATCGCGGTTCGGCATCACGGCGTCCGATCTAAGCATATGCCGGGGGCGGCGCGGGCGAGGCAGCCTAAGGGCGTAAAATAGACAGCTTTTGCGTACGGCCTGATCCAGTCGATGTCCTCGGCGCTTACGCTCGCACACGGTATCACGTTCGCGGACCTCTACTCGCCGGAGGGAGCGCGCGCCGTCGACGCGCGTTTCGGCGAGCACCTGCGCGCGTCCGATTCCGGACTGGCCGAGCGACTCGCGGCCGGGCGCGCGGCGCCGGAGGCCCTCGACCGCAAGGCCGAGTCCGATCTCCTGATCGCGGTCGCGCCGCACGTCGAGGACTTCCTCGCGAATCTATTCGGCATCGACGCCGAAGTGCGCGCGCTCGAGGCGCGCCACCACGAGCTTGCGCCGATCTTCGCGGTGAAGCGCCAGTTCGTGCAGCGCAAGGCGATGAACGCCTACAAGGCGGACGAGGCCGCGACCTTCGACGGCCCGTCGCTGCGCGAGCGGCTCGAGGCGGCGATGGGCCAGCCGTTCTCCGAGCTCGCGTTCGCGCAGGCGGTCACGCGTTGGCAGAGGGAGGAGTCCGCGCACGCCGACGAGCTCGACCTCGGGCTGCGCTACGCCGCATGGGCCGCGCACACCACGGCGGGCCGGACCGCGCACCGCGGCGGCGTGCTGTTTCGCGCGCCGCGCAAGCTCGACTACATGAAGCTCGTCCCGATCGAGGCCGAGACGCGCCACGGCGTGCCTTTGTTGCAGCTCGCGTCCGACCACGCTCTGCGCCAGCGCGACGGCTTCGCGCTCACGGACCGCGGCACCGATCTCGTGGGCGGGCTCGACCAGGCGCACTACTGCATCTGGTGCCACGAGCAGGCCAAGGACTCGTGCGCGCGCGGCCTCCCGGAGAAGAAGCCGCTGCCGGGCGAGGTGCCGTTCAAGAAGTCGCCCTTCAACGTCACGCTCGCCGGCTGCCCGCTCGAGGAGCGCATCTCCGAGTTCCACAAGCTGCGCGCGGAAGGGTGGCCGATCGGCGCGCTGGCGATGATCTGCGTCGACAACCCGATGGTCGCCGCCACGGGGCATCGCATCTGCAACGACTGCATGAAGTCATGCATCTACCAGAAGCAGGACCCGGTCGACATTCCGCAATCGGAAACCCGCCTTCTGAAGGACGTGCTCGCGCTGCCGTGGGGCTTCGAGGTGTACTCGCTGCTCACGCGCTGGAATCCGCTCAACCTGCGCCAGCCCGTGCCCGCGGCGCGCACCGGCAGGCGCGTGCTGATCGTCGGCATGGGGCCTGCGGGCTTCACGCTCGCGCACTACCTCGTCAACGACGGCCACACGGTGGTCGGCATCGACGGCCTCAAGATCGAACCGCTTGATCCGTCGCTGTCCGGCATCACGATCGCCGGCGAGCGCGTGCCGTTCGAGCCCGTTCGCGACATCGGCGCATTGATCGAGCCGCTCGACGACCGCCTGATGGCGGGCTTCGGCGGTGTGGCGGAGTACGGCATCACCGTGCGCTGGGACAAGAACTTCCTCAAGATGGTGCGCCTGCTCCTCGAGCGGCGCGACCGCTTCGCGCTGTACGGCGGCGTGCGCTTCGGTGGCACGCTCGACGACGCGGGCGCCTTCGCGATGGGCTTCGATCACATCGCGCTTTGCACGGGGGCGGGCAAGCCGACGGTGCTCGACCTGCCGAACGGCCTCGCCAACGGCGTGCGCACCGCCTCCGACTTCCTGATGGCGCTGCAACTCACCGGGGCCGCGAAGCGCGACACCATCGCCAACATGCAGCTGCGGCTGCCGGTCGTCGTGGTGGGCGGCGGCCTCACCGCCATCGACACCGCGACCGAGTCGCTCGCCTACTACCCCGTCCAGGTCGAGAAGTTCCTGACGCGCTACGAGGCCCTCGTCGCGGAGAAGGGCCGCGAAGCCGTCGAGGCGGCGTGGAGCTTCGAGGAGGCGAAGATCGCGCAGGAGTTCCTCGATCATGCGCGGGCGCTGCGTGCGGAGCGGTCGGCCGCGCAGCGCGCAGGCAGGCCGGCGCGCGTGGCGCAGATGCTGCACGAGTGGGGCGGGGTCACGATCGCCTATCGCCGCCGCTTGATCGACAGTCCGTCCTATACACTCAATCACGAAGAAGTGGAGAAGGCGCTCGAGGAGAACATCCGCTTTGCCGAAGGCGTCACGCCGCTGGCGGTGGAAGTCGACGAGCGCGGCGCCGCCACAGGCCTTGCGGTCTCGCTCCAGCACACCGACGGCGACGGCGTTTGGCACGAGTTCGGCCGCGCGACGCTGCCCGCGCGCACGGTCCTCATCGCCGCCGGCACGCAGCCCAACACGGTGCTCGCGCGCGAGGACGCCGCGCACTTCCACCTGGAAGGCAAGTATTTCCGCGTGCTCGACGAGGACGGGCAACCGGTCAAGGTGCAGCGCGGCCTCGCCAAGCCTTCGAAGCCGGCCGTGCTCACCGACATCCTGCCCGACGGTCGCGCAACCAGCTTCTTCGGCGATTTGCACCCGTCGTTCTTCGGCAACGTCGTCAAGGCGATGGCGAGCGCGAGGCAGGGCTATCCGATCGTGTCGCGCATGCTCGCCAGGGTCGCGCCGTCGTCCGCAGCGAGCGATGCCGCCTTCTTCGGTGCCCTCGACCACGCGCTTCGCGCGACCGTCGAGCGTGTGGAGCGGCTGACGCCGACCATCGTCGAGGTCGTCGTGCACGCGCCCGCCGCGGCGGCCCGCTTCGAGCCCGGCCAGTTCTACCGCCTGCAGAATTACGAAGCCGTGGCGCGTGCGCGAGCGAACACGAAGCTCGTGATGGAGGGGCTCGCGCTGACGGGCGCGTGGGTCGACCGCGAGCGCGGACTCGTATCGACCATCGTGCTCGAGATGGGGGGCTCCTCGGACCTGTGCGCGCAGCTCCTACCGGGCGAGCCGGTGGTGCTGATGGGCCCGACCGGGGCCCCCACCGAGATCGAGCCCGGCGAGACCGTCGTGCTCGTCGGCGGCGGCCTCGGCAACGCGGTGCTCTTCTCGATCGGCCAGGCGTTTCGCCGTGCCGGCTCGCGGGTGCTCTACTTCGCGGGCTACAAGAAGATGATCGACCGCTACAAGGTGGCCGACATCGAGGCCGCAGCCGACGCCGTCGTGTGGTGCAGCGACGAGCCGCCCGGCTTCGAGCCGGGCCGCGAGCAGGATCGCGCGTTCGTCGGGAACATCGTGCAGGCGATGCAGGCTTACGCGAGCGGCAAGCTCGGCGCGCAGCCCATTGCGTTCGCCGACTGCGACCGCATCATCGCCATCGGCTCGGACAAGATGATGGCCGCGGTGGCACGCGCTCGCCACGGCGTGCTCGCGCCGTTCCTCAAGCCCGCGCACCGCGCCATCGGCTCGATCAACTCGCCCATGCAATGTATGATGAAAGAGATTTGCGCGCAGTGCCTTCAGCCGCACCGCGACCCGGCCACCGGCAAGGTGAGCTATGTGTTCTCCTGCTTCAACCAGGACCAGCCGCTCGACGAGGTCGACTTTGCCGCGCTCGACCTTCGCCTGCGCCAGAACTCCGTGCAGGAAAAGCTGACCGCGCAGTGGATCGGCCACGCCTTGGGCGCACCGCAGCCCGCGGACGGCGCTTAGCCACCGGTCGCCGCGATGAACGTCTCCGACCGCGTACGCCGCAACGCCCTGCGCAGTCCCGACGCGATCGCCTATGCCAGCGGCCGCGGCGACACGGCGACTTACGGCGAGCTCGGGCGTACCGTCGACGCCTTGGCATGGCGGCTCGCCGACTTCGGCCTGCGCCCGGGCGCTACGGCGGTCATTGCAGTCGCCGATCTCTACCGATATCTCGCGCTTGCACTGGCACTCGCGCGCATCGGCGTCGCGCACGGGCCGACCTCGCTCCCCGCGGCGTGGGCGGAGGTGGCATTCGTCGACGCGGGCGGCGTCGCGCCCGAGGGCGTTCGTGCCGTGGCGCTCGACGGGTTATGGCCGGGGCGGATCAAGGCGTCCCACCCTCCGATGCCGATGCATCGCGACGCGCATTCCGTGCTCAAGATCTGCCCCTCGTCGGGGACGACGGGGGAGAGCAAGTTCGTCCCGATCACGCACGAGCTGGCGATGCTGCGCATGGACCCGCGCCTTGCCCATGACCACGCGAGCGGCGATCGCCGCAACATGGCGAACGCCCGCCAGGCATGCTTCATCAAGCCCGCGACCTCGTACGGATTCATGAGCTGCCTCCTTGTGCTGCACGCAGGCGGCACGGTGGTCGAGCCGAATCTCGAGGGCGATGAGATTCCACAGTGGTTGGTGCGCTCCCGCGTCAACAGGCTGATTCTGTCGCCCATCGTGCTCGCCAAGCTCGTCGACGTGCTCTCGCCGCTGCGTGCCGCAAATGCGCTCGATGACGTCGAGGTGGGAGGCGGGGCGCTTTCGCCACGGCTTTTTGCCCTCGCGCAACACCGCCTGACGCCACGCGTTTCGGTGAACTACGGCTCGACCGAGTGCGGCCGCGTGGCGGGCGCAGCCGCCGACGTCGTGGGACGCAGTCCGTCGGCCGCCGGGTACGCGTATCCCGGAGTCGAATTGCGCGTCGTCGACGAGGAGGATCGGCCGCTTCCGGTCGGTACCGAGGGAATACTCGCCATTCGCAGCCCGCACAACGCCGGACGCTACCTCGGCTCGCCCGAGCTTTCGGAGCAGGTGTTTCGCAACGGCTGGGTCTATCCCGGCGACAGGGCCGTGCTGGGCGCCGACGGGCTACTCGTCATTGCGGGCCGCGTCGACGACGTCATCAATGACGGCGGCGTAAAGGTGAATCCGCAGGTGCTGGAGGAGGCCATGATGGCCCTCGGTGACGTGCGCGAGGTCGCAGTCTTCGGGGTCGTGAACCCTACGGGCGAAGCGCGCGTGTGCGCCGCCATCGTGCCCGCCGTTGCGCTCAACGCGAATGCGTACTTGGCTCGCTGCCGCGAGCACCTGGGCGCACGGGCGCCCGCAATGATCATGCACATGGAGTCGCTCCCGCGCAACGCGAACGGCAAGGTGCTGCGCACGGAGCTTGCGCGCATCGCGCTGAGAGCAAGCGGCAGCTGACGCTGTCGCCGGGCCCGATGTCTTGGGCGCGGTTGGTTTTTGAGGGTTTGGTGCCGGTAGAGGGAGTCGAACCCCCGACCTTCGCATTACGAATGCGCTGCTCTACCAACTGAGCTACACCGGCACGGCCTCGCGGCAATTCGCCCGGCGGATAACGCCTGCGGGCAATTGATTATTTTAGCAGGGAAACGCGATCACGCTCAACCGCGCCCCCGGCCTTGCCTCGCGTCGCGGGGCGCAGCACGGCGACGTGGCTTGCAATCAGCGCATCGACGGCGCCGCGCGCGAACGTGCGGCCGCGATCGATGAGCCACAGCCTCAGCATGCCGACGATGAACACGGTCGTCCCGAGTGCGGCGGCATCGGGCGCGACGTCCGTGCGCAGCGTCCCCGAGTCGCGTGCCCGCCCGTAGAGCGCGACGAGCTTTTGCTGCAATTCCGCGCAGCGCTTCATGTGCTTCACGAGCTCCGGCCGGAACTCGTCGACGTACTCGCAGCGTAGCGAGAGGATATCGAGCGTGCTTCGGGTCTGCGCATCGGACTCGATGCGCTCGACAAGCCCATGCAGGAAGCGCTCGACTGCCGCCAGCGGATCGTGCTCGTTCCCGCCCACGTCGACGCGGTCGAAGAGCGGCAGCGAGACCTGATCGCGCATGACTCGGAACAGCTCGCGCTTGTTCGCGAAGTGCCAATACACGGCCCCACGCGACACCCCGGCCGCCCGCGCGATGCCCTGCATCGTGGTGCGGGTCAGCCCGTGCGCGGCGAACTCGCGACGCGCCTTGGCTAGAATGTGCCGGCGGGTCTTCTCGGATTCCGCCTTGGTTCGACGCATCGCGGGCGCAGGGAATTTACATACATACTTGATTGTATAATACTGCGCGATCCACAGCGCGCGTCCGTATCTACTTTCCCTGAGCGATGTCCACGATCGAAAGGCCGGCACGCATTTGCCGAATGGCGTGGCTTGCCGCGGTGGCGCTTGCCGCGTGCAGCAAGGCCGAATCACCGCCCGCGCCGGCCGCCGCGCCGCCGGTGGCGGTTCACGTGATCACGGTCGAGCCTTCGAGCGTGCCGATCCGCTTCATCGTGCCCGGCCAGGTCGAGGGCTCGAAGCAGGTCGAGGTGCGCGCGCGGGTGGCGGGCATCCTCGAGAAGCAGCTTTACAACGAAGGCGACGCCGTCAAGGCGGGCACGCCGCTGTTCTTGATCGACCGCGCCCCGTTCGAAGTGGCGCTCGCGCAAGCGAAGGGACAGTTTGCGCAGGCGACGGCGCAGGCAGAGCAGACGGGCCGGGAGGAGAAGCGCCTCCGGCCGCTCGTCGACGAGCGCGCGGTGAGCCGCAAGGAGTTCGACGACGCCGTCTCGGCGCGGCAACTCGCCGAGGCGGCGCTCCAGCAGGCGAGCGCGGCGGTGAGGCAGGCGGAGCTCAATCTTTCCTACACCTCGGTCGACGCGCCGGTCGGCGGTATCAGCGGCCGGGCCGAGCACTCGGTGGGCGCGCTCATCACCACCGACGCCAACGGAAGCCTTCTCACCACCATCAACCAGGTGTCGCCGATCTGGGTCCGCTTCAGCCTCGCCGAGTCGGACCTCGCCAAGATTCCCGGCGGCCGCATCTCACGCAGCGTCCCTGCCGAGGTCTCGCTCGTGCTCGCCGACGGCACGCCGTACCCCGGCAAGGGCCGCCTCAACTTCGCGGCGACGGCGATCGACATCAAGCTCGGCACGCAGCAACTGCGCGCGGAGTTCGACAATCCGAAGGAGCAACTCCTCCCCGGGCAGTTCGTCAAGGTGATCATCGGCGCCGGGCAGCGCGACGGCGTGTTCCTCGTGCCCCAATCGGCCGTGATCCAGACGGAAAAGACCTACCTCGTGTTCGTGGCCGACAACGAAGGCAAGGCGCAGGCGCGTACCGTGCAGACCGGCGATTGGGTGGGTTCGAACTGGGCGATCACGTCCGGCCTTGCCGCCGGCGACAAGGTGATCGTCGACAACCTGCAGAAGGTGCGGCCGGGAGCGGCCGTGAGCGCGTCAACCGCTTCCGCGCCACCCGCGAAGTAGCGCGCGCCGCGCATGTCGTTCTCCGAATTCTTCATCCGGCGGCCGATCTTCGCGGGCGTCATCTCGATCATCATCACGCTCGCGGGCCTCATCGCGTCGCAGGTGCTCCCGATCGCGCAGTACCCCGAGATAGCCCCGCCGACGGTCGTCATCACGGCGAACTACCCGGGCGCCAGCGCGGAGACGCTCGCGCGCACCGTGGCCGCGCCGATCGAGGAGCAGCTCTCCGGCGTCGAGAACCTCATCTACTATCAGTCGACGGCGTCGACCAACGGCACGCTCACGATCAACTGCACGTTCGAAGTGGGCTCCAACGCCGATAAGGCAGTCATCGACGTCAACAACCGCCTCGCCATCGCGCTGCCGCGGCTGCCCGACGTCGTACGGCAGAGCGGCGTGGTCGCGCAGAAGCGCTCGACCGACATCCTGCTCGTCGTGTCGCTGACGTCCAACGATCCGCGCTACGACACGCTGTTCCTGTCGAACTACGCGACGATCAACCTGCTCGACGAGCTGAAGCGCATCCCGGGAGTAGCCGACGCGACCATCTTCGGCGCGCGCGATTACTCGATGCGCGTATGGCTCAACCCGCCGCGCATGGCGCTCCTGGGCGTGACGCCGACCGACGTCGCCAATGCGATCCAGACGCAGAACTACCAGTATGCGAGCGGCAAGATCGGGGCCGAGCCGGCGCCGCCGGGCCAATCGCTCGTGTACACGGTGACCGCGCGCGGGCGGCTCGAGGAGGCGGAGGACTTCGCCAACATCGTGCTCCGGGCGAACGGGCCCAACGGGACGCTGCGCCTGCGCGACGTGGCGCGGGTGGAGCTGGGCGCGGTGAGCTACGACGCCTTCACCAACCTCGACGGCAAGCCGGCGCTCGGCATCGCGATCTATCTGCAGTCGGGCGGCAACGCGCTCAAGGTGGCTGACTCGGTGCGCGCCGGGATCCAGGAGCTGCAGAAGGGCTTTCCCGAGGGCGTCACGCAGGTCATCCCCTTCGATACGACCCGCTTCGTGCAGGCGTCGATCCGCGAGGTCGTGATAACGCTGCTCGAGGCGGCCGCCCTCGTGCTGCTGGTCGTGTTCGTCTTCCTGCAGAACTGGCGCGCCACGCTCATCCCGATCATCGCGGTGCCCGTGTCGCTGATCGGCGCCTTCGGAGGCCTGTACGCGTTCGGCTTCACGATCAATACGCTGACCCTGTTCGCGATCGTCCTCGCGACCGGCATCGTGGTGGACGACGCGATCGTGGTGCTGGAGAACGTGGAGCGCCTGATGGCGGAGAAGGGATTGACCCGCTTCCAGGCCTCCATCGAGTCCATGCGCGAGGTGACGGGCGCGATCATCGCGATCGAACTCGTGCTGATGTCGGTGTTCGTGCCGGTGGCGTTCCTGGGCGGCCTTGCCGGCAAGCTGTACCAGCAGTTCGCCGTCACCGTCGTCACCGCCGTCGCGATCTCGGGGCTCGTCGCGCTCACGCTGACGCCGGCCATGTGCGCGCTCCTGCTGCGCCAGGAGCATACCGAGAACCGGCTCTTCCATCCCTTCAACGCGAGCTTCGCGTGGCTCACCCGGCGCTACCTGGGCGGCGTGCGCCTTGCAGTCGCGCATCGCGCGATGTCGCTCCTGATCTTCGCCGCCCTCGTGGGCGTTTCGATCCTGCTCCTGCGCACGGTGCCGAGCGGGTTCGTGCCGCCCGAGGACCAGGGCTACCTCATCGGCTCCGTGACGCTGCCCGACGGCGCGACGTTGCAGCGGACGCAGGAAGTCGGCGTCGCGGTGCAGAAGCTCATCGCTCGCAACCCGGCCGTCGAGCACGTCTTTTTCGTCGCGGGCTTCGACGTGATCGCCGGCGCCAACCGCACCAACGCGGCGACGATCTTCATCCCGCTCAAGCCGTGGGACGAGCGCAAGGAGACGGCGCAGGACGTCGCGAAGTACATCGCCGCTCACGCCTCCGAGATCCCGCAGGCGAGCATTCTCGCGTTCAACCCACCGGCCATTCGGGGGCTCGGCACGGCGGGCGGCTTCGAGGTGTACCTGCAAGACCGGGGTGCGTCCGATGCGCAGAAGCTTTATCGGCAGCTGCAGGACTTCTCGAGCGAGCTTCGCAAGCGACCCGAGCTCACCCAGGTCGCGTCGTTCTACCGGCCGACCGCGCCGCAGCTCTTCGTCGACGTCGAGCGCGAGAAGGCGCTCGCGCTCGGTGTGCCGGTGAAGGACGTCTTCGACGCCCTGCAAAGCACGATGGGCGTGCTCTACGTCAACGACTTCAACAAGTTCGGCCACACCTACCGCGTGCAGCTCCAGGCCGAGGGCGCCTACCGTGCCAAGCCCGAAGACCTGGGCAACGTGTACGTGCGCAGCCAGGCCGGCGACATGATTCCGGTCAAGGCGCTCATCAACGTCACGGCGACCACGGGTCCCGACCAGCTCGAGCGCTTCAACGGCTTCCTCGCCGCCAAGGTGATCGGCAACAGCGCGGCAGGCGTGAGCTCCGGGCAGGCGATCGCAACCGTGGAGCAGGTCGCGCAGTCGCTGCCGGCGGGCTACACCATCGCCTGGACGGGCCAGGCCTTCCAGGAAAAGCGCATCGGCCGCGCCGCGGTGATCGCGTTCACGTTCGCGATCGTGATGGTGTTCCTGATCCTTTCCGCCAACTACGAGCGCTGGTCGCTGCCGGCGGCGGTGCTGCTCGCCGTGCCGTTCGGCCTCTTCGGCGCGCTGGTGGCGGTGTTCCTGCGCGACTTCTCCAACGACGTCTATTTCCAGATCGGGCTCGTCGTGCTGATCGGCCTCGCCGCCAAGAACGCGATCCTCATCGTCGAGTTCGCGGCGCAGGAGCAGGCGAAGGGCCTTGCGCCGTTCGAAGCGGCGCTCGAGGCGGCGCGGCTGCGCTTCCGGCCCATCGTCATGACCTCGCTCGCGTTCGTGCTGGGCGTGCTGCCGCTCGTGCTCGCCACCGGCGCCGGCGCGGGTGCGCGCCGCTCCATGGGTACCGGCGTTTTCGGCGGGATGCTCGCGGCCACCTTCATCGCGACGATCTTCATTCCGCTCTTCTTCGTGCTCCTGTCGCGCACGCGCATCCGCGGCGCGCCGCAACCCGAAAGCGTGCCGGCATGAAGCTCCGAGGCGGGTTGGGTGTCGTCGCCGCGATAGCGCTTTCCGGCTGCATGGTCGGCCCGAACTACGAGCGGCCGTCCACGCCGCTGCCTTCGACCTATCCGAGTGCGCCGGCGGATGCCTCGCCGGTGCCCCTCGTGCAGGCGGACTGGTGGACGCTGTTCAACGACGCCACGCTCGACGACCTCGTGGCCACCGCGCTCAACGACAACCTCGACGTGGTCTACGCGGTCGCGCGGATCGAAGAGGCCGATGCGCAGCTGCGCGAGGCCAACGCCGCGCTGTTCCCGGAGCTCGACCTCAACGCCGCCGGTGCGCGGGCGCGCAGCAGCGGAGAGGTGACGGCGCCCGTTCCGATCCGGCTGACCACCGACTTCCGCATCGCCCTGTCCACGTCGTTCGAGGTCGACTTCTGGGGACGCCTGCGGCGGATGGTCGAGGCCGCGCAGGCGCAGGCGCTGGCGACGCATTACGCGAAGGACGTCGTGACGCTGTCGCTGGCCGGACTGACCGCCCAGACGTACTTCGCCGTTCGCTCCCTCGACGCACAGGTCCAGGCGACGCGCGAGACGCTCGCCACGCGCGAGGACTATCTGGACATCGTCCGACGCCGTGTCGACGCGGGACTTTCCTCCGACCTCGACTACAACCAGGCGCTCGGCGCCCGCGCGGACGCCGCGGCGCAGCTGAAGCAGCTCACGGCGCAGCGCGCCCTCGCCGAGCACCTGCTCGGGACGCTGACGGGCAAGCTCGACCTTCGCCTGCCCCCCGGCGGCATCGACCGCCTGCCGACGCCGCCGATGCCGCCGCCCGGCATGCCGTCGGCGCTCATCACGCGGCGGCCCGACATCCGGCTCGCGGAAGAGAATCTCGTCGCGGCGAACGCCAACATCGGCGTCGCGAAGGCGGCGCTGCTGCCCCGCATTTCGCTGACCGGCATGTTTGGCGCCGAGAGCCAGGATCTGCAGGCGCTCGCGAACACGGGCGGGCGCATCTGGTCGATCGGATTCGCGCTTTCACTGCCGATATTCACCGCGGGACGCCTGAGCGCGGAGGTCGATGCGACGACCGCGCGCGACCGGCAGGCCATCGCCATCTACCAGAAGACGATCCAGACGGCATTTCGCGAAGTGGCCGATGCGCTCGTCAACGTCGAGCAAACGGGCGCGACCGCGGCGGACCTCCAGGCGAGCGTGGACGCCGCCGCAAACGCGCTGCGGCTCGCCACTCGCCGCTATGAAGTCGGCTATTCGCCGTACATCAACGTGCTCGACGCTCAGCGCTCGCTCAACCTCTCGCAGCTGGCGCTGATTCGCAATCGCCAGAACCAGCTCGCTTCCGCGGTCGACCTCATGAAGGCGCTGGGCGGAGGCTGGAAGGACCCGGAGCCGCTGGCGGCGCAGTGACTAGCCGTGCGGCTTGCTGATGCCGAACAGGGCGTCGACGCCGTTCCACAGGATCTGCACGCCGATGCACAGCAGGATGAACGCCGACAGGCGCATGACGACGGCGAGGCCCGTCTTGCCGAGCGCGTGCTGCAGGCGCTCGGCGAAGGCGAAGCAAAGGTACGTCGACAGGCAGACGATGAACGCGCCGATGACCGCCGAGATCGCGTCGTCGAAGAACGGCTGCGGCGTGGAGGGAAAATTGGCGCCGATGGTCACGGCCACCGAGATCGCGCCCGGCCCGACCGTGACCGGAAGCGTGAGCGGGTAGAACGCCTTGGCCTCGAGCTGGCTCTCGTCCTCGACGATCCGCCCCGGCGGCTTGTCCCCGCTGTCGCGCAACAGGCCGAAGCCGAGACTTGCCACCACGAGCCCGCCGGCGACCTGCAGCACGGGCACGGAGACGCCGAAGAAGTCGAGGATATAGTCCCCGATGAACACCGCGACGACGAGCAGGATGAAGCCGTTGATCGCCACCTTGCGTGCGAGCGAGCGCCGCTCGCGGTCGGTGAGATCCGCGGTGAGAGTGAGGAAGAGCGGCGCGTTGCCGATCGGGTTGACGATCGGGAGCAGCGCCGCGACCGCGAGCAGCACGCCCTGCACGATGCCGTGGATCTCGACCGTCATGGCGATTTCGGGGGTGCCGTGGGCGCGGGCGCCGTGGGCGGCGTGAACGCGACCTCACTCGCGAGCGCCTTGACGCCGTTCCACGTGATCTCCACGCCGATGCACAGCACGATGAACGCCGACAGGCGGAGCACGACCATCATCCGGGTGTGGCCGAGCCATTGGGCGATGCGCTCGGCGTAGCGATAGGCGACCCACACCGATGCTGCGATGATCGCCGTGCCCGTGATGCCGGCGAAAAGACCGATCACGACGCGCGTGACGCCATGCGCATGGTTCGCGCCGATCGTGATGGCCACCGATATCGCGCCGGGATCGACGGTCAGCGGCAGCGTGAGCGGATAGAACGCCCGCAGAATCACGCTGTCGACGCTGACCGGCGCTTCCACGGGCGCGGATGGCTCGCTGTTCAGAAGGTTCCACCCGAGCGCGCACAGGACGGCGCCGCCGGCCACTTGCACGACCGCGACCTCGAGCCCGAACACCTTCAGCACGTAGGCGCCGAAGATGAGCGAGCCCATGATGAGCACGAACGAATTGACCGCGACCTTGAGCGCGAGCGTGGCACGCGTCGATTCGTCCGCGCCGTGGGTCATGGCGAGGAACATCGGCGCCGAGCCGACCGGATTGACGATGGGAAGAAGCCCGCCGACAACGAGGAGCAGCGCCGTCAGGTAATTGCGGAGGTCGTCGGAGATCATGGCGCCTTGCGCGGGGGGCGGCGGTACACTAGCACAGCCCACGCGCGCCGGTTGCGCGTCCTACTCGTGCCCGCCACCCGCCCGCTCTTCGGATTCCACGCGGTCACCGCGCGCCTGCGGCAACGCCCGGAAGCCGTGCACGCGCTCTACGTGCAAAGCGGTCGCCAGGATCCGCGGCTGCGCGATCTCATCGCTCGGGCCGAATCGTCGCGCGTGGCGGTGCATCCTGTCGATGCCGCGCGCCTGGCTGCCCTGGCCGGGAACGGCCGACACCAGGGCGTGGTGGCCATCGTCGACGATGCGCTGCCCCACGTCACGCTCGACGATGTGCTGGAGTCGCCGGCCGAGCCGCCGCTCCTGCTGATCCTCGACGGCGTCACCGATCCGCACAACCTGGGCGCGTGCCTGCGCAGCGCCGATGCGTTCGGCGCGCTCGCGGTGGTCGTGCCGAAGGACCGCGCCGTCGGCGTGAACGCGACCGTCGCCAAGGCCGCCTCGGGCGCGGCCGACACGGTCCCGGTCATCGCGGTCACCAACCTCGCCCGGTCGATGCGCGAGCTCAAAGAGCGGGGCGTGTGGCTTCTCGGCGCCGACGCCTCGGGCGAGCCTTTGCACGAAACCGACTTGGGCGGCGCCATCGCATGGGTGCTGGGCGCGGAAGGGGCCGGCCTGCGCCGCCTCACACGCGAGTCCTGCGACCGCATCGTGGGCATACCGCTCACCGGCAGCGTGGCGAGCCTCAACGTCTCGGTAGCGGCGGGCATATGCCTGTTCGCCACCCGCGTGGCGAGGCTGCGTGCTTAAATAAGGCGATGCTGCGCTTCCTGCTCACCCGGGTCAGCCTCGTCGTTCCCACGTTCATCGGGATGACGCTGCTCGCGTTCTTCCTGATCCGCCTCGTGCCCGGGGACCCCATCGAGACGATGGCCGGCGAGCGCGGGATCGACGCGGCGCGCCACGACGCGCTGCTCAGGGAATACGGGCTCGACCGTCCCGTGCTCGTGCAATACGGCATCTACATCGGCCGCGTGCTGCACGGCGACCTCGGCAAGTCGATGATCACGCAGGCGCCCGTGCTGCGCGAGTTCTTCGCGCTGTTCCCCGCCACGATCGAGCTCGCGCTGTGCGCGATCCTGTTCGCGCTGATCGTCGGCATACCGGCCGGCATCATCGCTGCCGTGAACCGCAACTCGCTGTTCGACCACGGCGTGATGGGCGTGTCGCTCACCGGCTATTCGATGCCGATCTTCTGGTGGGGGCTCCTGCTGATCCTGCTCTTCTCGGTGCAGCTCGGCTGGACGCCGGTATCGGGGCGCATCGACGTCAGGTACTACATCGAGCCGGTGACGGGGTTCCTCACCATCGATGCGCTCCTGTCCGGCGAGAAGGGCGCGTTCAAGTCGGCGGTGAGCCATCTCGTCCTGCCGACCATCGTGCTCGGCACGCAGCCGCTCGCCATCATCGCGCGCATGACCCGCTCCGCGATGCTCGAGGTGCTGGGCGAGGAC
Source organism: Casimicrobiaceae bacterium (assembly GCA_035499955.1). GTDB lineage: Bacteria > Pseudomonadota > Gammaproteobacteria > Burkholderiales > Casimicrobiaceae > VBCG01. Next base: position 19,184 of record DATJXV010000032.1, read on the forward strand.
TACATCCGCACCGCGCGCGCGAAAGGCCTGTCGAGCCTGCGCGTGGTCGCGCTTCACGCGCTGCGCAACGCGCTCATTCCCGTCATCACCGTGATCGGCCTGCAGGTCGGCGTGCTGTTCACCGGCGCCATCCTCACCGAGACGATCTTCTCGTGGCCGGGCGTAGGCAAGTGGCTCATCGAGGCGATCAACCGGCGCGACTATCCCGTCCTGCAGGGGGGCGTGCTCCTTCTCGGCGTCATCGTCATGGCCGTGAACCTCCTGGTCGACGTGACCTACGGCATCATCAACCCGCGCATCCGCCGATCGTGACGAGCGAAGCCACCCTGGTCGCGCCGGCGCCCGCGAATGCGCCGCGCGGCCCCCTGCGCGAGTTCTGGGGCTACTTCAGCGCCAACCACGGCGCGGTGGCGGGGCTGATCTTCATCGTCGCGGTGGTGCTCACGGCCGTGTTCGCCAACGTGCTCGCGCCGTATCCGCCCGACCTCACCAACAACGCCGTGTTCCTCAAGCCCCCCGCGTGGCAGGCCGGTGGCGCCTGGGCCTATCCCCTCGGGACGGACGCGATCGGCCGCGACATCCTGTCCCGGCTCATCTTCGGGGCGCGGCTGTCGCTGCTGATCGGCGTCGCCGTCGTGGCCATGGCGATCGTGACCGGCATCGTGCTCGGCATGATCGCGGGCTTCTTCCGCGGCGCGGTCGAGATCGCGATCATGCGCCTCATGGACATCATCCTCACGCTGCCGTCGCTGCTTCTCGCCATCGTGATCGTCGCGATCCTGGGCCCCGGCATCATGAACGCGATGCTCGCGGTGGCGGTCGTCGTGCTGCCGCACTACGTGCGCCTGACCCGCGCCGCGGTCATCACCGAGACGTCGAAGGACTACGTCACCGCGGCGCGTGCCGGCGGCGCGACCAAGCTTCGCCTCATGTTCTCCGAGGTGCTTCCCAATTGCTCGGCCCCGCTCATCGTGCAGGCGTCGCTCGGCGTGTCCACGGCGATCCTCGACGCCGCGGCGCTGGGCTTTCTGGGCCTCGGCGCGCAGCCGCCGGCTTCGGAGTGGGGCACCATGCTCGCCGACGCGCGCGAGTTCGTGCTGCGAGCGTGGTGGGTGGTGACGTTCCCTGGGCTCATGATCCTGCTCACGGTGCTCGCGTTCAATCTGTTCGGCGACGGCCTGCGCGACGCGCTCGACCCGAAATTGAAGCGCTGAAGCCTTATCCCTGACATGGCGCTCCTCGAGATCGAAGACCTGCACGTCGAGTTTCCGACCCAGGGCGGCGTGATGCACGCGGTCCAGGGCGTGAGCCTGTCGCTCGACGAGGGCGACGTGCTCGGCATCGTGGGCGAGTCGGGATCGGGCAAGAGCGTGACCATGCTGGCCCTCATGGGCCTCGTGGCGTTTCCGGGACGGGTACGCGCACGCCGCCTGCACTTCGCCGGCCACAATCTGCTCAAGCTGTCCGAGCGCACGCGGCGCAAGGTCATCGGCCGTGACGTCGCGATGATCTTCCAGGAGCCGACCACGAGTCTCAACCCGTGCTTCACGATCGGCTTCCAGCTCGCGGAAACGCTGCGGCTGCATCTCGGCATGGACCGCCACAAGGCCCGCAAGCGCGCCGTGGAGCTGCTGGAGCTCGTCGGGATCCCGGCAGCGGCCAGCCGCCTCGACGACTTTCCGCACCAGCTCTCGGGCGGCATGAACCAGCGCGTGATGATCGCGATGGGCATCGCGTGCAACCCGCGGCTCTTGATCGCGGACGAGCCGACGACCGCCCTCGACGTCACCATCCAGGCGCAGATCCTCGACCTCCTGCGCGACCTGCAGAACGAGCGCGGCATGGCGCTCGTGCTCGTCACGCACAACATGGGCGTGGTCGCCGAGATGGCGCGCCGTGTGGCGGTGATGTACGCGGGGCAGGTCATGGACGAGCGCGTGACCGACACGCTGTTCGCCGCCCCGCAGCATCCGTACACGGCGGCGCTGCTCGCCGCGATGCCGGAGCGGCACGAAGGAAGTGGGCGCCTCGCGACCATCCCGGGGGTCGTGCCCGGGCTGCTCGACCGGCCCGCGGGCTGCCTCTTCTCGCCGCGCTGCGAATACGCGACCGCGGCCTGCCGGACGCGCCCCGAGCTGCGGGAATGGCAGCACGGACTCGTGCGCTGCCACTATCCGCTCGGCGATCCCGCCCGGGAGGCGAACCGCGCGCGCGATTCGGCGACGGTGAGCGCATGAAGGCCGTCATCGAAGCCAAGGAATTGCAGCGGGTCTACGAGGTCCGCCGCGGCCTGTTCAAGGAGCCCGCGCACCTCCAGGCCGTGGGGGGAATCACGTTCGCGATCGAGGCGGGCCGCACGCTCGCGGTCGTCGGCGAGTCGGGGTGCGGGAAGTCCACGCTCGCGCGCGTGGTCGCGCTGATCGAGAAGCCCTCCGCAGGGCATCTCTCGCTCGCGGGCAGCGACGCCGTCAACGTGCGGCCCTCTCAGCAGCGCAAGCTCCGGAAGTCGGTGCAGATGGTGTTCCAGAATCCGTACGGCTCGCTCAACCCGCGCAAGAAGATCGGGGCCATATTGGAGGCGCCGCTTGAGATCAATACCAGGCTCGCCGCGCGCAGCCGCACCGAGCGGGCGCGCGCCATGCTCGCTAAGGTTGGCTTAAGACCCGAGCACTACGATCGCTACCCGCACATGTTCTCCGGCGGCCAACGACAGCGCATCGCGATCGCTCGCGCGCTCATGCTCGATCCCGCGCTCGTCGTGGCCGACGAGCCCGTGTCGGCGCTCGACGTGTCCGTGCAGGCGCAGGTGCTGAACCTCCTGGCCGACCTGCAGCACGACCTCGGGGTCGCGTACCTGTTCATATCGCACGACCTCGCGGTGGTCCGCTACATCGCGCACGAGGTGCTCGTCATGTACCTGGGCCTCGCCATGGAGCAGGGCGAGAAGGAGCACATTTTCGAGCGTCCGCTCCACCCGTATACGCGGGCGCTGCTCGCCTCGACCCCCGCGCTGGGCGGCGTGCGAAAGACCCGCGTCGCGCTCACGGGCGAGCTGCCGTCGCCCCTCGACCCACCCGTGGGCTGCGTCTTTTCCACGCGCTGCCCGCACGCGATCGACCGCTGCCATGCGGAGCGCCCGGCCCTGCGGCCCCTCGACGGGCGCCAGGTGGCGTGCCATCTGGCGGAAAAAATCGCGGATTCCAGTCATAATGTCGGGTTCGGTGCGCAGCGGCACTGACCCATTTTGAAGGAGGAGACTTCTATGAAAAGACCGACCATGGCCCGTCCGACCGCGCTCGCGGCCGCGCTGGCGCTTGCCCTGGCCGCCGCGGGCGCGTCGGCCAAGACGCTCGTGTTCTGCTCGGAAGGCAGCCCCGAGAACTTCTACCCGGGCATCAACACGACCGGCACGTCGTTCGACGCCAACAGCCAGATCTACAGCCGCCTCGTCGACTTCGAGCGCGGCGGCACGAAGGTCGTCCCCGGGCTCGCCGAGAGCTGGGACATCTCGGCCGACGGGACCGTCTACACGTTCCACTTGCGCAAGGGCGTCAAGTGGCACAACCACCGCGCGTGGAAGCCCACGCGCGACATGAACGCCGACGACATCATCTTCATGCTGGAGCGTCAGGGCAAGGAGGACAACCCGTACTTCAAGGTGACGAGCTCCAACCATTCGTACTACAACGACATGGGGATGGCGAAGACCATCAAGTCGATCCAGAAGGTCGACGACTACACGGTCAGGATCACGCTGAACAAGCCCGAGGCGCCGTTCCTGTCCAATCTCGCCATGGAATACGCGGGGGTGCAGTCGAAGGAATATGCCGACGCGATGCTCAAGGCGGGCACACCCGAGAAGCTCGACCAGGAACCCATCGGCACGGGTCCCTTCTATCTCGTCCAGTACCAGAAGGACGCGATCATCCGCTACAAGGCGTTCCCGCAATTCTGGGGCGGCAAGGCCAAGATCGACGACCTCGTCTTCGCCATCACGCCCGACGCGTCCGTGCGCTGGGCCAAGCTGCAGAAGGGCGAGTGCCACGTCATGCCCTATCCCAACCCGGCCGACCTCGACGCGATCCGAAAGGATCCCAACGTGGTCGTGCTGGAGCAGCCGGGCCTGAACGTCGGCTACCTCGCCTACAACACCACGAAAAAGCCGTTCGACGACGTGCGCGTGCGCAAGGCGATCAACATGGCGATCGACAAGAAGGCGATCATCGACGCCGTTTACCTCACCACCGGGGTCGCTGCGAAGAACCCGATCCCGCCGACGCAATGGTCGTACAACAACAGCATCAAGGACGACCCATACGACCCCGCAGCGGCGAAGAAGCTCCTCGCCGAGGCCGGCTATCCGAACGGCTTCACGACCGACCTGTGGGCCATGCCCGTGCAGCGCCCGTACAACCCGAACGCGAAGCGGATCGCCGAGTTGATACAGGCGGACCTGGTCAAGGTGGGGGTCACCGCCGAGATCAAGAGCTTCGAATGGGGCGAGTACCGCAAGCGGATGCAGAACGGCGAGCACCAGATGGGCATGCTAGGGTGGACCGGCGACAACGGCGACCCTGACAACTTCCTCGCCAACCTGCTGAGCTGCGACTCGGCGAAGACCAACGGCAGCAACGTCGCCAAGTTCTGCTACCAGCCGTACGAGGACCTCATCCAGAAGGCGAAGGTCGCCACGAATCAGGCCGAGCGCACGAAGCTCTACGAGCAGGCGCAGGTGATCTTCAAGGAGCAGGCGCCGTGGTTCACGATCGCGCACGCGGTCCAGTTGAAGCCCGTGCGCAAGGAAGTCGTGGACTTCAAGCTGTCGCCGTTCGGGCGCCATACGTTCTACGGCGTCGACATCAAGGAAGGACAGTAGCGGCCATCGCATGATCCCGCGGGCCCACTCCCTTCGGCCCGCGGGCTTTCCTCGATGCTGGCGTTCATCCTCCGCCGTCTGCTGCAGTCCGCGCTGGTCATGGCGGTCGTCGCGTTCATCGCCTTCGGCCTCTTCAACTTCACCGGCGACCCGGTGCAGTTCATGGTGGGGCAGGACACGACCCTCGAGGAGCGGGCGAGGCTGCGCGCCGAGCTCGGCCTCGACAAGCCGTTCTACGTCCAATTCGTCCGCTACGTCGAGAACGCGGTCCAGGGCGAGTTCGGCCTGTCGCTGCGACAGGCGCGCAAGGTGTCCGAGCTCCTGAAGGAGCGGATGCCCGCCACACTCGAGCTCGCCGCGTCGGCCGCGCTGCTCGCGCTCCTCGTGGGTATTCCGCTGGGCGTCTACACGGCGCTGCGGCGAAACAGCTGGCTGTCGCACGTCCTGCTCGCGGGCTCGCTCATCGGCGTGAGCCTGCCGAGCTTCCTCATCGGGATCCTGCTGATCCTCCTGTTCGCCGTGCAGCTCAACTGGCTGCCGTCCTTCGGGCGCGGCGAGACCGTGGCCTTCGGCTGGTGGACCACGGGCCTGCTCACCAAGAGCGGGCTCAAGGCGCTGATCCTGCCGACGATCACCCTGTCGCTCATCCAGATGACGCTCATCATGCGGCTCGTGCGCTCGGAGATGCTCGAGGTGCTGCGCACGGATTACATCAAGTTCGCCCGCGCCCGCGGCCTGACCGACCGTTCGATCCACTTCGGCCACGCGCTCAAGAACACGCTCGTGCCGGTCATCACCATCGTGGGGCTGCAGCTCGGCGCGATCATCGCGTTCGCCATCGTGACCGAGACGGTGTTCCAGTGGCCCGGGATGGGGCTCCTGTTCATCCAATCCGTGTACTTCGCGGACATTCCCGTGATGGCGGCGTACCTGTGCCTCATCGCGCTCGTGTTCGTGCTGATCAACCTCGTCGTCGACCTGCTGTATTACGCGGTCGACCCGCGCCTGCGGATAGAGCGAATGGCTCAAGCGCATTGAGTGGCCTCAACGGTGGAATCTCATGAGCCCTCCTGAATACATACGCAAATATCACGACGAATTCACGGCGATCCGTCGCGATCTGCACGCCCACCCCGAGCTGGGCTTCGAGGAGCATCGCACCGCGCGCGTCGTGCTGGAGAAGCTCGCCGCGCTCGGCATCGAGCACCATCCCGGCATAGGCAAGACCGGGATCGTTGCCGTGATCCCCGGCCGCAGCACGGCGAGCGGGCGCAGCGTGGGCCTGCGTGCCGACATGGACGCGCTGCCGATGCAGGAGGAGAACGAGTTCGCGCACAAGTCGCGCTACGAAGGCCGCATGCACGGCTGCGGCCACGACGGCCATACGACCATGCTGCTCGCCGCGGCCAAGTACCTCCACGAGACGAAGTCCTTCGACGGCACCGCGTACTGCATCTTCCAGCCCGGCGAGGAAGGCTACGCCGGCGCAAGGGCGATGATCCAAGACGGACTCTTCGAGCGCTTTCCCGCCGAGCAGGTGTTCGCGCTCCACAACTGGCCCGGGCTGCCGCCGGGGCAGATCGGCATCACGCCGGGTCCCGCGATGGCCGCGGCCGACCGGGTCGAGATCGTGATCGACGGTAAGGGCGGCCACGGCGCGCACCCGCACGCCGCGATCGACCCGGTGCTGGTCGCCGGCCACATCATCACGGCGGCGCAGTCCATCGTGAGCCGCAACGTGAGCCCGATCGACACGGCGGTCGTGAGCCTGTGCGCCATGCACGCCGGACACCCCGGCGCGATGAGCGTGATACCGTCGCACGCGCGGCTGGTGGGAACCGTGCGCACGTTCCGCCCGGCCACGCAGGACATGATCGAAAAGCGCCTGGGCGAGCTCGTGCACTCGATCGCGGCCGCCTTCGGCGCGCGCGCCACGCTGCATTACGAGCGCGTGTACCCGGCGACGATCAACCACGACCGCCAGGCGATGTTCGCCGCCGACGTCGCCGAATCCCTGATCGGCGCCGAAAACGTCGTGCGCGACTTGCCGCCGTCGATGGGTGCGGAGGATTTCTCCTTCATGCTCGAGGCCAGGCCGGGCGCGTTCGCGCGTTTGGGCCAGGGCGGCGCGGAAGGCGGTTGCTTCCTCCACAACAGCACCTACGACTTCAACGACGCGGTGATTCCGCTCGGCGCCGGCTACCTGGCGGCACTCGCCGAAGCGGCGATGCCCCTCGAATCCCGATGAGTACGGATCCCGTCACCGGATTCTCGGCAACGTACGCGGAAGCGCGCGACCGCTTCACCGCCGCAGCGCGGGGGCGCGGCCTCGCCGTTGTGCGCCACGTCCATCCCACGGCGCGCGGAGCCGAGGGCGAGGCGCTGTCGATCGACGTCGCCGCGCTCGGTCCCGCGAACGCGCGAAGCGTACTCCTGCTCATCTCCGGCACGCATGGGGCGGAGGGTTTCTGCGGCTCCGGTTGCCAGGTCAACTTCCTGCGCGACGACGCGTTCTTTGCCGAGATGATGGCAAGCGGCGTGCGCATCGTCTTCCTGCACGCGCTCAATCCCTACGGCTTCTCGCACATCCGCCGCACCAACGAGGACAACGTCGATCTGAACCGCAACTTCCGCGACTGGACGACGCCGCCCCCGGCGAATGCGGCTTACGCGGAGGTGCACGATTTCATGGTGCCGGCGACCTGGCCGCCGTCGCCCGCGAACGAGGCGCGCCTCACGGCCTACGTGCAGGAGCGCGGCGAGCGCGCGCTGCAGAACGCGGTGAGTGGCGGGCAATGCGAGTTTCCGGATGGCTTGTTCTACGGCGGCTCGCGCCCCGCGTGGAGCAACGGCGTGCTGCGCAAGGCGCTGCGCGAGCACGCCGCGCAGGCCGCGTCGCTCGCGTGGATCGACTTCCACACGGGCCTCGGGCCGCGCGGTTACGGCGAGAAGATCTACTCGGGACGCGACGTCCCCGCCGATGTCGCGCGCGCCAAGGCCTGGTGGGGCAGCGACGTGACGTCGTTCCACGACGGCTCCTCCACGTCGGCCCCGCTCACCGGGGTCAACTACAACGCGGCTTACGAGGAATGCCCGCAGGCGGCGTACACGGGGATCGCCATCGAGTACGGCACCCAGCCGATGATGGCCGTGCTGCAGGCATTGCGCGGCGACCAGTGGCTCGAGAACCACCCGGACGCGCCGGCGGAGCTGCGCCGCTCGATCAAGCGCGCGGTGCGCGACGCGTTCTACCAGGACGTCGACGACTGGAAGCGCACGATCCACGAGCAGGCGCTCGCGCACGCGAAGAGCGCCATCGCGCATCTGCGTTCATGAACGATACTGCCGTTGCGCTCGCTTCGCCTGCGTCGCTGCGCGCACGCCTTCGGGCCGCGTGGGACGGCGACGTCGCCTGGAGCTTTCGCCACTCGCCGGTGGCGATCGGGTCGCTTCTCGTCTTCCTGATCTGCGTCCTCGCCGCACTGCTCGCGCCGTGGATCGCGCCGCACAACCCGTTCGACCTGCGCACGCTGAGCCTGTCGGAATCGCTGCTGCCCCCGGCGTGGAGCCCGGGCGGCAAGGCCCTGTTCGCGCTCGGCACCGACGACCAGGGCCGCGACGTGCTCTCCGCGATCATGTTCGGCGCGCGGATCTCGCTGCTCGTCGGTATCGCTTCCGTCGCCTTCGCCATCATCCTCGGCGTTTCCCTGGGGCTCGTCGCGGGCTATGCAGGCGGCAAGCTCGACGCCTTCATCATGCGCGTGGCCGACGTCCAGCTATCGTTCCCCGCGATCCTGATCGCGCTTCTCATCGACGGCGTTGCGCGCGTCGCCCTGCCGCGAGGCGCGCACGACCAGGTCGCGCTCTACGTGCTCGTGCTGGCCATAGGACTGTCGAACTGGGTGCAGTACGCGCGGACGGTGCGCGGCTCCACGATGGTGGAGAAGAACAAGGAGTACGTCCAGGCCGCGCGCGTCATCGGGGTCGCGCCCGCCGGCATCATGGCGCGCCACCTGCTGCCGAACGTGCTCGGCCCGGTGCTCGTGCTTGCGACCATCAACATCGCCACGGCGATCCTGACCGAGGCGACGCTGTCGTTCCTGGGCGTCGGCGTGCCGCCCACGGAACCCTCGCTGGGGACGCTCATCCGTATCGGCAACGAATTTCTGTTCTCCGGCGAGTGGTGGATTACCATCTTCCCGGGTGCCGCCCTCGTCGTCATGGTCTTGTCGATCAACCTGCTCGGGGATTGGCTGCGCGACGCTCTGAACCCCAAGCTGCGGTGACGGAACGAACTGCATCAGGCGGATGTTTTGGAGACTGACATGCGCAAACCGTATCTCCTGCTGATTCCCGTCCTGGGCGCGCCGACGTTCCTCGGCGGATGCCAGACCTGGGGTCCCACGTGGAGCGAGCTCACCGGCGCGCGCTACAACGTCACCATCGTGAACCGGCGCCCGGCCTTCATCGACCGCGTCGACGACCAGGGCTCGTTCCCGAATCCGAATCTCGTCAAGGTCGAGCCGGGCGAGCACCGGCTCGTGGTGCAGGGACCGGCGCCCGGCTGGCCCGGCGGGCCGCCGCTGCAGGTGATGATGCTCGACGCTCGGCCGTGCCAGCGCTACTACATCAACGCGCAGTTCGACAACACGATCACGACGCAGTGGACGCCGGTCGTCGACTTCGTCGAGCCGATCAGCGGCTGCGTCGTTCCCCAGGCCACCAAGACCACCGCCACGTGACGGACGTGCCGGCGGCGCAGCCGCTGCTCGCCGTCGAAGGGCTGCGCGTGGAGTTTCCCACGCGGCGCGGCACGCTCGTCGCCGTTCACGACGTCACTTTCGCGATCGCGCCGGGCGAGGTGCTCGGCGTGGTCGGCGAATCCGGCGCCGGCAAATCGCTGACCGGCGCCGCCATCATCGGCCTCATCGATCCGCCGGGGCGCATCGCCGCGGGAGAGATCCGCCTCGCCGGCCGGCGCATCGACAATCTCCCGTACGAGACGATGCGCACGGTACGCGGGCGCGAGATCGGCGCCGTCTTCCAGGACCCGCTGACCTCGCTCAACCCGCTCTATACGGTCGGCCGCCAGCTGGTCGAGACGATCCGTACGCATCTTCCGATGAGCGAAGGCGAGGCGCGCAGGCGCGCGATCGAACTCCTCGAGGAGGTCGGCATCCCCGGCGCTGCGCGCCGCATCGATCACTTCCCGCACCAATTCTCCGGCGGCATGCGGCAGCGCGTGGTGATCGCGCTGGCGCTCGCCGCCAATCCGAAGCTCATCGTGGCCGACGAGCCGACCACGGCGCTCGACGTGTCGATCCAGGCGCAGATCATCCAGCTCATGAAGCGGCTGTGCCGCGAGCACGGCACCGCCGTGATGCTGGTCACGCACGACATGGGCGTCATCGCCGAGACGGCGCACCGCGTGGCCGTGATGTACGCGGGGCGGATCGTCGAGATCGGGCCGGTGGCCGACGTCATCCACCGCCCGCAGCACCCCTATACGGTCGGCCTCATGGGCTCGATTCCTTCGATCGCGGAGGAGCGCGAGCGGCTGACGCAGATCGACGGCTCGATGCCGCGTCTGACCGAGATTCCGTCAGGCTGCGCGTTCCATCCGCGCTGCCCGCATGCGGTTGCGCGCTGCAGCGAGGAGCGTCCCGGGCTCATGCCCGCGGGCGCCTCGCAGGCGGCCTGCTGGCTTCGCTCCGCCCCATGACCGAGCTCGTCAAGCTGGAAGGCGTCGCGCGCTACTTCGACGTGTCGCCGCCGTGGCTCAATCGCGTGCTCGAAGGCCGCGGCCGCGTGATCCTGAGGGCCGTCGACGGCGTCGACCTCACGATCCGCAAGGGCGAGACCGTAGGGCTCGTGGGCGAGTCCGGCTGCGGCAAGTCGACCGTCGCGCGCGTCATCGTGGGCCTGTACGCGCCTACGCGCGGCACGGTTCGCTACGACGAGGTGGCCATCGCGGGCGAAGGCGCCGCCTCCGACCCGCGCGCGTTGCGCAGGGCGCGCCGCGGCATGCAGATGATCTTCCAGGACCCGTACGCGAGCCTGAACCCACGTTGGCGCGTGGCGGAGATCGTCGCCGAGCCGATCCGAAGCCAGGCGCCGGACACGCCGCGCGGCGAGATCGCGGCGCGTGTGGCCGATCTCCTGTGCCAGGTCGGCCTCGCCGCCGCCGACGGCGCGAAGTACCCGCACCAGTTCTCCGGCGGGCAGCGGCAGCGCATCTCGATCGCCCGCGCGCTGTCGACCAACCCCGCGTTCCTCGTGTGCGACGAGCCGACGTCGGCGCTCGACGTGTCGGTCCAGGCCCAGGTGCTGAACCTCATGCGCGACCTGCAGCGCGGGTTGGGCCTCACATACCTCTTCATCTCGCACAACCTCGCGGTCGTGCATCACATCGCCGACCGCGTCGGCGTGATGTACCTCGGCCGCATTGTCGAGCTCGCTCCCACGCGCGATCTCTTCGCCGACCCGCAGCACCCCTACACGCGCATGCTGCTCGACGCCGTGCCGGATCTTACGATGACCGGCGAGGCGCGCACCGCCGTCGCGGGCGAGGTGCCGAACCCGCTCGATCCGCCGCCGGGTTGCGCATTCCATCCGCGCTGCCCCTACGCCGACGAGCGTTGCCGGCGCGAAGTCCCGGCGCTTCGCGCCGTCGGCGGCAGCAGCGACGGACAGGCCGCGTGCCATGCGGTCGAGGAGGACCGCCTGTCGCCGCGCGTGGTCCCGATCGCGGCGCGCTGACGCGCGTCGGCGAGCGCGTCCTTTCCGATATAATTCGCCGATTTGGCGCAGCGCTCTGCCGCGCCCGGCAAATTCTCCTTAGAAGTACCCGCCTTGCGCCTCACGAATATCAAGCTCGCCGGCTTCAAGTCGTTCGTCGATCCCACGGCCATCGCCACGCCCGGGCAGCTCGTCGGCATCGTCGGGCCGAACGGCTGCGGCAAGTCGAACGTGATCGACGCCGTGCGCTGGGTCCTCGGCGAATCCAAGGCCTCCGCGCTGCGCGGCGAGTCGATGCAGGATGTGATCTTCAACGGCGCCGGCGAGCGCAAGCCGGTGGGGCGCGCCTCGGTCGAGCTGCACTTCGACAACAGCCTGGGCCGCATCGGCGGCCAGTGGGGCCAGTACGCCGAGATCTCGATACGGCGCGTGATTACGCGCGACGGGGACTCGACGTACTACATCAACAACATCCCCGTGCGCCGCCGCGACATCCACGATCTCTTCCTGGGGACCGGTCTCGGCCCGCGCGCCTACGCGATCATCGAGCAGGGGATGATCTCGCGTGTCATCGAGGCGCGCCCGGAGGAGCTTCGGATCTTTCTCGAGGAGGCGGCGGGCGTCTCGAAATACAAGGAGCGGCGCAAGGAGACGGAGGGACGGCTCGCCGACACGCGCGAGAACCTGGCCCGGGTGGAGGACATCCGGCTCGAGCTCGCCGGCCAGCTCACGCGCCTCGACCAGCAGGCGCAGGTCGCGACCCAATACCGGGAGCTTTCGGCGCGGCTTGCCACGTCGCAGCACCTCCTGTGGTTCGCCAAGCAGCAGGACGCGGTGAAATCGCGCGAGAGGTGCGCGAACGAGATCGCGTCGCTGACCGTCGCCCTGGAGGCGGTGCAGGCCGAGATCCGCGCCGCCGAGGCGAAGCTCGAATCGCTTCGCAGCGCGCACTATGCCGCCGGCGACGCGCTGCACGACAAGCAGGGCGCGTTCTACGCCGCCAACGCGGAAGTGACGAGGCTCGAGCAGCAGCTCGCGTTCGCGCGCGAGTCGGAAACGCGCATCGCGCAGCAGGTCACGCAGCTCGACGAGGCGATTGCCGCGCTCGCGAGCCAGGAAAGCGCGCTCGCCGAGGACCGCGCCGCCGGCGACGCAGCGCTCGCCGAAGCGCTTCGCGCCCGCGCGCACGCCGTCGCGCAGGAGCAGGGAGCGCAGGCCGAGCTGCCGGCGCTCGATGCTGCGGTGGAAGCCGCTGAGGCCGCGCTCTCCGAGCACCAGCAGCGCATTGCCGCCGCGGAGCAGGCGCTTCGCGTCGCCGAAACGCGGCGCGAGAGCGTGACTGCCGCGCTGATCGAGCTCGACGCGCGCCGCACGCGCCTTGCCCAGGAGCTGGCGGCGGTCGCCGCGCCCGCCGGCGACTTCCTGCGCGAAGTCGAGGCGCAGCTCGCACAGGAGAACGCCGATCTCGCCGGCAAGCAGGAGGCGCTCTCCGCATTGCAGACGACCGTCGAGACGCTGCTCGCGGACCAGCGGACGAGCGCCGACGTCTGGGAACGCGAGAGCAAGCATCTCGCCGACCTCGAAGCGCGCCAGCAGGCGCTTGCCGCCTTGCAGGAGAAGATCGGCCGCGGCGTGGATATCGACGGCTGGCTTGCCGACCACGGCCTCGCGCGAGCGCGCAGGCTGTGGCAGGTGCTCGACATCGAGCCCGGCTGGGAGGACGCGCTGGAAGCGGTCCTGCGGGAGCGGCTTTCCGCGCTCGAGCTCGACCGCCTCGACGAAGTCACCGACTGGGTCGCAGGGGAAGCGCAGCCGCCGCGCCGCGTGGCCGCGTATGCGCCGGCGCCGGCGCGCCACGGTCCGGCGTCGTCGCACGACGCGCTGCTCGCCAAGGTTCGCCTGAAGCACGAAGGTGTTGCGCGCGTGGTCGCCGACGGGCTGGCCGGCGTGCGCTGCCGCGAGGATCTCGCGAGCGCGCTCGGCGAACGCCATGCGCTCGCGGTCGGCGAGGCCTTCGTCACGCCCGCGGGACATCTCGTCACGGCGCAGGGCGTTGCCTTCTTCGCGCCGGACAACGAGCTGCACGGCGTGCTCGCCCGCCAGCGCGAGTTGGATGAGCTCGAAGGCGCGATGGAGGGAGCGCGCTCGCGTGCGGCCGACGCGCGCCTGCGCCGCGACACCGTCGACAGCGAGCTCACGGCCGCGCAGCAGACGTATCACTCGGAAGGCCTCGCCGTCGGATCGCAGCAACGCCGCGCGCACGATCTCGAGCTTGAGCTCTTGCAGCTCACCCAGGCCGCCGAGGCAGCGCTTGCGCGGCGGGCGCAGATCGACCAGGAGAGCGGGGAGCTTGCAGCGCGGATAGGCGAAAGCGAGGCCCAGCGCACGGCCATCGACGCGGAGATCGCCGACCTGCAATCGCGCATGCACGACGAGCTCGCTGCGCGCGAAGCCGCCCGCCACACTCGCAACGAGGCGGAAGTCGCGTTGGTGCGCGGACGCGAGCACGTGCGCGCCGCGGAGCGCGCGACCCAGGAAGCCGATTTCGCGGAACGCCGCTGCCGCGACCGTCTCGCCGAGCTCGACCGCCGCGGCGCTGATCTCGCCGCCCAAGGCGACCAGCAGCGCGGCCTGCGCGTTCAGCTGTCGAGCGAGCGCGCGGCGATCGACTGGACGCCCGTCGAGCAGGGCCTCACGGCGCAGCTCGCGGCGCGCGCGGCCGCCGAGCAGGCGCTGGCCGCCGCCCGCGACGGCCTCGAGGCGTTGGCCGCCGAGCTTCGCGCCGGCGAGGAGGCGCGTCTCGCCGCCGACCAGAAACTCGAACCTGCGCGCGTGAAGATCCAGGACATGCAGCTCAAGGAGCAGGCGGCCTCACTCGCGGAAGCGCAATTCACCGAGCAGCTCGCGGACGCGCATGCCGACGTCGCGGCGCTGCCCGACGCGCTCAAGGCGTGGGGCAGCGCGCGCACGCTCCCGGCCGAGATCGAGCGCCTGCACGCGGCCGTCGCCGAGCTGGGCGCGGTCAACTTGGCGGCGCTCGACGAGCTCGCCCAGGCGAAGGAGCGCAAGGACTACCTCGACCGCCAAGCCGCCGACCTCACGGAGGCGATGACCACGCTCGAGACGGCCATCCGCCAGATCGACCGCGAATCGCGTGAGCTGCTGCAGCAGACGTTCGAGTCGGTCAACGCCAACTTCGCGAGGCTCTTTCCCACGCTCTTCGGCGGCGGCACCGCGCGGCTTCTGCTGACCGGCGAGGAGATCCTCGATTCCGGCGTGCAGGTGGTCGCGCAGCCGCCGGGCAAGCGCAACACGTCCATTCATCTGTTATCGGGCGGCGAGAAGGCGCTTACCGCGATCGCGCTCGTCTTCGCGCTGTTCCAGCTCAATCCGGCGCCGTTCTGCCTCCTGGACGAGGTCGACGCGCCGCTCGACGACCCCAACACCGACCGCTTCTGCGCGATGGTGCGCGAGATGTCCGCGGACACGCAATTCCTGTTCATCTCGCACAACAAGATCACGATGGAGATGGCGAACCAGCTGGTGGGCATCACGATGCCCGAGCCCGGCGCGTCGCGCGTAGTCGCGGTCGACATCGCGGAAGCGTTGACGCTCGCCGAGAATGCGGCTTGAAATAGGGTCAGACCCCATTTCCAAATGTTTCCGAAAAAGGGGACAGGCCTTGTAATGGGGTCTGACCCCATTTCAAGATTGCGGCATAAGCGGGGTTATCGAAAGTCCCCGCGCTATACTCGGGCCCTATCCATGCGCGTATCCGGACCTCCCGCATGACGTTGCCGGCCGTCAGTCCGCTCCAGTTCGGCCTGATCGTCGCCGGCATCGTGCTGGTGATCGGCGTCATGATCTACAACTGGTGGCTCGAGCGCCGCGTTCGCCGCCGGATCGACGCCGCGTTCCGCAAGCCCGCCGAAAGCGCCCCCGCGGCGGCGGCCGGCGGCTCGCAACGCGTCGAGCCCACGCTCCGCCAGTCGGGGCAGCCGCTTCCGGACGTCCCGGGCACGCCCGTGTTCCGTCCCGGCGGGGTGGACGAATCGACGTTTACGCCGCCGATGGAGGTGATCTCGCACGACGAGGTGCGCGCAGACCCGGCAGGCGCGCAGGCGCCCGTCGCGATCGCACGCAGCGCCGAAGTCGAGGGCGGCGGCGGCCGCATGCCCGACCCCGAAATCGAGTGCATCGTGACGCTGCAGCCCGCGAAGCCCGTGGGTGTGGGCGCGTTTGCCGCCGGATTGCACGCGCGCCTGGGCAAGCGCCTGCGCTGGTTCGGGCGCATGTCGGCCGACGCGCCCTGGCAGGCGCTCGGCACCGAGACGCGCGGCGAGTTCGTCGAGCTGGCTGCCTGCCTTCTGCTCGCCGACCGCAACGGCGCCGCGAGCCGCGCCCAGATCGACACTTTCATGCGCGTGATGGGCGACTTGGCGCCGCATCTTCCGGCTGCGATGTCCGTCCCCGACGTCGGCGCGGAGACCGAGCGCGCGGATGTGCTGGACCGCCTGTGCGCGGATGTCGACGTGCAAGTCGGCCTGACCGTGCTCGTCAGCGACGGCGGCAGCGTGCCCGGCACGAAGTTGCGCGGCGTGGCCGAGGCCGCGGGATTCCGCCTGGCGGGGGGCGGGCGCTTCGAGTGGGTGCAGGAGGATACGGAGGCCGTGCAATACACGCTGACGAACCTGCGCAACGAGCCCTTCACCGCCGACTCGCTGCGCCTGTCCGCGACCAACGGCGTGGTGCTCGTGCTCGACGTGCCGCGCGTGGCCGATCCGCCGCGCACGTTCGACCAGATGAAGCTCGTGGCGAAGCGCCTCGCGCACACGCTGGGCGGCGAGATCGTCGACGACAACCGCCGCTCGCTCGATGATGCGGCGCTGGCCTCGATCCGCAAGCAGGTCGACTCTGCGGCGGAGGCTCTGCGCGAGAGCGGGATCGAGCCGGGAAGCCCGCGCGCGCTCGCGTTGTTCGGAGCTTAGGTGGTAACCAAGGTTGCACCCGAGGTCGCGCCCGCGGCGGTCGCACGCCGCGCCGCGACGTTGCGCAAGCAAATCGCCGAGGCCGACAAGCGCTATTACGTCGAGGACGCGCCCACCATGAGCGACGCGGAGTACGACGCGCTGTTCCGCGAGCTCCAGGCCCTCGAGCGCGACTACCCGGAGCTTCGAACGCCGGACTCGCCCACGCAGCGCGTCGCCGGTGCGCGAGCGGCGGAATTCGCGCCCGTCGCGCATCGGGTGCCGATGCTGTCGATCCGCACCGAGACCGACGCCACCGTCGACGGCGCCGCCGAGTTCGACGCGCGTATGCGACGCGAGTTGAAGCTCGCGGCCGACGCCCCGCCCATTACGTACATGGCGGAGCTCAAGTTCGACGGCCTCGCCATGAGCCTTCGCTACGAGCGCGGCGTGCTCGCCGTGGCCGCCACCCGGGGCGACGGTGAGACGGGCGAGGACGTGACCCCCAACGTGCGCACGATTCCCGCGGTCCCGCAGCGGCTGCGCGGCAAGGCGCCGCCGGTGCTCGAAGTGCGCGGCGAGATCTACATGACGCGCGCCGACTTCGCCGCGCTCAACGCGCGCCAGCAGGCCGCGGGGCAGCGGCTTTACGTCAATCCGCGCAACACGGCCGCAGGGGCGGTCCGCCAGCTCGACCCCGCGATGACGGCGCAGCGGCCGCTCGCCTTCTTCGCGTACGGCATCGGCGAGACGCAAGGGTGGCCGCTGCCGGCGACGCAAAGCGGCCTTCTCGATGCCCTCGCCGCGTTCGGGCTGCCGGTCAACGAAGATCGCCGCGTCGTCCACGGCGCGGCCGGCCTCGCCGCTTTCTACGAGAGCGTGCAGGCGCGGCGCGGCGACCTGCCGTTCGAGATCGACGGCGTCGTCTACAAGCTCGACAGCCTCGCGCTGCAGCGCGAGCTCGGCTTCCGCACGCGCGAGCCGCGATGGGCGGTGGCGCACAAGTTTCCTCCGGAGGAAATGCCGACCGAGCTCCTCGCGATCGAGGTGCAAGTGGGGCGCACCGGTGCGATCACGCCCGTCGCGCGCCTTGCGCCGGTGTTCGTCGGCGGCACCACGGTCACCAACGTCACGCTGCACAACGAGGACGAGATCCTGCGCCGCGACCTTCGCATCGGCGACACCGTCATCGTGCGCCGCGCCGGCGACGTGATCCCGCAGGTGGTGCGCTCGCTGCCCGAGCGGCGGCCGCGCGACGCGAAGGCATTCAAGATGCCGACCAGGTGCCCCGAGTGCGGGTCGGCGATCGTGCGCCTGCCCGACGAGGTGGTCGCGCGCTGCAGCGGCGGCCTCGTATGCCCCGCGCAGCGCAAGCAGGCGCTGCTCCACTTCGCGAGCCGCCGCGCGCTCGACATCGAGGGACTGGGCGACAAGCTGGTGGACCAGCTCGTCGACGGCGGTATCGTGCACGCGCCCGCGGACCTCTACAAGCTCGGGCTCGCCAAGCTCGCTGCCCTCGAGCGCATGGCCGACAAGAGCGCCGGTAACGTGCTCGCCGCCATCGACAAGAGCAGGAAGACCACGCTTGCGCGTTTCATCTACGCGCTCGGGATCCGACATGTCGGCGAGGCGACGGCGCGCGACCTCGCGAACCATTTCGGCAATCTCGACGCCCTGATGGACGCGTCCCTGGAGGCGCTGCTCGAGGTCAACGACGTCGGCCCGGTCCTGGCGGCGTCGATCGCGGGCTTCTTCGCCGAGCGGCACAACCGCGAAGGCATCGCGCAGCTGCGCGCCGCGGGCGTCACGTGGCCGGAAGGCGCGCCGCGCGCGAGAGCCCCGCAAGGCAAGCTCGCCAACCTCACCTTCGTGTTGACCGGCACGCTTCCGAGCCTTTCGCGCGACGAGGCCAAGGCGCTCATCGAGGAGGCGGGCGGCAAGGTGGCGGGGAGCGTGTCGAAGAAGACGAATTACGTCGTGGCCGGCGAAGAGGCCGGCAGCAAGCTCGCCAAAGCGGAGGAGCTCGGGGTCGCGATTCTCGACGAAGCCGGCCTTCGCAGGCTCATTCGAACCGAAAAGCCATGAAGAAGATCAGCAAAGCCGTATTCCCGGTCGCCGGACTCGGCAGCCGGTTCCTCCCGGCCACCAAGGCGAGCCCGAAGGAGATGCTTCCCGTCGTCGACAAGCCGCTCATCCAGTACGCCGTGGAGGAAGCGGCGGCCGCCGGCATCACCGACATGATCTTCATCACCGGCCGCAACAAACGCGCGATCGAAGATCACTTCGACAAGGCCTACGAGCTCGAGACCGAGCTTGCGCTGCGCAACAAGTCCGATCTCCTGGAAGCGGTGCAGGCGGCTACACCTCCCGGCATCAATTGCATCTATATCCGGCAGTCCGAGGCGCTCGGCCTCGGCCACGCCGTGCTGTGCGCCGAGCCCGTGGTCGGCGGCGAGCCGTTCGCGGTCATCCTCGCCGACGACCTCATCGACGCGGACGTCCCGGTGATGAAGCAGATGGTCGAGGTCGCGAGCCGTGAGAACGTCTCGACGATCGGCGTCATGGAGGTTCCAGCCGAGGACATCGGCAGCTGGGGCATCGTCGAGACGGCCGGGGCCGAAGTGAAGGACGGCGTGGCCCGCGTCACGCGCATCGTCGAGAAGCCGAAGCCCGGCGCGACGCCGTCCACGCTCGCCGTGGTCGGCCGCTACATCCTGACGCCGGCCATCTTCCCGCACTTGCGGTCCATCCAGGCGGGCACCGGCGGGGAGATCCAGCTCACCGACGGCATCGCTCGGCTCATGAAAGACGAGCGCGTGGTCGCCTACCGCTTCGAGGGCCGCCGCTACGACTGCGGGCGCAAGCTCGGCTACCTCGAAGCGACCGTGGCCTTCGGGCTCAAGCATCCGGAAACCGGCGAGGCGTTCGCGCGCTTCCTGGCGGAGCGCAAGTGACGCTCAACGAGCTGCGCTACCTCGTCGCGGTCGCACAGGAGCGCAACTTCGGCCGCGCCGCGCATAAGTGCTTCGTGAGCCAGCCCGCGCTGTCGGTCGCGATCCAGAAGCTCGAGGAGGAGCTGGGAACGCTCGTGTTCGAGCGCGGCAAGACGGAGGTGACGGTCACGCCGGTCGGCGAGCGCATCGTCGAACAGGCGCAGCGCGTGCTGGAGGAATCCTCGCGCATCCGCGAGATCGCCCAATCGGGGCGCAACCAGCTCACCGGGCCGCTCTCGCTGGGGGTGATCTACACCGTGGCGCCGTATCTGCTGCCCGACCTCATCCCCGCGCTGCACGACCGCGCGCCGCAGATGCCGCTCGACATCGAGGAGAACCTGACCGAGAACCTGGAGACGGGCCTCAAGTCGGGCCGGCTCGACGCCGCGATCGTGGCGCTGCCCTTTGCTCCGCCGGGGGTCGTGACCGAGTTCCTGTACGAGGAGCCGTTTCAGGTCGTGGTCCCGGCGTCGCACAAGTGGGCGAGGCGCAAATCGGTGCAGCCGTCCGAGCTCGCCGGCGAGAATACGATCCTGCTCAACGTCGGGCACTGCTTCCGCGACCAGGTGCTCGAATCCTGCCCGGAGCTGAACCGCGCCGACGCCCACGTCCCGCGCACGAACTCGCTCGAGACGGTCCGCAACATGGTGGCCTCCGGCCTCGGCATCTCCGTGCTGCCGCGCGACGCGCTGACGCCCAAGTACCACAGCCGCATGGTCGTGCCGGTGCCGTTCGCACGGCCGGCGCCGTCGCGCCGCATCGCGCTCGCGTACCGGCGCAGCTTCCCGCGCCCCGCCGCGGTCCAGGCGCTGCGCGAGGCGGTGGTGGCGTGCCGCGGCGCAAAAGAACCCGCCAAGGCCCCGGCCTGAACAAGGAGGAACGAGGAATGGCAACGGATCTCACGGACAAGGTCGTCCTCATCACGGGCGCTTCGACCGGCATCGGCGCAGCCGCGGCGCGCGCCTTCGCCGGCGCCGGCGCGCGTGTCGTGGTCCACTACAACGCGAGCCGCGAGCTCGCCGGCGAGGTCGTCGCCGACATCCGCAAAGCCGGAGGCGAGGCGGTCGCGATCGGAGGCGACGTGACCATCGAGGCGGACGTGAAGCGCATCGTCGCGGAGACGCTCGCCGCGTTCGGCGGCCGCATCGACGTCCTGATCAACAACGCGGGCGGCATGCTCGGCCGCGTGAAGATCGAGGAGTACACGCGGGAGCACATCCTGCGCGTCCTCGACCTCAATTGCACGCAGATCGCGCTGTTCATGCGCGAGGTCGTGCCCGTCATGCGGCGGCAGAAGTCGGGGAACGTCATCAACGTGACGTCGATCGCGGCGCGCCACGGCGGCGGCGGCGGCGCGATTCTGTACGCCGGCGCCAAGGGCTTCGTGTCGACGGTCACGCGCGGCTGGGCGAAGGAGCTCGTGGGCGACGGGATCCGCGTCAACGCCGTTTCGCCGGGCGTCATCGCCACGCCGTTCCACGAGCGCTACTCGACCGCGGAGCAGCTCAAAGCGATGCAGGCGACGGTCCCGATGAACCGCCTGGGCAGCGCCGACGAGTGCGCGGGCACCTTCCTTTATCTCGCCTCCGATGCGCTGTCCGGCTACGTGACGGGGCAGGTGATCGAGGTCAACGGCGGCCAGCTCATGCCGTGAGAAGCGCGAGCTCGGCGAGGGTGCGCATTATGTGCCGGGGCGGCGGGCCGTGACGATCGACCGGCGCGCCGGCGCGATTGATCCAGAACGACGTGAAACCGAAGGACTGGGCGCCGATCGCGTCCCAGCAGTTGGCCGACACGAATCCGATCCGCCGCGGCGGCAGATTCAGCTTGGCGGCGGCGAGCGCGTATACGCGTGGCGAGGGCTTGTAGACGTCGGCGTCGTCGACCGAGAGCACGCCGGTTATGAGCGGCATGAGGCCGCTGTCGCGTACGAGCGGGGCGAGGCTCGCGTAGGTGCCGTTGGACAGGATCCAGCGCGGGCGCGGCACGAGCGCGGCCAGCGCCGCCTTCGCGTCTGCGTGCGGCGTCAGCGCGAGGTACTGCGCGAGCAGCAGCTGCTTTGCTTCGCGCCGCAAGGCAACTCCGAGCGCTTCGGCGGCGTGGTCGAGGGCGCGCCTCGTGAGATCGTCGAAGTCGCGCCGCGGGCGGCGCGGCGAGGACATGAGCGACGACAGCCAGGTGTATTCGAGCTGCTTGGCGCGCCATGCCTTGGAGAGCGCCTCGCCGCGTCCCGGTGCGAGCGTCTCGGCAAGCGCGGCCACCGAATGAACGTCGAACAGCGTCCCGTACGCGTCGAAGACGAAGGCTTCGAGAGGAAGCGTCATGGGCGAGGGCATCATGCCGCTTTCAATATCCAAAAAAAGAGGGGTTACACTCTCGCGTAACCCCTTGGTTCAGTATGGTGGGCATTGCTGGGTTCGAACCAGCGACCCCTCCCGTGTGAGGGGAGTGCTCTACCGCTGAGCTAAACGCCCCGCGAACCCAGACAGGAGCCGCGATTTAACCATACCGCCGGAGGCAGGGCAAACCGACAAAAGTCGAGTGTCCAGTCGTGTCCAGGACACAGCCGCACCGAGGTGGTGCGTCCCTGATCGGAAACGGGGAAACCCGACGTGGCGCCGGATGAGGCTCCTGCGCTAACCTTATGGACGGGAAGGAAAACCGCCGCGTGGCGCGCCGCTTGCTATGCCTAATGCTGACCGAGAATCCGTCCGCATGTCCCCCCGCCCGTACGACGAAATGACCGCGCCCGAGGCCGGCATACGGCCTCATTACCGCGCGTTCGCGGACTGGCTCGAGCGCACCGATGCGGCGCGCATCGCGCAGAAGCGCGAGGAGGCCGAGCGAGCGTTCCATCGCGTCGGCATCACGTTCGCGGTCTACGGCGACAACGGCGGAACCGAGCGCCTCATTCCGTTCGACATCGTCCCGCGCATCATTCCGGCCGAGGAGTGGACGATCCTCGAGCGCGGACTCAAGCAGCGTGTACGCGCGCTCAACCTCTTCTTGGCCGACGTCTACCACGAGCAGCGCATCCTCAAGGCCGGCGCGATCCCCGCGGACCGCGTGCTCGGCAATACGCAGTACCGCCGAGAGATGGCGGGGATGGACGTGCCCGGCGGCATCTACGCGCACGTCGCCGGCGTGGACATCGTGCGCGCCGGCGCCGGCGAGTACTACGTCCTCGAGGACAACCTGCGCGTGCCGTCGGGCGTGTCGTACATGCTCGAGAACCGCAAGATGATGATGCGACTGTTTCCCGAGCTCTTCGCCACACGCTCGATCCGGCCGGTCCAGCATTACCCCGACATGCTGCTCGAGAACCTGCGCGCGGTGGGGCCCAAGAGCGAGGAGAACCCGACGGTCGCCGTGCTGACGCCGGGCGCGTACAACTCGGCGTACTTCGAGCACGCGTTCCTGGCCCAGCAGATGGGCGTGGAACTGGTCGAAGGCCAGGATCTCTTCGTGCAGAACGACACGGTCTACATGCGCACGACCAAGGGACCGCGCCGCGTGCACGTCATCTATCGCCGCGTCGACGACGACTTCCTCGATCCGCTCGCGTTCCGCAAGGACTCGATGCTGGGCGTCCCGGGTTTGTTCGCGGCGTACCGCGCCGGGCGGATCACGCTCGCCAATGCGATCGGCACGGGCGTGGCGGACGACAAGTCGATCTATCCGTTCGTCCCCGACATGATCAAGTACTACCTGTCCGAGGACCCCATCCTCAACAACGTGCCGACCTACATGCTCTACAAGCCGCAGGACCGCGACTACGCCCTCGCGCACCTCCCCGAGCTCGTCGTGAAGGAGGTGCACGGCGCCGGCGGCTACGGCATGCTGGTCGGGCCGGCGTCCACCGCCGAGGAGCGCGCGGCGTTCCGCGACCGCATCCTCGCGAGCCCGGAGAAGTACATCGCGCAGCCCACGCTCGCCCTGTCCACCTGCCCGACCTTCGTCGGCGCCGGCATCGCGCCGCGCCACATCGACCTGCGGCCGTACGTGCTGTCGGGGGCCGACATCGACCTCGTCCCCGGCGGGCTCACGCGCGTCGCGCTGCGCGAAGGGTCGCTCGTCGTCAATTCGTCCCAGGGCGGCGGCACGAAGGACACCTGGGTCTTGGCATAAATGCTCTCCCGCACGGCCAACGAGCTCTACTGGATGGCGCGCCACATCGAGCGCGCCGAGAACACCGCGCGCCTGCTCGACGTCACGTACCGTACCTCGCTGCTTCCGTACGAGCCGCAGGAGCCCGGCCTCGCGTGGGCCGAGCCCTGGGCTGTGCCGCTCATCTCGACCGGCGGCGCCACCACGTTCTACAAGAGCCATCCGCTGCTCACCGCGGAAAACGTTTTGAAATTCATGATTCTGGACGCGAGCAACCCGTCGTCCATCTACTGCTGCCTGCGCGCCGCACGCGAGTCGGCGCGCAGCGTGCGCGGCGCCATCACCTCGGAGATGTACGAGGACCTGAACGGCGCCTGGATCGAGATGCGCGGCCACGACTACCAGAGGCTCCAGGGCATCGGCTTCTCCGAGTTCCTGGACTGGGTGAAGATGCGCTCGCACCTGTTCCGCGGCGTGACCTTCGGCACCATGCTGCGCGACGAGGCGTACCACTTCATCCGCCTCGGCACCCACATCGAGCGCGCCGACAACACGGCCCGCATCCTCGACACCAAATACCACATCCTGCTGCCGTCGGCGGCCGATGTCGGCGGCGCGGTCGACTACTACCAGTGGGCGTCGCTCCTGCAGTCGGTGTCGGGGTTCGAGTCCTACCGCAAGATCTACAGCGACGTGATCACGCCGCGCCGGGTGGCCGAGCTCCTCGTGCTGCGCGACGACATGCCTCGAAGCCTGCACAGCTGCTTCAACCTGATCGAGGACACGCTCGATAAGCTGTGCGACGACCACAGCCGCGAGCTTCGGCGGCAGGCGGGCGAGATGCACGCACGGCTGCACTTCGGGCGCACGGACGACATCATCCGCTTCGGGCTGCACGAATACCTCATGGACTTCCTGCAGCGCGTGTCGCTCCTGGGGGACGAGATCAGCACGCACTTCCTCGTCCCGGGCTACTGACCGGCGTTTCGCTAGAATGGCGCGCTTCGCCACCGGCCGGCCCCGAAACCGCCCATGACCTACTGCGTTGCCATGTCTCTGGACGCCGGCATGATCTTCGCGTCGGACTCGCGAACCAACGCGGGGGTGGACCAGATCGCCCGCTTCTCCAAGATGCGGGTGTTCGCGCAGGAAGGCCAGCGCGTGATCGTGACGCTGTCCTCCGGCAACCTGTCGATCACGCAGAACGCGATCAACGTGCTCGAGATGCGCTCGCGAAGCGCGGACAACCAGCTCCACCTGGGTAACGCCGAGTCCATGTTCGACGTCGCGCGCCTGCTCGGCGACGCGCTGCGCGAAGTGAAGACGCGAGACGGCCCCTATCTTGTCCAGAACAACATCGACGCCAACGCCAACTTCATCGTCGGCGGGCAGATCCGCGGCGAGCCGCCGCGCCTGTTCAACGTCTACGGCGAGGGCAACTTCATCGAGGCCACGCCCGACACGTGCTACTTCCAGATCGGCGAGACGAAGTACGGCAAGCCGATCATCGACCGCGTGATCAAGCGCACGACGAGCCTGCTCGACGCGACCAAGTGCACGATCGTGTCGTTCGACTCGACCATGCGTTCCAACATTTCCGTCGGGCTGCCGATCGATCTGCTGGCCTACGAAGCCGACACCCTGCGCATCAAGATGCAGCGGCGCATCGAGGAGTCGGATCCGTACTTCCAGATGGTCCACGTGCAGTGGGGCGAGGGACTGCGCCGGGTGTTCGCCCAGCTCCCGGACCCGGACTGGACATGACGGCCCCGACCCTCGCGGCAACGTAGTCCAAACCAAGCCCATGGCCATTCGCGTCGCGCTGTCGCACCGCACCCGCTACGAGTTCGACCGTCTCGTCGGCCTCGGGCCGCACGAGATCCGCCTGCGCCCGGCGCCGCACTGCCGCACGCCGATCCTCGGCTACTCGCTCAACGTCTCGCCGGGGACGCATTTCCTGAACTGGCAGCAGGACCCGTACGGCAACTGGGTGGCGCGGCTCGTCTTCACCAAGCCCGCCCTGAAGCTCGAGATCGAGGTCGACCTCGTCGCCGACCTCACCGTGATCAACCCGTTCGACTTCTTCGTCGAGGAGTACGCCGAGAAGTTCCCCTTCGGCTACGCGCCCGCACTGGCCAAGGAGCTGATCCCGTTTCTCGAGACCGCGCCGCTCGGCCCGCGCCTGACGGCGTGGCTCGACGACTTCCGCAAGACCATCCAGCCCGGCGAGAACACGGTCCTGCTGCTCGTCCGGCTCAACCAGCTCCTGCAGTCGCAGGTGCGCTACCTCGTGCGAATGGAGCCGGGCGTGCAGACGCCCGAGGAGACGCTCGGCAATGCGTGCGGGTCATGCCGCGACTCCGGCTGGCTGCTCGTGCAGATCCTGCGCAACCTCGGCGTCGCGGCGCGCTTCGCTTCGGGCTATCTCATCCAGCTCGTCGCGGACGTGAAGGCCCTCGACGGCCCCTCCGGCACCGACCACGACTTCACCGACCTGCACGCCTGGGCCGAGGCTTTCATCCCCGGCGCCGGCTGGATCGGTTTCGATCCGACCTCCGGCCTGCTCGCCGGCGAGGGCCACCTGCCGCTCGCGTGCACGGCCGACCCGGGCAACGCGGCGCCGGTCATCGGCTATACGGACGTGTGCAACGTCGAGTTCGATTTCGCGATGAGCGTGACCCGCGTGCACGAGGATCCGCGCGTCACCCGGCCCTTCAGCGAGGCGCAATGGAAGGCGATCGACGCGCTCGGCGAACAGGTGGACCGCGACCTGGCCGCGCACGACGTGCGTCTCACCCAAGGCGGTGAGCCGACCTTCGTCTCCGTCGACGACATGGACGGCGCGGAATGGAACTACGCCGCGCTGTCGCCCAAGAAGCGCGAACTCGGCGAGAATCTCTTGCGACGCCTGCGCGCGCGCTTCGCGCCCAACGGCTTCGTGCACTTCGGCCAGGGCAAGTGGTATCCCGGCGAGCCGTTGCCGCGCTGGGCGCTGGGGCTTACCTGGCGCACCGACGGCGAGCCGATGTGGCGGCACGATGCGCTCATCGCCGATACGACCCGGCCCGGGAAGTCGACCACGGCCACCGCGCAGGCGTTCGGCGAGCGCCTGGCGGTCGCCTTGGACCTGCCGCCCTCGCTGCTCATCACCGCGTACGAGGACGTGCCGCGCATGCTGCAGGACGAGGCCGCGCTGCCGGTCAACGCCGATCCCATGCAAGCCGACCTCGACGACCCGGCCGAGCGCGCGCGCCTCGCGCGGCTTCTGGGCTCGGGGCTGTCCGCACCCCTCGGATTCGTGCTCCCGCTGCGCGCCGCGGAGGGCAAGGACGGCGCCGTGTCCTGGATGTCGAGCCCGTGGCCGCTGCGGCGCAAGGAGCTCTTCGCCCTCGTGGGCGATTCGCCGCTCGGCTTCCGCCTGCCGCTCGCGTCGCTGCCCGACGTGCTTCCCGAGGAGGTGGAGCGCGAGTTCGCCGTCGATCCCTTCGCCCCGCGCGATGCTCTCCCGAAGCGCGACGAGGTCCGCGCGGGCGCGAGCCACGTGCGCAGCGGCAAGCCGCGCGAGGTGATCAAGACCGCGCTCGCGCTGCAGATGCGCGACGGCCACCTGTACGTGTTCCTGCCGCCGATCGAGCGCCTCGAGGCCTTCGTCGCGCTGCTCGCCGCCATCGAGGACACCGCGGTTGCGTTGAAGGTGCCGGTCGCCCTCGAGGGCTACACGCCGCCGCGCGACCACCGCACCAAGGTGCTGGCGGTGACCCCCGATCCCGGCGTGATCGAAGTGAACGTGCATCCGGCGTCGTCGTGGCGCGACCTCATGGCGACCACGGAGACGCTGTACGAGGAGGCGCGCCTCGCGCGGCTCACCACCGAGAAGTTCATGCTCGACGGCCGCCACACCGGCACCGGCGGCGGCAATCACGTCACCCTCGGCGCTGCGACACCTGCGGACAGCCCGCTGCTGCGCCGCCCCGATCTCCTGCAAAGCCTGATCACTTACTGGCAAAACCATCCGGCGCTGTCGTACTTGTTCTCGGGCACGTTCATCGGCCCGACCAGCCAGGCACCGCGCGTGGACGAGGCGCGGGACGACCGCCTCTACGAGCTTGCCATCGCCTTCCAGCAGCTCGCGCATCGCGCCGAGTCCGGCAAGGAGACGGTGCAGCCGTGGCTGGTCGACCGCCTCCTGCGCCACCTCCTGACCGATCTCACGGGCAACACCCATCGCGCCGAGTTCTCGATCGACAAGCTCTATTCGCCGGACGGGCCGGCCGGCCGGCTCGGCCTGCTCGAGTTCCGCGCCTTCGAGATGCCGCCGCACTACAGGATGAGCGCGCTGCAGATGGTGCTCCTGCGCTCGCTCGTCGCGCGCTTCTGGCGCGAGCCGTACCGCGGCCAGCTGATCCCATGGGGCACGGCGCTGCACGACCGCTGGCTCCTGCCGCACTACGTCGCGGTCGATATCCGCGACGTGGCGCAGGACTTGACGAGGTTCGGCTACGTGTTCGAGACCTCGTGGTTCGATCCCTTCGTCGAGTTCCGCTTCCCGCGCTACGGCACGGCGACCTACGACGGCGCCACCCTCGAGCTCCGCCAGGCGATCGAGCCCTGGCACGTGCTCGGCGAGGAAATGAGCGGCACCGGTACCGCGCGCTTCGTCGACTCCTCGGTGGAGCGCATGCAGGTCAAGGTGACAGGCATGACGGGCGGGCGTCACGCGGTGACGTGCAACGGGCGGCGGGTTCCGCTCACGTCGACCGGCGTGCCCGGCGAATACGTCGCCGGCGTGCGCTATCGCGCGTGGAGCCCACCGTCAGCGCTGCATCCGACCATCGGCGTGCACGCGCCGCTCACGTTCGACCTGGTCGACACATGGTCG
>DATJXV010000033.1:0-35232 GCA_035499955.1 Casimicrobiaceae bacterium
AGGCCAAGTCGGGCGAAGGCCGCGTGATCCTCATCTGGGGCGAGCCGGGCATCGGAAAGTCGCATCTCGTCGCCGCGTTCCAGGAGGCCATTGCCGGCGAGCCGCACGCGTCGATGCTTTGCTTCTGCTCGCCCAGCCGCACGCAGACCGCGCTCTATCCCGTCATCACAGAGATCGAGCGCGCGGCCGGATTCGAGGCCGCCGACGGCGACGACGTGAAGCTGCGCAAGATCGAGCGCCACCTCGCGCTTCGCTCGGCGCCGTCGGCCGGCGACGTCGCGCTTCTCGCCGAGCTGCTCTCGATCGACGCGACCGCGCGTTACGCGCCCCTGGCGCTGAGCGCGCAGCGGCGCAAGGAGCTCCTCCTGGAATCCTTGATCGTGCGGCTCGCCGCGGCCGCGGCGCACGATCCGGTGCTGCTGCTTCTCGAGGATGCGCACTGGGCCGATCCCACGACCCGCGAGCTGTTCGACACGATCGTCGAGCGGATACGCGATCTTCGCGTGCTCCTGATCGTGACTTACCGCCCGGAATTCAGCCCGCCGTGGCTCGGCCAGTCGCACGTCGCGGCCCTGACGCTCAATCGCCTCGGCCGGCGCAGCAACGCCACCCTCGTCAGGCAGATCGCAGGCGGGAAGGATCTCCCGCCGGCGGTCATGGAGCAGATCGTCGCGCGTACCGACGGCGTGCCGCTTTTCATCGAGGAGATCACGAAATCCGTCCTCGAGAGCGGCATGCTGCGCGAGGAGGGCGACGCGTACGTGCTCGACGGGCCGTCCCCGGCCGTCGCCGTGCCGTCGAGCCTGCAAGCCTCGCTCATCGCGCGGCTCGATCGCATCGCAACGGCGCGCAACGTCGTGCAGACGGGCGCGGCCCTGGGCCGCGAGTTCCGCTACGCGGTCGTGAAGGCGGTCACGCTGCTCGCCGATGCGCAGCTCCAACCGCATCTGGATCGGCTCGTCGCCTCCGAGCTCGTGCATCAGCGGGGCGATCCGCCCCACGCGCTGTACGCCTTCAAGCATGCGCTTGTCCAGGATGCCGCCTACGAGACGATCCCGAAGGCGGAACGCGCCGGGATCCACCGCCGCATCGTCGACGTGCTCGAGCGGCAATTCCCCGACGTCGTCCTGCATCATCCAGACGTTCTCGCGCGCCACTGCGCGGAAGCCGGGCTCGCGGAGAAGGCCATCGATTTCGCGATCAAGGCCGCGCGTGTGGCCCTCGATCGATCGGCGGGCGTCGAGGCGCAGACGCAAGTCGAGAACGCGATGGGCCTGCTGCAGGCCATTGCGCCGGGTCCGGCCCGCAGGCAGGTCGAAGGGCGGCTCTACCACGCGCTCGGCGACGCGTTCGTCATGACGCAGGGATTCGCCTCGCCGCGTGTCATGGCCGCGATGTCGAAGGCCCGCGAACTCCTCGACGAGAACGAGCATCCGCTCGAGGCCCTCGGCGCGCTCTGCGGCCTTTTCAACTACCACCTGATCCGATCCGAATCGCGTGCGTGCCTCGCGCTGGCGGAGCCTCGCCTGCGACGCGGACTCGACCGGCCGACGGGCGCGGTCGTGCACTACCTGGCGGGGACCGCGCGTCTGCATCTCGGCGATTTCAGGCAATCGATCCGCGACCTCGAGAAGGCCTTGCTCCTCTACGACGAGGAAGCGTGCAGGCCCGTTTCGTTCGTCGCCGGCTATCACCTTCGCTCGTTCATTCACATCTGGCTCGGTCTGGCCTATCTGTACGTCGGGTCGCTCGAGCAGGCTTCCGAAACGATGATGGCGGCGGTCAGCGATGCCCGGAACAGGTCGCATCCGTTCACGCTGGTCTCCGCGCTTCTCGCCCTTGCCAGGTTCAGGGTGCATACGGGCGACGTGGACGGGGCCGTCGCCGCCACCGAGGAAGGCATGCGCATCGCCACCGAGCAGCGCAGCCCGTACCATGCCTCGCGCGCCAGCGTCCTGCGCGCCGTCACGGTCATCGAGCGCGGGCGGGCCGAGGAAGGCACTGCAATGATGGAGCAGGCGCTCGCTGCGCACCACGCCATAGGCGCTAACTTCCAGAGCTCCTACAACGCGTCGTGTCTTGCCATGGGCCATGCGCGTGCGGGCCGCACGGACCGCGCGAGCGAGCTCGCGACGGCGGCGATCGCCGAGGTCGAGCGCTCCGGCGAGCGCTGGTGGGAAGCGGAGGCGCAACGGCTGCGAGGCGAAATCCTGCTTCTGACCGCCGGGCAGAATCGCGACGAAGCCAAGACCTGCTTTCTTCGCGCGCTCGAGTGCGCGCGGCGCCAGGAGGCGAGGCTATGGGAACTTCACGCCGCGTTGAGCCTTGCGCGCGTGCTGGTGAGCGAAGGCGAGGAAGCGCGGGCGCATCGGCTGCTCGCGCCGATCTACCGGGCTTTCGACGACGATTACGAAGTGGAAGCGCTCGCCTCCGCCCGGCGGCTTCTCGACGCGACTGCCGCCCGGAAATGACGAGGCGCGGACGGGAGTACGATGACCCGATGCGCAATGCCAAGCATGCCCTGCCCGCCGTTGTGCTCCTGCTCGCGGTCTCGGCCCGCGCCGAGCTGATCAAGGTCGCGGATACCGGCGAGGCCGCCTATTATCTCGATCCGAAAGCCGTCGCGGCCGACGGCGACATCCGCCGCGTGCCGGTGATCGTGGACTATGCGAAGGCCGAGCCCGAGGGCGTGCGCTCGCGCAAGATGGCCGTCGAGGTCGACTGCGCAAGCCAGCGGCTGCGAAGCGTGGCGAGCAGCGTGTATGCCGAGCCGATGGCGGCCGGCAAGCCGGTCGATTCGAAGGAAGTCGATTCCGACTGGCTCTACGTCGCGCCGAAGACGGGCTCGCACATCCCGCCGCGCACGCCCTACCGGTTCGTCTGGGAGTTCGTCTGCCGCGCGGTCGTCTAGGCCGCGCGCTTGAACGTCGCGAGGAGCGCGCCCATTGCGACAAGCACGCCGCCGAAGGTGCGGTTGACGGCGCGGATCTGGCCCGGCCGGCGCAGGAGCCGCAGCGCCTTGGCCGCGGAGGCCGTGTAGGCCGTCATCACGACGAGGTCGGTGAACATGATCGTGCCCGCGCACGCGGCGTATTGGGCCACGAGCGGGCGCGCGGGATCGATGAACTGCGGCAGCACGGCGAGCATGAACACGATGCCCTTCGGGTTCGTCGCATTGACGAGGAAGCCGCGCGCGAAGAGCTCGCGACGCGCGCCGCCGATCACGGTGGCCGCCGGATCGACAGGCCTGGCGGCGGATCGCCACTGCGCGACGCCGAGCCCTACGAGATAGGCGGCCCCCGCCCACTTGACCGCCGTGAACGCGGCCGCGGAGGCGGCCAGCAGCGCGCCCAGGCCGGTCGACACGAGCACCAGGACGAGCAGGATCCCGGCGATCAGGCCGAACACGTTCCACACGCCGCGCGCAAGTCCGTAGCGCAGCCCTGCGGCCATGCAGGAGATCACCCCCGCGCCGGGCGAAAGCGAAATGAGGAACGAGGCCGCGAGGAACGCGGCCCAGGTCTCGAGCGTCACGGCCGAATCAGTACTTGACCGAGCAGCCGTACGGTGTCGTGTTGGCGACGCTCACCGGCTTGCCGGCGGTCGCTTCGTCGAGCGCCGCGCGCACGTAGTTGTTGGCGCTCTTGCGATCCGACTCGCGCGCGCTGCGCTTGTCGTCGATGGCGCCGGCGTAGACGATCCTGCCCGAGGGATCGATGACGAACATGTGCGGTGTCGTCTTCGCGTCGTAGGCGCGGCCGGTGTCGCTGGTGCCGTCGATCAGGATGTCCTTCTGCGCCGCGCCCCTGTCCTTCATCCACTGGCTCATCTGCGCGCCGGTCTTGTACTCGCTGCTCGACTGGTTGGTCGAGTTGATCGACAGCCATACGACGTCCTTCGCGCCGGCCTCCTTCTGCAGCGCCTGCATCGTCTCGGCGCCGTACTGCGCGCGCACGAACGGGCACTCGGGGTTGGTCCATTCCAGCACGACGAACTTGCCCTTGAAATCGGACAGGCGGACCGTCTTGCCGGCGGCGTCGGCGACCGCGAAATCGGGCGCGACCGTCCCGGCCGTCACCGCCCACGCCGCGCTCGCGGCAAGGGCGAACGAAATCGGAACCAGGCGAAAAAGAGCACGCGTCATGAAAAGCCTCACGAAAGGGTGGCCAGCGCGTCGAGCACGGTCTGGCGTTGCAGCACTTCGGGCAGAAGCAGCGGCTCCTTGCCCGGACGGTACAAAACATACACCGGCACGCCCTGCCTGCCCAGTGCGGAAAGGGCCTGGGTGATCGCGGGGTCGCGGCGCGTCCAGTCGGCGCGCACGAGCGCCACGCCGCGGTCGGCGAACGCCTTCTTCACCTCGCCGTCGTTCAGCACGAGCCGCTTGTTGACCTGGCAGGTGACGCACCACGCCGCGGTGAAGTCGACGAACACCGGCTGGCTCGCCGCGAGCTCGCCCACCCGCGCCGGCGTGAACGACTGCCACGGGTCGAGCGTACTCGACGTCGCCCGCGCCTGCACCGGCGCCTGGCCGTCGCGCTCGACCGGCGCCGCGAAGAGCGGCCACGCGACGAACGCCGCACCGGCGAGCCCGGCGAGCGCGGCCAAGGAGAACAACGGCGCGCCGCCGCCGCGGTACGCGCGCCATGCCCACAGCGCGAAGCCCAGCACGACGAGCGTCACGAGCAGGCGGACCACCGCATCGTTGTCGACCTGCGCGCCCAGCACCCACACGAGCCACGCCACGGTGGCGTAGAGGGGAAACGCGAGGAACTGCTTCAGGCGCTCCATCCACGGGCCCGGCTTGGGGAGCATGCGCCGCCAGCCCGGATACCACGTGAGGAGCATGAACGGGATCGCCATGCCGAGGCCCAGCGCAGCGAAGACGACCAACGTAAGCGCCACCGGCTGGGCGAGCGCGAAGCCGAGCGCGGCGCCCATGAACGGCGCGGTGCACGGCGAGGCGATCACCACCGCGAGCACGCCCGAGAGCGCGGCGTTCGCGTACTGGTTGTGCGCACTCCACGACGCGGCCGACGACGGCACCAGCAGGGTGAACTCGAACACGCCGGACAGATTGAGCGCGAGCACGAAGAACAGCAGCGCGAGGGCGGTCACCACCGCCGGCGACTGCAGCTGGAAGCCCCACCCGAACTGCTCGCCCGCGGCGCGGAACGCGAGGAGGATGCCGGCCAGCGCGAGAAACGTGGCGAGCACGCCCGCGCCGAAGCATAGCCCTTCGATGCGCAAGTGGCGGCGGTTGCCGTGGCCCGGCTTGGTGAGCGACAGCGCCTTGAGCGACAGCACGGGAAACACGCACGGCATCAGGTTCAGCACCAGCCCGCCGATCAGCGCGAACAGCAGGGCGGCGGCGAGCGAAAGACCGCTGCCCGCCGCGGTGGGCGACGCCGCCACGTTGAGCGCGGGCGCTTGTGCGCTCACCGGCTTCGGCCCGGCGACCACCCCGCCGGTCAGCGGCGTGTCGAGCGTGATCGCGTGCACCGGCCCGCCGTCGCTCGCGAAGCCGTTCTTCGATGTGATCACGCCCGCGACCCGCGTGAAGCCCGGCGTGAGCTGGTTCGCCACCGGGAGCGTCATCGCGTACGTGCCGTTCGACTCGCGCGCGAAGGTCTGCTTGCCGGAGGGCTCGATGCGCCCGTCCTGATAGG
Organism: Casimicrobiaceae bacterium; assembly: GCA_035499955.1. GTDB lineage: Bacteria > Pseudomonadota > Gammaproteobacteria > Burkholderiales > Casimicrobiaceae > VBCG01. The sequence goes on from DATJXV010000033.1 coordinate 5,670, forward strand.
GGAAGAAATGAACGTCCGCGGGGGCGGCCGCGCCGGCGGGTCCGGTCAGCGTGACCACGACCTTTTCGCCGTCGCCGCGAGCGGCAGCGAGCCAGCCGGGCAGCGCACGCGGCAGCGCGTCGCGCGTCGCGGCGATCGCCGCGCCCCACTGCGGGTACGGGTGCGCGCTCGCCGCCACCGGCAGCTCGAGCTCGAGCGCCGCGTCCTCGGGAATGCACGTCTCGCGGCACACGAGCCACTCGGCCTTCGCCTTGAGCGGAAGCATCTCGCCGACCGGCGCGTTCGCGGGCACCTGCACGTCGGTAAGGAGCAGGACTTCGCCTTCGTAGCCGTAGTTGACAAGCGGCCCCGCGGGCAGCGCGCGGGGCGCCGGCCACTGAATCGGGCCGGCCGTCACGCCCTGCGGCAGGGTCCAGGCGAGCGTGGTGGGCAGCCCGGAATCGCCGGGGTTCTGCCAATACGTGTGCCAGCCGTCCTCCATCTTGAGCCGCAGGGCGACGGTGGTGGTCTGGCCCGGAACCAGCGCGGTGCGCTCGGACACGAGCTCGGCTTCTACGTGCTGCGTCTTGACCGCCGCAGCGGCGGTCGCGGCCGAAAGGCCGGCGGCAACGAAGAGGACAGTCAGCGAGCGCAGGCTGCGAATCATGGGCGAATCGGGTCCGGATGCGAGGGACAACAGCCGTTGGGTCGCGCCTCTTCCGGTCGGTTCCGTCGCAAAAGCTAGAATTATCGCTTTTCCCGGCGAACGGCGCTTCCCGCGGCCGGTTATGACATTAGCATAATACGGCCGAGCGGGCGGCGGCCGCCTGTCCGATGCTCGAAGCGTTCCTGGTCTCCTCGGCGGTCGTCGCGTTCGGCGAGCTCGGCGACAAGACGCAGCTTCTCGCCCTCTTCCTGTCGGCCCGCTACCGTCGGCCGTGGCCGATCGTCGCGGGCATCCTGCTTGCCACCCTCGCCAACCACACCGTCGCGGGCTTCGTCGGCAGCTGGGTGCGCAACACCGTGCCGGCCGATGTCCTGCGCTGGCTGCTCGCGCTTTCGTTCTTCGCCGTCGCGGCCTGGGCGCTCAAGCCCGACACGCTCGACGAAACCGAGGCGCCGCCGCCGTCGCGCTGGGGCGTGTTCGGCGTGACCGCCGTCTCGTTCTTCTTGGCCGAGATCGGCGACAAGACGCAGGTCGCCACCGCGATGCTCGCCGCGAAGTTCGATTCGCTCGTGGCCGTCGTCGCCGGCACGACGCTCGGCATGATGATCGTCGATGTCCCGACGGTCTTCCTTGGCCGCGCCGCGGCGCGACGCATCCCGTTTCGCGCGCTTCGCATCGCGGCCGCGCTGCTGTTCGCGGGCCTCGGACTTTGGGTGCTGCTCGCGCCGGAATGAGACGGGCCCGCCCGGTATAATTTCCCGGCTCGTTGAACCGGACGCGCATCGCGCGCCGGTTAACTCGGTAACGTCATGACACCCTTCAACCACCGCGACATCGAAGCCGACGCGCAGGCCGCCTGGAAATCGGGCGACGTCTATCGCGCCACCGAGCGCGCCGACCGCACGAAGTACTTCTGCGTGTCGATGCTCCCGTACCCCTCCGGCGTGCTGCACATGGGGCACGTGCGCAACTACACCATCAACGACATGATGTACCGCCAGCTGCGGATGCGCGGGATGAACCCGCTGATGCCGATGGGCTGGGATGCGTTCGGCCTGCCCGCCGAGAACGCGGCAATCAAGGCCGGCGAGGCGCCGGCCAAGTGGACCCGCGACAACATCGCCGCGATGAAGGGGCAGATGCAGTCGCTCGGACTCGCGATCGACTGGTCGCGCGAGTTCGCGACCTGCGATCCCGCCTACTATCGCTGGAACCAGTGGTTCTTCCTGCGGATGCTGGAGAAGGGCATCGCGTACCGGAAGACGCAGGTCGTCAACTGGGACCCCGTCGACCAGACCGTGCTCGCCAACGAGCAGGTGATCGACGGCCGCGGCTGGCGCACCGGTGCGCCGGTCGAGAAGCGCGAGATCCCCGGTTACTACCTCCGCATCACCGACTACGCCGAGGAGCTCCTCGCGTACCTCGACGAGATGCCCGGCTGGCCCGAGCGCGTGAAGACGATGCAGGCCAACTGGATCGGCAAGAGCACGGGCGTGCGCTTCGCCTTCCCGCACGAGATCGAGGACCCCAGCGGCAAGCTCGTCGGCGACGGCCGCATGTACGTGTTCACCACGCGCGCCGACACCATCATGGGGGTCACGTTCTGCGCGGTGGCGCCGGAGCATCCGATCGCGACCGTCGCGGCGACGCGCGACCCGAAGCTCGCGGCGTTCGTCGACGAATGTCGCCGCGGCTCGGTGATCGAGGCCGACATGGCCACGATGGAGAAGAAGGGCATGCCGACCGGGCTGTACGTGCGGCACCCCATCACCCACGAGCCCGTCGAGGTCTGGGTCGGCAACTACGTGCTGATGGCGTACGGCGACGGTGCCGTGATGGGCGTGCCCGCGCACGACGAGCGCGACTTCGCGTTCGCCAAGAAGTACGGCCTGCCGATCAAGCAGGTGATCGCCGTTGCGGGCGAGGAGTTCACCGCCGACTTCTGGCAGCCGTGGTACGCCGACAAGGAGCGCGGCCGCTGCGTGTTCTCGGTGAAGTACGACGAGCTTCCCTACGCCGAGGCAGTCGACGCGGTGGCGCGCGACCTGGAAGCCAAGGGCTTGGGCGAGAAGCGCGTGACGTATCGCCTGCGCGACTGGGGCATCTCGCGCCAGCGCTATTGGGGCACGCCGATCCCGATCATCCACTGCGATGCCTGCGGAACGGTGCCCGTGCCCGAGAAGGACCTGCCCGTCGTATTGCCGGAGGACTGCGTGCCCGACGGCAGCGGCAACCCGCTGCGCAAGCGCGCCGACTTCGTGGACGTCGCCTGTCCTTCGTGCGGCAAGCCGGCGAGGCGCGAGACCGACACGATGGACACGTTCGTCGACTCCTCGTGGTACTACATGCGCTACACGTGCCCGGGCGCCGCGTCGATGGTCGACGCACGCGACGATTACTGGATGCCGATGGACCAGTACATCGGCGGTATCGAGCACGCCATCCTGCACCTTCTCTACGCGCGCTTCTGGACCAAGGTGATGCGCGACATGGGGCTCGTCAAGATCGACGAGCCGTTCACGCGCCTGCTCACGCAGGGCATGCTGCTCAACCACATCTATTTCCGCCGCAACGACAAGGGCGGCATCGAGTACATCCCGCCCGAGGAAGTCGAAGGCGAGGGCGACGCCGCGGTCTGGAAGCAGGACGGCAAGCCGGTCGAGTACGGCGGTGTGGGCAAGATGGGCAAGTCGGAGCGCAACGGTGTCGACCCGCAGACGCTCATCGACAAGTACGGCGCGGATACGGCGCGCCTGTACGTGATGTTCGCCGGCAAGCCGGAAGACTCCGCCGTGTGGTCGGACACGGGAGTCGAAGGCGCCTACCGCTTCCTGCGCCGGCTGTGGACGTTCGCGCAGGCGCATGCGGACAACGTGAAGGCGGCCGGCGGCGCATTTGATTATCGCGACGCCGACGACGCCGTGCGCAAGTCGCGGCGCGACTTGCACATGACGCTCAAGCAGGCGAACGACGACTACGGTCGCCTGCACTACAACACGGTCGTCTCGGCAGGCATGATCATGCTCAACACGCTCGAGGCGCTGCCGGCGGGGACACGTGGTGCGGATGCGCTGCGGCGCGAGGGCTTGTCGCTGCTCCTTCGCGTGCTCTACCCCGTCGTGCCGCACACGACGTGGGTGCTGTGGCGCAACCTGGCGTTCGAAGGCGACCTCGTGGACGCGCCGTGGCCAGCCGTGGACGAAGGCGCGCTCGTGACCGCCACGATCGAGCTCGTGCTGCAGGTCAACGGCAAGCTGCGCGGCAAGCTCGTCGTGCCGGCCGGCGCGGAGGCCGCCGCGGTCGAGGCGGCCGCGCGCGCGAGTCCGGAGGTCGCGAAGCATGCGAACGGGGCGCCGATCAAGAAGGTCGTCATCGTTCCCGGCCGGCTGGTCAATGTCGTGGTGTAAGCGCGCTGCCGTCGCGCTCGCGCTGATCGTCGCGGGCTGCGGCTTTCACCTGCGCGGCGACGCGACGTTTCCGTTCAGCACGATCTTCGTCAACGCGCCCTCGTCGCCGCCGATCACGACCGAGCTCACGCGAGCCATCACGTCGGGAAGCGACGCCAAGGTGGTGGACGCAGCGACGGCGGCCGAGGTCGTGCTCGACGTCCCTGTCGTGGCCGATGACAAGGACGTGCTGTCGCTGTCCTCCGGCGGCTCGGTGCGCGAATACCAGCTCGTCAAGCGCGTCGCATTCAGGCTGCACGACAAGAACGGCGTGGACTGGATGCCCGCGGGCGAGATCATCATCCGCCGCTCCTACACGTTCAACGAGACGCAGGCGCTCGCGCGCGAGCTGCAGGAGCAGCGCCTGCTGCGCGAGATGCAGACCGACGCCGTGCAGCAGATCATCCGCCGCCTCTCGGCGGCGAAGAAGCCCGCGTAACACGCGGCTTCCTACTCGATCACGCCCACAGCTCGGACGCGTTCAACCGCGGCGGCGCTAGTTCGTCGCGCGGGTGCCGACGTTGAACATGTAGATCACGGCGCTGCGGATCTCGACGTCGGTCAAGTCGGCCATCCCGCCGCGCGGCGGCATCGCGCCGTGGCCGTGGATGGCGGACGCGACCACGGTATCGAGACCCTTCGTCACGCGCGGCGTCCACGCTGCGCGGTCGCCGATCTTCGGCGCGCCGCCGACGCCGGTGCCGTGGCATTTCACGCATTGCGTCTGCACGATCTCCTTGCCGCTGCGCGGCGGCGTCGGCGACGTGCGGCTCACCGGTTCGGTCCAGTGGCCGCCCGATTGGTTGACCATGTACGTGATGGCGCGCTCGACCTCGATATCGGTAAGCTTCATGTTGCCGCCGTGCGACGGCATCTGTCCGGTGCCGGCCGTGGCGCTCTTCGAAAGCGCGGTGAGGCCCTTGGCGATGCGCGGCGCCCACGCCTTCTGGTCGCCGATTTTCGGCGCACCCGCGTTTCCGCTGCCGTGGCAGGAGATGCACAGCGAATCGACGATCTCCTTGCCGCTGCGCTCGGGCGCCGGCGGATTCGCGGCGCTCACGGCTCCCGCGCTTGCGAGCATCGCGAGCAGCGCCGCACCGACGCCGGCTGGGATCGACGCAGCACGTGGTCTGGTTCTCATGGCTCCTCCGCCCAAAGGCAGCTTGCCTAAGCGGCACTAGTACACCGACGCGGGGCCGGCACGTTTGACATACGTCAAGCGCCGCGGAGCGCGACGCCTGCTGCTATGCTTGGTGGCGTGCAGGTCAGGCTCGAGAACCTCCCCGCGGAGCTTCGCGCAGGCGTCGCTGCGCTCTACGTCGTGCACGGCGAGGAGCCGCTGCTGGCGCTGGAAGCCGGCGACGCGATCCGCGCCGCGGCGCGCGCGGCGGGCGCAGTCGAGCGCGAGGTCCTGGTGGCCGAGCCGGGATTCCGATGGGACGCCTTCCTCGCCGCCAACGCCAACGCGAGCCTCTTCGGCGATCGCAAGTGCATCGACCTTCGCGTTCCATCGGGCAAACCAGGGACGGAGGGCGGGAAAGCGCTCGAGACCTACGCCGCGAATCCGAATCCCGACAACGTCACGCTGATCACGCTGCCGAGGCTCGACCGTGCCACGCAGTCCTCGGCGTGGTTCAGCGCCCTCGCCGATGCCGGCGTGACGATCGCCGTGTACCCCATCGAGCGAGAAGCCCTGCCATCGTGGATCGCCGCGCGCCTCGCTCGCCAGAAGCAGCGGGTGTCCCGCGAGACGCTCGCCTTCTTAGCCGACGCCTGCGAAGGCAACCTTCTCGCGGCGAAGCAGGAGATCGAGAAGCTCGCCCTGCTCCTGCCCGAGGGCGAGCTCGCGCAAGGCGCGGTCGAGGACGCGGTGGCGGACGTCGCGCGCTACGACGTCTTCGAGCTTTCGGAAGCCTGGCTCGCCGGCGACGCTGCGCGTGCGGTGCGTATCCTGCGCGTGCTGCAGGGGGAAGGCGACGCCCCGACGCTCGCGATCTGGCAGCTTGCGGAGGACGTGCACGCGATCGCCGTCGCCGCGGCGATGATCCGAGCCGGCACGCCCGCCTCGGCGGCGGTACGTAACGCGCGCGTGTGGGGCAAGCGGCAAGCCGCGCTGGAGCGTGCGCTCGCGCGCGTCGCGCCTGCGGCAATCCCTGCTCTGATCGTGGCAACCGCCCGTCTCGACGCGCTCGCCAAGGGGCTCGGCGTCGGCGACGTGTGGGACGAGATCGAGACCGTCGCGCTGGCGCTGGCCGGCTCGCCTGCGCTTCCGCTGCCTCGCCCTGCTCCGCTCCCGCTCCGCCCCTACGCCTGAAAAAGGGGTCAGGCCTTGTAATGGGGTCTGACCCCTTTTTCTATTTGTGGTTGCGGGTGTGATGGTTTTGATTGTGGTTCTTCGGCTTGTCGCCGGGGTCGGCGTCGAGCACGAGGTCCGCCGCGTGGCTCTCCTTGCCGCGCTTTTCGAGGTCCGCCATCAAGCCTTCGTCGGTGAGGTCGAGCGCCTCGGAATGGTCCCAGTCGTGCTTCGCCACTTTCTCGAGGGGCTGCACGACGTGGGCGTCGTCGACCTCGATGGCGAGCTCGCGACGCGCGTCGAAGCTGCCGGGCGCTAGATTCACCGAGCCCACGATGGCACGCTGGCCGTCAGCGAGCATCATCTTGCCGTGCAGGCGGATGTGCTTCAACTTGTGCACCTTGCCGCCGACATCCGACATGATGCGCAAGCCGCCCACGCCCTCGATCAGCTTCTCCGCCTTGAGCGTGTGCGGCGGCCGCGCGACGATATGCACCTTGACGCCGCGCTCGGCGGCGCGCACGACGCGCTCGATGATGACGGCGTCCTGGTAGCGCTCGTTCTGCAGCCAAAGCGTGTGCTTCGCGCGGTCGATGAAATGCGCGAAGCGCTCGCGCCCGTTCGAATTGCACCAGATGAGCGGCGAGCCCTCGCGTGGCTTGAACTCCTTGCGGTGCCAGTCGGCGTCGAAGCACTCGGCGACCTCGCCGACTTCCTTGGCGTACTTGGTGACGATCGCGTAATCGCGCGTCTGCGAGACGTTGCGCGTCTCCCAGTTGAGCGACATGACCCACGCCTCGCCGTCGTCGATGACCATCGACTTCTCGTGCGTGAGGTCGAACGCCGGGTTGCTGTCGAGCACCGAGACGCCGCCTTCCACCAGCTTGCGGCGCGACTCCTCGTTCTCCGTCTCGCCGCTGCGGCGCGCGGGGTTCAGCATGACGCGGACGTCGATCCCGCGCTTCCTGGCCGCGATGGCAGCGTCCAGAAGCTGCGGATCGGAGAACACGAACATCTTGACGCGCAGCGATTGCTTCGCGCCGGCGATGGCGTCGAGCAGCGGCTTGGCGCCGGCTTCGGGGAATACGATCAGCGAGCGTGACATGTAAGACCTACGAAGCGGGTGTGGAAGCGGCGGTGTCGCCGAACTGGATATGGTACAGGTCGGCGTAGATGCCGTTCTTCTTCAGGAGCTCCTCGTGCCGCCCCTGCTCGGCGACCACGCCGTTGGCGAGCACGATGATGTTGTCGGCGTCGCGGATGGTCGACAGCCGGTGCGCGATGGTGATCACCGTGCGGCCCTTCATGAGCCGCTCGAGGCCTTCCATCACGAGCCGCTCGGATTCCGTGTCGAGCGCCGCGGTGGGCTCGTCGAGGATCAGGATCGGATTGTCGCGAATCACCGCCCGCGCGATGCCGATGCGCTGGCGCTGGCCGCCGGAGAGCGTATCACCGCGCTCGCCGACGATCGTGTCGTAGCCGTGCGGCATCTTCGAGATGAACTCGTCGGCGTTGGCGAGCTTCGCCGCGGCGACGATCTCCTCGTCGGTGGCGCCGCCCGGCCGGCCGTAAGCGATGTTGTCCTTGATCGAGCCGCGGAAGAGCACCGTCTCCTGCAGCACGAAGCCGATCTGCCGGCGCATCGCGTGTAGCTCGTAATCCCGCACGTCGGTGCCGTCGATCGACACGCGCCCGGCCGTCGGGTCGTAGAAGCGCGGGATGAGGCTCACGATGGTCGATTTGCCGCTGCCGGTGCCGCCCACCACGCCGATCACCTGTCCCTGACTGACGGTGAAGCTCACGTCCTTCAGGACGGGCGTGTCCTTGTCATAGCCGAACGCCACGTGCTCGAACGCGATCTCGCCCTTGAACGGCGGCGGCGCGACGGCGTCGCTCTTCTCGACGATCTCGTCGTCCGCCGACAGGATCGTCTGGATGCGCTCGAGGCCGACCGCCGTCTGCGCGATGACGTTGGTCATCTTGGCCAGGTCCTGCACGGGCTTGAAGAACTTGGACAGGTAGGCGAGGAAGACCGTGAGCGCGCCGGCCGTCATCGCGTGGGTCAGGATGAGCGAAGTGCCGCGCCACAGCACGAAGGCGGTGCAGAGCGCGACGACGACGGACACCACCGGTCCGAGCAGCGACTTGATCCGTCGCGCCTTGAGCGAGGCCGCCACGGTCGCCTTGCTCGCCTCCAGCATGCGCTGCGTCTCGAGGTCCTGGCGGTCGAAGGCTTTGATCGAGCGCACCGAGCCCAGGCCCTGTTCGGCCACGGCCACGATCTCGCTCTGCCGCTTGCGCACGTTGCGCGTGGCTTCTTTGACCGCCTTCTTGAAGCGCGCCACGAACAGCAGGAGGAACGGCGTGACACCGACGGCGATGAGCGCGAAGTCCCAGTTGAGCCAGAACATGAGGCCCAGCATGCCGACGATGGTCATGAGGTCGACGACGATCGACAGCGTGGCCGACGACGCGAAGTCCTGCACGGTCGATACGTCGCTCGTGAGCGTGGAGAGCATCGTGCCGGTCTGGTGCGTCGAGTAGTAGCTGAGCGAGAGGCGATGCAGGTGGTCGTAGATGCGGATGCGCAGGTCGTGCGCCACCCACTGCCCGACGCTTTCCGTGTAGTAGTTGTCGATGTAGTCGGCGATCGAGTCGAGCACCGCGATGACGATGGTCGCGATCGCGGCGAACAGCGCGAGTCCCATGGTGTCGCGGTCGATGCCGTAATCGTGCACCCACTCGAGCCAGTGCGGCAGCTTGTCGTGGCCTAGCGCGTTGTCCAGCACGATCTTGAGCGGCCACGGCGCGGCGAGGCTCGCGAGCGTCTCCACCATCATGGCTGCGAAGACGACGAGCACCCACGTGCGGTACGGCCGGATGAGGGAACGGACGAGGCCGCCCATCCACGCCTTCGGCGGCTCGGCGGGCGGGGCGGGCGCGGGTGCGGCGAGAGCGGGCGCGTTATCCGGCATGAACCAGCATCAGCAAGTCGGTCAGCTTGGCATCTTCGGTGCGGACGCCCGCGTGCGTCAAGGCTTGGCCAGGGGAGAGCAGGCGACCTTGCGCTCGCCAAGCCTGCAGGAGGTGAGCGGCTTGCCATCGACGTCCCACGCCTGCATCGCCCAGCCCGCCCCGTCGGGCTGCATCGTCATGAAGCCGAATCGACTGCTCGCCAGGATCGTCGCGACGACTGCGCCCGGCGCCGGCTCTGCGCCCGCGGGAAACGGGACGGGAAACGGCGCGTCCAGCCAGTCGCCGCCGTTGCCCGTGACGAACTGAGGCGGAAACGGTGCCGCGAAGTCCACGATCTGGAGAACGTGGTTGTGCCCCGAAAGAACGGCCTCGATGTTGGCCGGGAACAGCAGATTCCCGTTCAGCGCCTTCAGCACGGACTGCAGCGCCGCGTTGCCCGGGTACGGCGACTGCGGCTTGTCCGGATTGGCCGCGAAACCGAGGATCGGGTGATGGTCCACGAACCATGCCTTGCGCGTGCGCGCGCCGAGCGCGAAGGCCTGCTCGAGCTGCGCCTTGTAGTTGCGGTACATGAGGTCCGTGGGCGCGAGCGGCGCGAGCCCCGCCCACGACGAATCAAAGACGAGCATCTGGCTTTGCGTGCTCAAGGGCACGGCGTACGCATCGCTGTAATTGCCTATGTCGTCGTCGGCGGCGAGGTTGCAGTCCTGGCGCGGTGTGGGCGGCCGCGGATCGAGGAAGCGCCACCATCCCTGCCCCGCGCGGTTGCACGACTCGTGATTGCCGCGAACCACGATCCACGGCGCCGCCTCGAGCAGGCCGCGCGCGGGATGGAAGAAATCGGCCTCCCACGCGTCCCAGCCGTAACCCCACGGGCTGCCGGCGCAGGCGGGATCGTCGGCCTTGCAGGGGCCTTCGCGATAGTGGTAGTCGCCGACGTGGACCACGAGGTCGGGTTTGGTCGCAGCGGCAGCGTCGGCGATGCGCTGGAAAGGCCAGAGCGTAGGATCGTTGCAAGCCTGGAAGATGTTGTAATTCGCGAGCACGCGGCACCCCGTGTCGCCGATCAGCACGATGCGCTGCGGATCGGGCTTCGGCAGCGGCAGCCGCTTACCCGCGATCGACGCGCTGACGGCGGACTTCGAAAGCATCGCCTCGCACGTCAGCACCGGGAATGCGGACGCCTTCGGAGGCGGCAGATCGGAGCGCGACGGCCGCACGGGAATCGTCGCCGGCGGCATTCGAACGGTCATCGGCGTCGGTTTGCCGTCCACGTCGAGCGCGGGACATTGCGCCGCGGAGGTGATCGCGCGCACGACGGGCACGCCCTCCGGCCCCAGCAAGACGTACCGGTAGTCGATGCCCGGCGGCAGCGGCGGCGGAGACGTCATGCATCCGCCGAGCGCGAGGGCTGCGGTGAGGAGAATTTGGCGTTTCATCGGAAGTCGCCCCACAGGAGATTGACCGCGGCGAGCGCGGCGAGAGAAGCCGTGTCCGCGCGCAACACGCGCGGTCCGAGGCGCGCGCTTCGCATTCCCGCACCGAGTGCCCGGTCGACCTCGTCCGCCGTCAGCCCACCCTCGGGCCCGACGAGAATATCGAGCCGGTCCGACGGCGCGGGCAGCGATGCGAGCGTCGCGTCGCTGCGCGCATCGAAAACGAGGCCCGCGTCCTCCCGCGACCGAGACCGCAGCCAGTCGGCGAGCGGTGCCGCGTCGTGCACGTCGGGCACGCGGCTGCGGCCGCACTGCTCGCACGCGGAGATCGCGACCTGGCGCCAGTGCGCGAGGCGCTTCGCGCCCTGCGCGCCGTCCGGGACGCGCGATCCGCGCTCGCTCACGACGGGGCGGATGGCCGTGACGCCTAACTCGACGGCGCGTCGCACGACGGCGTCCATGGTGTCGCTCGCGGCAACGGCCTGCACCAGCGTGACCGCGAGCCGCGTCTCGCAATCCGCGGCCACGAGCGCGTCGATGCGCGCCCACGCGTCGCGCTTGTCGGCGCGGGTGAGGGTGGCACGGTATTCGCCGCCGCTTCCGTCGAAGAGAGTGATCACATCACCGGCGGCCAAGCGCAGTACGCGCACCGCGTGATGGGCGACCGGCACGGAAAGCATGATTTCCGTCCCGATGCTCGAGGGCGCGAGGGGTTCGTTCACGAAGAAGCGAGGCGCGCCCATGACGCGGCGAAGCGGAAGTGTGATCGGGTGGAGCAGTCGGGCGGGCAGTGGCGAGATTCTGCCACAGCCGGGGCACACCGCCTCCGGTGCTAGCGGTCGTTGTCGCCGAAAGGCAGCGAAGGCGGCGCTGTCAACGAACGCCCACGCTGAAGCATCGCTTCCAAGTGACCCGCGCGTGGCGAGCCCATGCAAGCCGCGACCCTTTCGGCGCGCTCGATGAGCTTGGTGGCGGAGACCGAATCGCGGCCTAGCAGAGCGCCTTCGGCCCACCTGCAGTAGAGCTCGACCAGCGAGGCAGGGTCGTCGACCGACGTCAGCAACGCCTCCGCCGCGGCCAACCGCTCTTCCGCTTCGGTCCGCGCTTCCGCCCGCACGAGCGACAAGGCGAGCCTGCCCTGTACGCGGCCCTCGGACCTTCGATCCCCCATGTCACGGGCAATCCCAGCCGCCAATCGGAACTGTACGCCCGCTTTCACCGGGTCGCCCTTAGGGGCGAGCACGTTGCCGAGGCCGTTGCGGGCGGCCAATTGCGTCTGGGGGTGGCGCAGGAAGCCCAATCGACTCACGCCTTGTCGTTCGCGGCGTTCCTGGCTCCGGCCTCGGGCAGCGGCCAGACCTTCGACAGCACCCACGCGACCGCGATGCCGACCACGCAGCCGAACAGCACCTCGCCTACCCGGCGCAGGCCCTGTTCCATGCCGGAAAGCTTGTCGTGATGCTGCAATCCGCCGGCGATGACGATCGCCGCGGTTATGGGGGCCTGGCGCCACATCGCCGGGACGCGTACGAAATAGGACGAGACGATCACCGTCACGGCCATCGCGAACGGCAGCTCCCATTCCGTGCGGCCGAGCGCGAGGAACAGGAGGCCGACCGCGCACCCCAGCAGCGTGTTGAGGATGCGGCCGCGAAAGGTCGACAGCGCGTCCTTGATCTGCGGGTCGCTGGTGGCGACCATCGAGCTGATCGCCCAGATGGGATTGCCGTCTCCGTACACTTTCACGATGATCCAAAGCACGGCCGTCGCGATGAACATGCTCACGGCGTAGTGAATGCCGCGCATGTCGTCCTTCAGGAATCGCTCGAGGGGCTTCACGGCATCGCGTAATGCATGGAGGATGCGATGCCCGGGTCACACGCCGCGCGATCGAAGTGTCACTCGTGGGCTTGCGGCGGGTTGCCCTTGAGCCGGTAGACCATGCCGGTCTTGGTCGCGCCGAGGTAGATCCACGCCTGGCCGATCTGCTGAAGGCGGATGAAGAATTTCGCGCAGCGCTCGCGGGCCCTGTCGTGCACGTCGGCGCGGCGCTTGAACTTCACCTGGAACGCGAACTCGCCGACCAGCGGCAGATGCTCCCCGCGCGTGCGCCACAGCGCGACGTTGGCGTCCGCGGTGACGCCCTTGCCGAAATCGAGCGTGCCCAAGTCCTGCAGCACTTCCTCGACGATGGTCTGGTTGACGAGCGACACCCTATCGGTCTTGGTCTGCTTCAGCGCCTTCAGCGCGGGGAAGATCTGCGCCAGCCTCTCCATCGCCGTGCGGTCGCCTCCCGGCGCGTGGCTCAGCGGGAACTGCACGTTGTGGGAGAACAGGAGGCGATACCCGCCGAGCCGGTCCTTCAACGGCAGGGCCTCGGCCTTGAACTTGATCCGGTAGTCACCGGGAAGATTCGGACGCACGTCCACTTCCGCCGCCTGCTGCTGATCTGGGTGGCGGAACTTGAATACGACCTCGGGTTCCTCCGCCGCGAATCCGTCTTCGAATCGAACCCGGCGGCGCAGGATGAAGGCGTTGTTGTAGAGGCGAAAGTCTTCGGTGTCGAGGAACATCACCTCGCGGACGGCCGGCCGTGCGCCGCTGGCCGATGCAGTGTCGAAACCGACGCCGCATTCCTTCGCCGCCTGCGCGACGAGCTTCGCGTACTTCTTGAATCCCTTGGGCGAGGTGAATTCGTCGGTCTTGAGAATCAGCTTGCACTCCAGGTACTGCACATCGTCGAGCGGACTTCCGTCGGCGTACTGGCCCGGCTTGAGGTCGCTTACGCGGGTCGTCCGCGGATCCGCCATCTTGGTCTTCGCCATGGTCTTTTTCCTATCCCTGTTCTTCGTCAGGCGGCCCGCTGCCTCATCTCCGCCCGCACCGCGTCTTTCGAAAAGAAGATCGCCGTAAGCCGATTCATCCCTATCACCCGGCCGATCTCACCGAAGGCGAAGAACGGGATGAAGGCGACGACGAGCAGCAGCACGCGCGCGCAGAATTCGTCGAGGCCCATGTGGGATATTTCGTGCAGGCCGCCGAGCAGTCCTTCGTGATGGATCCACCCCTCCACGAGGCGCTCGACGAGGCCGAATAGGAGGACGAGGATGCCAAACAGGATCGACTTGTAGATCACCGGGACGATCAGCGGCTTGTCGTCGTGAACTCGACTGAACGAGAACATCTGGCCGACGAGCACGATCTTCGCGATCACCAGTGCCTGGATCAACGCGATGCCGTAGTGCAGGTAAGCGTTCCCGGTCTCGGCGACGACGAGGCGGCGGTAGACCGTGAAGATGCCCAGGAAGACCCACAGGTAAATCGCGATGATCCAGAAGACCTTGAATTCGCGGACCGCCCGTTCCTTTAGGGTGACGTCCTCGGCGCTCATTTGCAAGTCCCAGTGATGCGTTCGTTGCGTCAATCGCGCGGCTCGCGTCCGAGCTCCTCGGCCAGGATCGGTACGCCGAGGTTCAACGCCTGCACGCCCTGTACGACGCAGAGCTTGAGGACCTCCATGATTTCCTCGATCGTCGCTCCAGCCTTCAACGCGTTGCGTACGTGACGGCGCGTTCCGGGCGCATACATATGGGTGAAGGAGGCGTCGAAGGCGATGCTCAGGAGCTCGACGTCCTTCGCAGGCAGGACGCCGCTACCATAGATTCCCGCGCCGGTGGCCATGAATTCGTCGGTCCAAACCGGGTCGAGTTCATAGAACGGATCCCATGCCGTGTTCCATTGGCCGATGGCCTTCATCCTGTCGCACGCAGGTGTCGCAGATCGGGCGTTCGCCGACGCTTGGGCGCCGGCAGCCTTCGCCTCTTCCAGCAGGATCGGCGCGCCGAGGCTGCAGGAGTGGATCGACATCACGGCCGCGCACTTCAGCACGTACAGGACCTCGTCGCGGCTGGCGCCGGCTTCGAGCGCCTTGCGAATGTGTCGCCGCGTGCCGTCCTCGTTCAGATTCGTGCAGGCCGCGTTCAACGCGACGCCGATGAGCTCGACGAGCTTGCGCGAGAGTACGCCCGACCGCCACGGGTTCGTCGTCATTCGCGCGCAGGTTTCCGCCCATGCCGGATCCCATTCGCGCAATTGCGCGAGCGCACCGCCCCACGGACCGCTTTCCGGCGTCATGTCTGCCTCTCGTCCAACCACTTGGGTTCCGGATGCGGACCGGGCGGCGCCTGCCTCTTGGGGCGCAAGCGCCGCGCGACGTCCCTTCACTACAGAACGCTCACCGGATTCGTGCGCGTGTCCCCGGCCTTCGGAAGACGCCCGTCCGTGTCGTAGGTGAGAAACCCCTTGTAGCCTTCCGGCCGGTTCGGCGGCAGCCCGGCCTTGAAGAGCGTCTCCTCGACCGTGTCGTACCACACGCCGACCTTCATGATCCGGCGCGCCTCGTCCGCAGTGGCGACCTTGCGGCCGAATTGCTCGCTCTGCTTCACGGCCCACTCCACTTGCTTGACGGTCGACCAGCGCTTTTTGTGTATATCCCAGATGTTGTCCTCGTTGCCGACGCGCACGTGGACCCCGAGGATCGTCGCCAGGGTCTGGATCGCGATGTTGCCGCGCATGCTGCTCCAGAACGTGACGCTCGACGCGCCGTGCGGCGTGCGGCGGAGGATCTCCATCCAGTCGAACGGATTGCGCCCCATCGATCCGCCGCCGTAACCGCAGAGGGCCAGATTCAGCGGCCCCTTGTAGACGCCGGCCCGCAGCAGCCGCTCGATGATCTCGAGCTGATGGACGTGCCCCGGCACGAAGTAGGGCTGGATCTTCTTCGCGGATAGCCGCTTGAGGTGCTCGATATAGAAAGCCGGGGTCGAGTCCACCACCATGCCCGACCACGCGGCTGCAACTTTCGGGTCGGCCAGGTGCGTTCCGTCCGCGTCGCCCGGGATGAACGCCTGCGTCACGTCCCAGAGCGTCGTGCCGGTCGTGACGGTGACGAAGTCCGGCTTCGGGTTGAGCTCCGTCAACATGTGGCGGGTGTCGTAGTCGAGCCACTTGGCCTTGGCATCCTCGGTGTGCGGCGCGAACGAAATCGACCCGCCGACCTGGATGACCATCTTCGGCACTGCCTGGCGGACGCGCGCGAGGAGCTCGTTGTACTGATCGAAGTTGGTCGAGCCCTGCCCGGTCTTCGGATCGCGCACGTGGAAATGCAGCATCGTGGCGCCGGCGTTGTAGCAATCGACCGCCGCCTGCACCTGCGCGTCGAAGCTCACGGGAAGGTCCTCGACGTCGCCCGGCAGCCATTCGGGGCCGAACGGCGCCGCGGTGATGATCGTCGGCTGCATATTCTCGGGAAACAGCGAATCGTCGGTGAAGTACATGCGAGATCTCCTCAGTAGGGTTCGAGGGGTGGGGATGCCGGTCGCCGGATCAATGTCGGGCAACCGGCGAGATGTAGCGGCGGCCGGCAAGAAGCGCATCGACGGCAGGCAGCAAATCGGTGGCGATCGCGCGCTTCAGCACGAGTCCGTCGGCGCCCGCCGCGAATGCGGCCGTCGCGACCGCAGGCTCGTCGTGCACGCTGAGCAGGAGCACCTTGGTTGCGGGGGCCCGGTCTCGAATCGAATGGAGCATGGCTTCGATATCGCCGCGCGCGATGGAGACGTCGACGACCACGAGCGCCGGACAGAGCCTTTGCGCGCCTTCCATCAGCGAGGTCTGATCCGCGACCATGAATACTCCATTGAAAGCGGTCTCGAGCAGGCCGCGAACGCCCTCGCTCAAGCGATGATTGCGGTCGGCCAACAAAACGCAGCTCGGCGCGCGGGCGCTCATCGTCGTTGTGTCTTCTTCCAGCGGGGCATCCGCTGCACGAACAGGAGCGAAGGATGATCGCCCCGGTGACGGACGTCACTCCGTAAAATTTCGGTTGCCCCGGCCGGAAATTACGCGGCGGCGCGCCGCGAGGGACGGTCCCTGGGAGACTACGGCTCGACGATGCCGTGGCGAATGGCGAGACGAATCAGCTCGGCGCTGCTCTGGGCGCCCAGCGATTCCATGATCTGGTACTTCTGCGATTCCACGGTGCGCGAGGATACGCCGAGCTTCCTCGCGATCTCTTTCGCGGTGAGCCCGTCGGCGAGCATGCGCACCATTTCGCGCTGACGGGCCGTCAGCAGCGCGATGCGCTCGCCGGCTTCCGCACCCCCCTGCGGCGTCGACTCGAACACGGCGCGGGCGAGCGCCGGGCTCACGAAGGTCCCGCCGTCGAGCGCGGCGCGGATCGCCTGAACCAGCTCCTCGGGGGCGGCGTGCTTGAGGACGTAGCCCGCGGCGCCGGCACTCAGCGCGCGGCGCGCGTACCCGGCGTGTCCGTGCATGGTCAGGAAGACCACCGGAATCCCGATGCCCTGCTGCCTCAGCATCTCCAAAGCGTCGATCCCGTTCAGCAAGGGCATGCTCACATCGGCGACGATCACGTCGGGACGCAACGTCTTCGCCGCCTCGACCATCGCCCGGCCGTCCTCGACCACCCCGGCCAGATCGAATTCGGTCGAGAGGATGCTCTTCAATCCTTGCGCGACGATCCGGTGATCGTCGGCGAGAAGAACTCGCGGCCGAGTCACTGCACTGCCCTGCGCGCTCACTTAACTACCCTCCGCGCTGCGCGCTTTGGGGCAATTCGCGCTCATGCGCCCTCGGGAAGCGGAACCCACGCGAGGAGCGCCGTGCCGTGGCCTCGTCCGCTCGCGATGTCGAGCCGGCCGCCGAGCAGGCGAACGCGCTCGCGCATGCTCGCGAGGCCGAGGCTCGCCCGCTCTGCGGTGCGCGACGTGTCGAACCCCGCGCCGTTGTCGCGCACGGCGAGGGCGATGCCGCCCTCCTTCCGAGAGACCGACACGTCGACGTTGTTCGCTCCGGCATGACGCTCGACGTTCCGCAGCGCCTCCTGCGCTATGCGAAACAGGCACAGCGCGGTGTCCGCCGGCAGCTTTCTCGGGACGTCGCGACAATCGAAGCTCACGTGAAGCGGCGCCTGCTCCGCGACGCGGTCGCACTCGATCCGGAGCGCCTCGACGAGCCCGAGGTCCTCGATGACGGAAGGGTGCAGGCGGTACGACAGCGCGTGCACGTCCTCGCTCAGCTCCACCAGGCCTTCGCGGATCGAATGGGCCGCGCCGCCGCGTGCCGTCTGTCTCGCACCGCTCTCGAGCCCGGCCGCTTCGATCGCGAGTCCGGCCAGGCGCTGCGTGACGTCGTCGTGCAGCTCGCGCGCGAGCCTGCGCCGCTCGTCCTCGTGCGCAGTGACGAGACGTCCCGCCAGCGCTTCCGCCTCGAGCTCGGCGCGGTGGCGACGGGTCCGCTGCAGAAGCAGCGCAGCGATGAGCGCGGCCTGCAGCACGAGCCCCGTTGCCGTCGCGATCACGGCCGTGCGGTGTTCCTCCCAGAGCGTCGGCGGCTCGAATCGGATCTTGCTGCCGGGCGGAAGGCGCGACTCGTCGATATTCCATCGTCGCAGCTCGCGCCAATCGTAGACGGGAGTCTCGAATTCCGCCACGCTTCTCTGCGGCTCGGAGAAACGCACGCCGCGCAGTATGTCAAGCGCCGCGGTCGCCATCTGCTCGCCGCTGCGCCTTTGCGACGTATAGGGACCGCCGACGACACCTTTTCCGAGCTCGCTTTCGTAGACCCCGAAGATGGGCGCATTCGCGACGGCGCGAAGGCTCAACAGGGCGTCCTGTCGCTCGTGCGGAACGCCGGCGGCGTCCGAAACCAGCAGGCCATAGAGGATAGCGGAACGTGGTGGAAGATTGGCGACCAGGTCCTGCATCTGCTGGAGCGACAGATCGTTCAGCCAAAGGAAGCTCACTCGATTCGTGAACGGAGCAAGCTCCTTCTTGAGCTCGGCCAACCAGAAACGCTCGAACTCCGACGTGCCGATCACGACGGCAACCGTCTGCGTCTCGGGCAGAAGCCGCAGCACGTTGTCGAGCAGGCGCGGAAGGTCGACCTTGCCGACCACGGCGGCGTCGTTGGCGCGCAGCGGGGCGCCCCGCGCCAAGCGCTCGTCGAGAGCACCAATGACGAGCGGTGTCGCGGGGAAGAGATGGTCCCGATGGGCGAGGTAGAAGCGGGCCGCCGGCGGTCCCATGGTGACGACGATGTCGGGCGCCGAACCTTCGAAGCGGGCGCCGAGATATTCGAAGAAGGCTTGCTGCTCCTTGTCCGTCCAGGCACGGCCCGCATCGAGGGTCGCTTCGGAGATGACGATAGGCTCGGCCGAGCGGCGGGCGAGCTCCGCACGGAACACGGACGCGATGCCGTCGTACGGCGCGAAGTCGCGGCCGAAGGAATGGAGCAGGAGTACGTGCTTTGGAGCGGCCGCCTCGGCGGCGACTGCGAAGCACATCGCGAGCAGCGCCGAGGCGAGGACGGCGCGCATGGCCGGAGCTAGCGCGTTCAGGTCACCGACGCCTTGTAGATGCTGGCGATCGACGCGTCGAGCGCCTTGTTGAACTCGTCGTCGCTCTGCTGCGCAGTGAGGCCTTCGGTCAGCGCCCGCGAGAAGCTCGCGACCACGCCGTGGTTGCGGGCGAGCAGCGCGTTCGCCTCCTCGCGCGAATAGCCTCCCGAGAGGGCGACCACGCGCAGGATCTTGGGATGCTTCACGAAGTCGGCGTAGAAGTCGTCCACCGACGGAATCGTGAGCTTGAGCATCACTTGCTGCGGCGGCGCGAGCGTGTCGAGGTGCTTGGTGATGGACGCCTTGAGGAGCCGCTCGGCGCCCGGCTTGTCCGCAGCGTGGATGTCGACCTCGGGCTCGATGATCGGCATGAGGCCCGCTGCCAGGATCTGCTTGGCGATTTCGAACTGCTGTGCAACGACGTCCTCGATGCCCTTCGCGTCGGCGTGCTTGACGACCGAGCGCATCTTGGTCCCGAAGACTCCCTTGTCCCTGGCGCGCGCGAGCAGGGTGTCGAGGTTGGGCATCGCCTTCATCGTCTGCACGCCGTTGCCCTCGTCGGCCAGGCCCTTGTCGACCTTCAGGAACGGCACGACGCGTTTCACGGACCAGAGATAGTCGGCGCTGCCGCGGCCCTCGACCTGCCGGTCCATCGTCTGCTCGAACAGGATCGCGCCCAGGATGCGGTCGCCGTTGAAGGCCGGGCTGGTGATGATCCTCGTGCGCATCGCGTGGATCAGGTCGAACATCTGCTGCTCACCCGAATAGGCTTCCGGCTTGATGCCGTAAAGGCTCAAAGCCTTCGGCGTACTGCCGCCGCTCTGGTCGAGCGCGGCGATGAAGCCCTTGGCAGACTTGACCTTCTCGTACTGTTGCGGATTCATGGCGATTTCCCCGGGGTGAGATGCGGCGTCAGGAGTCCATTCTACGCGGGGCCCGCCGTCAGACGAAGGCGCGCAGCGCGTCGAGCACCGCGTCCGGCTGCTCGGCCATCAGCGAGTGGCCGCAGCCCGCAAGCGTCACGACGCGCACGTCCGGCAGGGCTTCGGCAAGCGCCTGCGCGCCTTGCATGGGCGCCATGAGGTCGCGCTGGCCCAGGAGAACGAGCGCGGGGCACCGCACCTGCGGCGCCGCCGTGAGACCTCCGGCGTACGCGTTGCACGCGAGCAGATCCGCGTACAGCACGCCCGCCCGTGTGCGCTCCATGAGGCGCAGCGCCGCGCCGGTCATCCACATCCCCGGCACGCGGTTGCCGCCGAGTTGCCGCGCGGCGCTGTGCGACCAGCCCGTGATGAGCTCGAAGGCGACGTGATCGTCGGCCTTGGCAGCCTCCAGCAATGCATCGCTCACAGGCATCGGCGCCGCCGCGCCGAGCAGCGCGACCTTGGTCACGCGCGCGGGATGCATCCCGGCGCACGCGAGGCAGGCGAGCGCGCCGAGTGAATGTCCGACGAGCGTCGCACTTTCGACTCCGGCGGCATCGAGCAGCCGCGGCAACCAGCCGGCGATCGCCTCCACCGACGGCAGCGGCGCACCTTCCGAGCGGCCGTGGCCCGGGAGGTCGACGGCGAGCACGTTCCATCCGTGATGCGCGAAGTAGCGCGATTGCAGCGCCCACACGCTGTGATCGTTCGCCGCGCCGTGCACGAAGACGAGCGCGCGCTGCGCCGGCACCAGCGCCCGCGCGCCCGTGTAGGCATAAACCGGGTGGCCGTCGACGGTGAGGATCATCGCTCAGTAAGACGCGGGCGTTCCCGGCACCGGGTTGTGCGCCGCGCCTCCCGCCACGACGCTCTCGATGTTGGCGAACACCATGTCCTGCATGACGCTCTGCGCTTCTGACGTCCCGCCGGCGATGTGCGGCGTGAGCGCGACGTTGGAAAGCGCGAGCAGCTCCTCCGGCACCGCGGGCTCGTGCTCGAAGACGTCGAGGCCCGCCCCGGCGATCACCCCCTCGCGCAATGCGCGCAGGAGCGCGGACTCGTCGATCACGGAGCCGCGCGCGATGTTGACGACGTGCCCGTCTGCGCCGAGCGCGGCGAGCACGCCGGCATCGACCGCGTGGCGATTGTCCGCGCCCGCCCGCACGGCGATCACGAGCACGTCGGCCCATGCCGCAAGATCGGCCAGCGACGCGAAATAGCGATAGCCGACGTCGTCGCGGCGACGCCGGTTGTGATACCCGACTTCGGTCTCGAGCGCGACCGCGCGGCGGGCGATCTTCCCGCCGATGGCGCCCAGGCCGTAGATGCCGACCTTGCGTCCCGTCAGGCCGCGCACGAGCGGCATGCGCTTCGCGAAGTTGCCCTTCCACTCGCCGCGACGCAGGAATGCTTCGGCCTCCGGCATCCGGCGCACGCTGGCGATCATGAGGCCGATGGCGAGGTCGGCGACCGCCGAGGCGTTGGCGTTCGGGCTGTGCGTGACGACGATGCGCCGGTCCCGCGCGGCCGCGAGGTCCACTCCCTCGTAGCCGCTGCCCATGCAGCTTACGAGCTTGAGCGACGGCAAGTGTGCAAGCGCCGCGCCCGGCGCCGGCACCGTGCCCATCGTGATCATCACCGCGACGCGGCTTGCCTGATCCTGAGGCAGTGCGGCCACCGACTCGGTGAAGGGCGGCACGAGCGGGCCCAGCACTTCGTAGCGCTGCGCGAGACGCGCCTGGAACTCGGCGGGCACGCGCGCGGCGAGGAGAATCGTCGTCATGCCTTCGATGCGATGTAGAGCGCGCGCGACAGGTCCTCGATGAGGTCCTCGGGATCCTCGAGGCCGATCGAAAGCCGGATCGTGCCCGCGGTGATGCCCGCCTTCAGAAGATCTTCGGCGGACATGCGGAAGTGCGTGGTCGACGCGGGATGG
Organism: Casimicrobiaceae bacterium; assembly: GCA_035499955.1. Lineage (GTDB taxonomy): Bacteria > Pseudomonadota > Gammaproteobacteria > Burkholderiales > Casimicrobiaceae > VBCG01. The sequence goes on from DATJXV010000033.1 coordinate 27,745, forward strand.
ATCACGAGCGACTTCGCGTCGCCGACGTTGGCCAGATGCGAGAAGAGGCTGAGCGATTCGATGAGCTTGCGCCCCTGTGCGCGCGTGCCCTTGATCGCGAAGCTGAACACGGCGCCGCACCCGCGCGGCAGCAGGCGCTTGGCGAGCTCGTGGTCCGGATGGCTCGGCAGGTCGGGATAGCCCACCGACTCCACGAACGCATGCGTGGCGAGGAACTCGACGATCCTGCGCGCGTTCGCGACGTGGCGCTCCATGCGAAGCGGCAGCGTCTCGATGCCTTGCAGCACCTGGAACGCGGTGAACGGCGCCATGCAGGCGCCGAAGTCGCGGATGCCTTCGCGGCGCGCGCGCAGCAGGAACGCTCCTGTGGTGGACTCGTCGGCGAAGACCATGTCGTGGAAGCCATGGTAGGGCTCGGTAAGCGTGGGAAACTTTCCGCGCGACGCGGCCGCGTTCCAGTCGAACGTCCCGGCGTCCACGAGCACCCCGCCGATCACCACGCCGTGGCCGGAGAGGAATTTGGTGGCCGAATGGAAGACCAAGTCCGCGCCGTGGTCGAACGGGCGCATGAGATAGGGTGTCGTGAACGTCGAGTCGACGAGCAGCGGCAGCCCGTGCTCGTGCGCGAGCGCCGCCACGCGAGGGACGTCGAGCACCTCGAGGCCGGGATTGCCCAGTGTTTCCCCGAACAGCAGCCGCGTCTCGGAACGGATCGCCGAGCGCCACGCGCCGAGGTCCCTCGGATCGACGAAGGTGGTCGTTACGCCGAAGCGCGGAAGCGTGTAGTCGAGCAGGTTGTGCGAGCCGCCGTAGAGCGAGCGCGACGCGACGATATGCTGGCCCGCGCCCAGCAGCGTCACGATCGCCAGATGCAGCGCCGCCTGGCCGCTCGCGGTGGCGATGGCGCCGACGCCGCCTTCGAGTGCGGCGATGCGCTCCTCGAGCACCGCGACGGTCGGGTTGGAGATGCGCGAATAGACGTGCCCCGCGCGCTCCATGTTGAAGAGCGCGGCGGCGTGATCGCTGTCGGGAAAGACGAACGACGCGCTCTGGTAGATCGGGGTCGCGCGCGCGCCGGTCGCGGGGTCGGGCGCGGCGCCCGCGTGCAGCGACAGCGTGTCGAAGCGGTGGGTCTTGGGCTTGGTCATCGGAGAGTTCCAAATGATAGGCGGTTTCGCGACCCGGCGTAAAATCGGCGCATGAAGTCGCGCCACACCGAGGACGCGCCCGAGCCCGTTCCCGATCCGCTGCGCCGGGCACCGGGCGCGGCGCCCGTGCGCGGCCGCGGCGCGACGTTCAACCCGGGCAACCGCTACCGCAACGACACGCGCGAGGCGTACGACGACGGGTGGTCGACCGCGCCTTCGGATGCGCCTGCCGAGGACAGCCCGCCGCGGCAAATCCGCACGACGGTGACGATCCAGCAGGCGCGAACCATCATCACACGCAACGACTCGCCCGACATCCCGTTCACGCAGTCGATCAACCCGTACCAGGGCTGCGAGCACGGCTGCATCTATTGCTATGCGCGCCCGTCGCACGCCTATCTCGACCTCTCGCCCGGCCTCGAGTTCGAGACGAAGCTCTTCGCGAAGCCGGACGCCGCCAAGCTCCTGCGCGCCGAGATGGCGAAGCGGGGCTACGTGTGCGACCCGATCGCGCTCGGCAGCAACACCGATCCGTACCAGCCGATCGAGCGCGAGTGGCGCGTGACGAGGCAGATCCTGGAGGTGCTCGCCGCGCACGAGCACCCCTTCTCCATCGTCACCAAGTCGGCGCTCGTCGAGCGCGACATCGACATCATCGCGCCGATGGCGGCGAAGAACATGGCGCGTGTGTACCTGTCGGTGACCACGCTCGACCGCGACCTCGCGCGAACGCTCGAGCCGCGTGCGGCGGCGCCGGAGCGCCGTTTGCAGGCCATGCGCACGCTGCACGAGGCGGGCATCGCCGTCGGCGTCCTCGTCGCGCCGATCATCCCGCAGCTCAACGACAAGGACATGGAAGCGATCCTCGAAGCGGCCGCAGACAGCGGCGCGACCAGCGCGGGATGGATCATGCTGCGCCTGCCGCGCGAGGTGGCGCCGCTCTTCCGCGCCTGGCTCGACGAGCACTTCCCGCTGCGCGCGGCGCACGTGATGAGCCTCGTCCAGCAGCTGCGCGGCGGTCGCGACTACGACAGCACGTTCGGCGTCCGAATGCGCGGCGCCGGCAATTTCGCAGATCTCATCGAAAAGCGCTTCGAGCTCGCCACGCGCCGCCTGGGGCTCAACCAGGGTCGCGACCAGGGGTTCGACACTTCGCGTTTCCGCCCGCCGCGCGCCAACCAGGCGCAGGGCGAGCTGTTCTAGGGAGCCTCTGATCAAGCAGAGGCTCCCTAGACTTGCGTCGCTTGCGGTGAGAGACTTCCTCGCCTTGGCACCGACGTGTTTCGCAGGGGAGCGGGGCAACTGAGCGCGAATCCGACGCTGACGCAGCGCCTCGCCGCGTGCTACACCGGCGCGGTGCACGACGTGCTGCGCATGATGGGCCGCGAGCACGTCGTGCTGCCGCCCGCCATCAAGGCCATCGCACCCGGGACGCGCCTCGCGGGCCCCGTGTGGACCGTGTCGGGACACATCGACCGCACGAAGACCCGCGACGAGACCCTGCTCGGGTGGTGCACGCTGCTCGCCCGGGCGCCGTCGGGCCACGTGGTCGTATGCCAACCGAACAACCACGAAATCGCGCTGATGGGCGAGCTTTCCGCGCAGACGCTCAAGGCGCGCGGCGTGCTGGGGTACGTCGTCGACGGCGGCTCGCGCGACACCGACTTGGTCCTCGAGCAGGGCTTTCCGGTGTTCTGCTCCTTCCTTACGCCCTCCGACATCGTCGAGCGCTGGATACCGGACCGCTTCGGCGAGCCCGTCACGATCGGCGACGTGACGATCGCCACCGGCGACTATCTGCTGGGCGACCGCGACGGCGTGGTGATCGTGCCGCGCGATCTTGTCGAGGCCGTCGTCACGAGGACCGAGGAGGTCGTCGCGACCGAGAGCGAGATGCGGCGCGCGCTCGTGGGCGGCATGGACCCTGTTAAGGCTTATAACAAGTATGGCAAGTTCTAGCGGCGTTGCGCGGCTTCTCGTTCTCTGTCTCGCGGCGGCCGGCGCGGCCGCCGCGCAGGCGGCCATCTATAAATGCACCGACGCCTCCGGCAACACGACCTACCAGCAGAAGCCGTGCGACGTTGCTGCAGCGCAATCGAACGTCGGCAACGAGCCGCGCCAGCAGGCGAAGCCGGCGGCCAAATCGGGGACCGATCCGGCGATTCCGACGACGGTGACCTGGGTCATCCGCTGCAGCGAGCGCTCCCCCGCGTTCGCCAAACGCATCGAGGAGAGTTACAAGCGCTGGTTCGACGCCAACGCATCCGCCGTGCAGGCATTCCAGCGCACGCCGGAATACGGGAAGGTCGTCGCCGAGGCTCGAAGGGACGCGCAGCTGCCGACCTCGCCCACCGTCGAATTCGAGCGCGAGTGCAAGAACACGGAAGAATTGCTGAATCAGGCGCCGCGCTGACCCCCGTCGCGCGCACCGCGTATTACTGCTGCATCCTGCGTGCGGACGACGCGGCGAGCACGCATCCCGTCTGCGGCGACGCGCTGGCCGCGCGCTTCCTCGATGCGGGCATTCGCCGCGAGCTCCTGCCGGCAACGCGTATCGCCCCGCCCGCCGCGTCGAACGTGGCGCGCCACCGCCTGATCGACGACCTCGTCCGCCATTCCCTCTCGCGCAACGCCGATCGCCGCGTCCTCGTCGTCGGCGCCGGCTTCGACACGCGCGCCTTCCGCATGGCGGGCGGCCGCTGGTGGGAGTTCGACGAAGGTGCCCTGCTCGCGGCCAAGGAGACGCGGCTTCCGGCCGCCGACGCGCCGAATCCGCTCACGCGCGTCGCGGTCGACTTCGAGCGCGAGAGCATGGCGGCGCCCCTGGCGCGCGTTGCCGGCGACGACGCGGCGCTCGTCATCCTCGAAGGCGTGAGCATGTACGTGCCCGACGAGGGGCTTCGCGAGCTCGCGCTCGCGGTCAGGCGAAGCCTCCCCCACGCGACGCTCGTCTGCGACCTCATGAGCCCCGCGTTCGCGCGCCGCTTCGGCGGCCCTTTGCGCCGCGAGCTCGCGAAGCTCGGCGCGACATTCGCGCTCCGCGCGCGGCATCCATCGCCGATCTTCGAGGGCGCCGGCTACGCGGCGGCACACTGCCTTTCGATCGTCGAGCGTGCCCGCGAAGCCCGTACCCTGCGCATCCCGCGTTGGCTTCTCGCCACGTTGCTACGCGAGCTGCGCGACGGGTATGCTGTGTGGGTCTTCGTCCCGCCCCAGATCCCCGATCGGACATGACACGCTATCACCTCGCCCAGCTCAACATCGGCGTTCCCAAGGGGCCGCCGGAATCGCCCGTGATGGCCGAGTTCATGGCCAACCTCGAACGCATCAACGCGCTCGCGGAGGAAAGCCCGGGCTTTGTGTGGCGGCTGCAGACCGCCGAGGGCAACGCCACGGCATTGCGCCCGGTCGACGAAGCCACGCTCGTGAACATGTCGGTGTGGGAGGACGCGGAGTCGCTGTCGCGATTCGTGTTCAAATCCGCGCACGTGCAGATCATGCGCCGCCGCGGCGAGTGGTTCGAGCGGATGAACGAGGCGTACCTCGTGCTGTGGTGGGTGCCGAACGGACATCGGCCTACGATCGAGGAGGCGCTCGCTCGCCTCGCGCATTTGCGCGAGCACGGCCCCGCGCCCGAGGCGTTCAATTTCCGCACCGCCTTCCCGCCGCCCGACGCCGAGCGCGCGGGCACGCCGTTCGCCTTCGGCAGCGAGTGCGCCGCGGGGTAGAGAGCGAAGCGATCCGTTAGGGAGCCCGCGTCATGAGAACCTTTGCCGCGATATTGCTGGTCGGCCTGTCCGTTGCGCTGGCCGCGCGTGCGCAGCTTCCGGTGCAGCCCGCGGCGGACCAGGCGCGCCTGCTCGAAAGCCCCGATCCCAAGCTCGCCGCCAACAAGCGGCTCGTCTACGACTTCTGGCGCGAGGTCTTCGAAGGCGGCCACATGGAGCTCGCCGACAAGTACATGGCGGAGTCGTACATCCAGCACAACCCGAACGTCCCGACCGGGCGCGCCGCGTTCGTCGACTTCTTCTCGCGCAACGGCAAGCCGAAACCCATCGAGCCGCGCATCCAGGCGCCGCTCGTTGCGGTGGTCGCGGACGGCGACCTCGTCGTCCTCGCCTTCGCCCGCCAGATGGCCGACCCGTCCGATCCGGCGAAGAAGTACACGACGACCTGGTTCGACATGTTCAGGATCGAGAACGGCAAGATCGCCGAACATTGGGATCCGGCCGTCAAGCGGCAGTAGCCATGGCGCGCCCGTCCTCGCCCCGCATCGAGCGCTTCGACGTCCGCGCGATCCGCCTTCCGATGCGCGAGCCGCACACGACCGCGAGCGGCGTCGTGTCCGAGTCGCCGCTCGTGCTCACCGACGTCCGCCTCGACGACGGCACCGTCGGTCACAGCGTCGTCTTCACTTACACGGCGGCGGCGCTCCAGCCGACGGCGACGCTCGTGCGCAGCTTCGAGGCGCTCGTCAAGGGCGATCCCCTCGCGCCAGCGGAGACGGAGCAGAAGCTCGCGCGCCGCTTCCGCCTGCTCGGCACGCAAGGCCTCGTCGGCATGGCGCTCGCCGCCATCGACATGGCGCTGTGGGATGCGCAGGCGCGCCTTTTCGGCGTGTCGCTCGCCCGCCTCCTGGGCGGCGCGGAGAAGCCGGTGCCGGCCTACGGCGCGGTCGGCTACGACGGGGAAGCGAAGTCCGCCCGCGTGGCCGAGGACTGGGCGAAGCGCGGATTCCGCGGCATCAAGGCGAAGATCGGTTACCCGACCGTGGCGCAGGATGTCGCGGTGATCCGGGCGATGCGTGCGGCCGTCGGGCCCGACGTCGCGATCATGGTCGACTTCAACCAGTCGCTGACGCCGGCCGAGGCCGTGCAGCGCTTGCGCACGCTCGACGGCGAAGGCCTGACCTGGGTCGAGGAGCCCACGCTCGCGCACGACTATGCCGGGCACGCGCACGTGGCGCGCGAAGCGGCCACGCCCATCCAATGCGGCGAGAACTGGTGGGGCGCGCTCGACTTCCAGCACGCCGTGGACGCGCACGCCTCCGACTACGTCATGCCGGACGTGATGAAGATCGGCGGCGTGACCGGCTTCATGCGTGTTGCCGCAATCGCCGCCGCGCGCGGCCTCCTCGTGTCCAACCACCTCTGGCCGGAAGTGAGCGCGCAGCTCCTCGCGGCGACTCCGACGGCGCATTGGCTCGAGTACGCCGATTGGTGGAACGACGTGATGGCCTCGCCGCTCGCGATCCGCGACGGACGCACCGACATCGCGGGCGTGATCGGCTCCGGAGTCGAGTGGAACGAGGCGGCGATCGCTCCGCTCGTGCGCTAGGAGCCTGGTTGAGCCGCACGAAGGTCTTCGTCACGGGCGGCACGGGCTACATCGGCCAGCCGCTCGTCGAAACGCTCGTCGCGCGCAGGCACGCGGTACATGCGCTGGTTCGCGCGGGCTCGGAGGACAAGGTCGCCCCGGGCGCCACGCCGGTCGTCGGCAACGCGCTCGACGCGGCGAGCTTCGCCTACGCGGTCCCGCGCAGCGCAACGATGGTGCACCTCGTCGGGACGCCCCATCCCAATCCCTCCAAGGCTGCGGAGTTCGAGCGCGTCGACTTGGCGTCGATTCGCGCCACGTCCTCAGCCGCCGGCACCGCCGGCGCCGCGCACATCGTGTACGTCAGTGTGGCGCGGCCCGCGCCGCTCATGCGCTCCTACATCGCCGCGCGCGAGAAAGGCGAGGCGGCCGTCGCTGCGACGGGCATCGCGCATACGTTCGTGCGGCCCTGGTACGTGCTCGGGCCCGGGCACTATTGGCCGTACCTGCTCACGCCTCTGTACGCGCTCGCCCGAATGTTCCCGCCGACGCACGAGCAGGCCACTCGTCTCGGCCTGGTGACGCTCGACCAGATGGTGGCGGCACTTGTCGCAGCGGTGGAGACCCCGCCCGCCGACGGCGCCAGAATCGTCGACGTGCCCGCCATCTGGCGGGCGCAACTGCGGAGCTGATCGAGGCAGACGCAATGGGCCGACTGGCGACGACGTGGCAGCTCATGAAGGACGCGTGGGGCGTCCTGATGCGCGACAAGGTGCTCGTGCTCTTCCCCATCGCATCGAGCGTCGCCTGCTTCCTCGTGCTTGTGACCTTCGTCGTGCCCTTCGTCGGCGCCAGCGCGGCCGGCCTGCACGGCGTGCTGCGCGGGACCGGCGAGACGGTCGTCTACGCGGTGCTGTTCTGCTATTACGTATGCAACTTCTTCGTCGTCTTCTACTTCAACGCCGCCCTGGTCGACTTCGTCGTGACCAGGCTGCGCGGCGGCGAGCCGACGATGAACGGCAGC
>DATJXV010000034.1:0-14147 GCA_035499955.1 Casimicrobiaceae bacterium
GAAGGCCCCGCTGCGGCGGAAGCCCAGGCGCACGAGCTCGCTGTAGACCCGGGTGTCGATCAGATGGCTGGGTGTGGCTACCTGGGACCGGGCGGCGCGGTCCGGGAGGTAACTGCAGGGATACGGGGCCGTGGCGTAGAACTGAAGCGACGTCAGCGGAAGGTCGTTGAGCTTGCTCACGGCGTCCTGTCACTCCCCAAGCGCCCGAAACCCGGCGGCGCACCCCAACCGGCAGGAGGGTCGGCCGAGTGTATCAATTCGGTAAGATGGGCGGCAAACCGGTCGCGGGAGATGGGCCGCGCACCAAGCGCGGCGAGGTGCGGCGTCTCCTGCTGGCAGTCGATGAGGGGCACGTCGAGCGCGCGCAGCTTGGCGGCCAAGTTGACGAGCGCGACCTTGGAGGCGTCGGTCTCCCACGCGAACATCGACTCGCCGAAGAAAACGCGCCCCAAGGCAAGCCCGTAGAGCCCGCCCGCCAGCGTCCCGTCGCGCCAGCTCTCGACCGAGTGCGCGTACCCTCGGCGGTGGAGGTCGCAGTAGGCGTCGACGATCTCCGGCGTGATCCAGGTGCCGTACTGGCCCCGCCGCGGCACCGAGGCACATGCCTCGACGACCGCGCGGAACGCGCTGTCGATACGCAGCTCGAACGTGCCGGCACGCAGGCGCTTGCCGAGTGATCGCGTGACGCGCAGTTCGTCGACGTACAGCACCATGCGCGGGTCGGGGCTCCACCACAGGATCGGCTGCCCGTCCGAATACCAGGGAAAGATGCCGCGTCGATACGCCGCCAGCAGCCGATCGGGCGACAGGTCGCCTCCCGCCGCGAGCAGTCCGTTGGGCTCGGCGAGTGCAGCTGCCAGCGGCGGAAACGGGGATCTCTCCCCGAGCCAGGCGATCACGGGCGCCACGCCGCGCGGCCGTGTGCCGCCCTTCCGGTAAAATCGCTGCGCTCTGGCACGTTAGAAAGCATAGCCCCGGTAGCTCAGTGGATAGAGCAGCCCCCTCCTAAGGGGCAGGTCGCACGTTCGATTCGTGTTCGGGGCGCCATCTCTTGCGCGAAAGCCTTCGTTGCCCGCTGCCCACACTCCAATCCGCTATCGAATCGCTCCGCTCGACGCGCACGCCCACCTGTACGAGGTCCGCGTCACGCTCGACGACCCCGACCCCGCCGGCCAGCGCTTTCGCCTGCCGACCTGGATCCCGGGAAGTTACCTCATCCGCGAGTTCGCGCGCCATTTCGTGAGCGTACGCGCGGAGTGCGCGGGATCGCCGGTCGGCATCGAGAAGATCGACAAGAACACCTGGGCCGCCGCGCCCTGCGACGGCCCGCTGACCGTGGTCTCGCACATCTACGCGTACGACCTCTCGGTGCGCGCCGCGTATCTCGACGAGACGCGCGGCTATTTCAACGGCGCCGTCGTGTTCATGTACCCGGACGGCCGCGAGTCCGCGCCGTGCACACTCGAGATCGTCCCCGGGCGCCACCCGTCCTGGCGGGTAGCCACCACGTTGCCGCGCGCGACCGCGGCGCCGCATGGCTTCGGGCTCTACGGCGCCGCGAGCTACGACGAGCTCATCGATCATCCGGTCGAGACGAGCGACTTCGCGCTCGCCAACTTCGAGGCGAGCGGCGTCCCGCACGAGATCGCGGTCACGGGCCGCCACGACGCCGACCTCGGCCGCGTCGCCCGCGATCTTGCGCGCGTCTGCCGGTGGCAAATCGACCTGTTCGGCGAGGCGCCGTTCCACCGCTACCTGTTCCAGGTCACCGCGGTCGGCGACGGCTACGGCGGCCTCGAGCACCGCTCGAGCACGAGCCTCCTGTGCCGGCGCGACGAGCTGCCGCACGCGGCCAACGGCGATATCGACGACGACTACCTCACGTTCCTCGGCCTCGCGAGCCACGAGTACTTCCACGCGTGGAACGTCAAGCGCATCAAGCCCGCCGCGTTCGTTCCGTACGACCTCACGCGCGAGGCCTACACGCGCCAGCTGTGGGCGTTCGAGGGCTGGACTTCCTATTACGACGATCTCGCGCTCGTGCGCTGCGGCTTGATCGAGCCCGCTCGCTACCTCGAGCTCCTCGGCCGAGCGATCACGTACGTCGCGCGCGGCGCCGGCCGGCGTTTGCAAAGCGTGGCCGACTCGAGCTTCGATGCGTGGATCAAGTTCTACCGGCCCGACGAAAATTCGCCCAACGCGGTCGTGAGCTACTACCAGAAGGGCTCGCTCGTGGGCCTCGCCCTGGACCTTTCACTGCGCCGCGAAGGACGCGCAACGCTGGACGACCTCATGCGCGCGCTGTGGCAACGCTACGGCCGCAGCGGCGCGGGCGTCCCCGAGGACGCCATCGGACGCCTCGCGAGCGAAATCGCCGGTCGCGACCTTTCCGACTTCTTCGCGCGCTACGTCGACGGCACCGAGGATCCGCCGCTTCCCGAGCTGCTCTCGGCCTTCGGCGTGACTTTGCACATGCGCGCGGCGAGCGGCGCCAAGGATCGAGGCGGCAAGCCCGCAGGCGGCCCCATGCCGCGCTGCACGCTCGGCGTGCGCCTCGGCGCGGATGCGAAGCTCGCGGTCGTGACGCCCGACGGACCTGCCGCGCGCGCGGGCCTCTCGGCGCACGACACGCTGGTCGCCGTCGCAGGCCTCAAGGCCACCCCGGAGCGCATCGCCACGCTGCTTTCGCGTCACTCACCCGGCGAGACCATTGGCGTGCACGCCTTCCGCCGCGACGAGCTCATGACGTTCCGCGTCACGCTGGACGCGGCGCCCGAGGACACGTGTTACCTCACGCTGGACGCGTCACCGGCCGGCGCCGTCGAGCAGCGGCGCAACGCCTGGCTCAAGGGCTAGAGCGCAACCTTCGGATTGAGCGTATAGCGTCCCGTCAGCTTCGCGTGAGCGAGGACATGCCCGTCCATGGCGCGCCGCGCGTCGGGGCCCGTGAACTTGGGGGGCACGGCCAGCTGCGCCACGTCGAGCGCGTAGAGCGTGAACACGTACCGATGCGGGATCTCGTCGTTCCACGGCGGGCACGGCCCGTCGTAGCCGTGATAGTCGCCGCCCATATCCTCGTCGCCGGTAAACCAAGCGGTGTAGTCGTTGATGCCGTGCCGGCCTTCGCGAGGCGCGTGCGGACCCGGCTTGCCGCGCGGCGTGACACCGTCCGAATGCGCGCCACGGGCGATCGACGTCGTCGCCGGCGAAAGATCGATCAACACCCAGTGGTAGAAGTCGACGCGCGGCAGCGACGCGGGCACCACACGCCCTTCCTTGTTGACGTCATCGCCCCGCGACGGCACGTCGGGATCGTGGCACAGGAGCGCGAACGAGCGCGTGCCGGAGGGCGCTTCGCTCCAGGCGAGATCGGGATTGCGGTTCGCCGACAAACGCACGTGTGTCCCCGGGTCGATCACGGCGAACGCGCACTCGGCCGGGATCACGCCGTTGTCGGCAAAGGCAGTGGTGGTCAATCTCATCTGTAGTCCGTCCTATTTCTTCCAGTGCGGCGGGATGGTGGCGTCGAAGTACGGCAGGGCTTCGATGCGGGCCTTCCACGCGGCGAACTGCGGCGTCATGAGCGTGCGCGGATCGAAGCCGGGCAGCTTCAACGCGCAACGGTCGAGGAACGCGACGAGCGGATACAGCGCGAAGTCGGCCGCGGAGAGCGCCCCCGCCAGGTAGTCGCCGCGCATGGCACGCGTGAACATCGCGAATTCCTCGCGCAGGCCTTCCTTGCCCGCTTCGAGCCTGGCCGCGTCGCGCTCCTCCGGCTTCTTCGAGAACGCCTCGTCGACGACCGGGTCCGTCGCCTTGTCGAAATAGTTGTCGGCCTCGGCGATCAGGCGGCGCACGAGAGCGCGCACGCGCGTGTCGCCCGGAAACAGCGGCGCGCCGCGCCCCGGGTAGGCCTCGTCGAGGTACTCGACGATCGCGTTCGACTCGTAGAGCACGAAGTCGCCGTCGACGATGACCGGCACGCGGTGGCGGGGGTTGAGCGCGAGGAACTCGGGCTTGCGCGTGTCGCCGGCGGCGAAGGACAACACCTTGAGATCGTAGGGAAGCGCCTTGTGCTCGAGCGCGAGCTGCACGCGCCACGCATAGGGTGAGCCCGAGCCGTAGTAGAGCGTGATCATCGCTGTGACGCCCCGCTGCCGCGCATCGCCTCGAGCGAGGCCTTCTGCAGCTCCATCGTCTTGATGCTCATCTGCATCATGGACAGGCTCATGGTGAGCCAGTTCTCGATGATCTTGAGCTCGGTGATCTTGCGGTCGACCTCGGCCGGGTCGAGTGCCGCAAACAGCGCCGCTGGATTCGGAAACGGCGTCGCACCGGGCGCCGGTGCCGCGGCAGCCGCGGCGGCGGGAGCGAAGCCAGGGATGGCGATGCCGAGCGGGTTCCACATGCGCTGCATGAAATCGAGAGCGTCCTGCGGCGAGAACGGGAACCCCGACGCCGGCAGCGCCTTGTTGTCCGGCTGCTGTGGATCGTGCGCCATGCACCTCCTCCTTTCGCGCCGAAGCGGCGCAACATGGTTTGCTACTATGGTCCCTTATGGCGGACCCCGGTGCAACCTTGCCCGAGCGCCTCGCTGGCATCGTCGGCGGGCCGCACGTGCTTACGGCGCCGGCGGATGTCGAACCCTATCTCGCCGACTGGCGCGGCCGCTACCGCGGTACCGCGCGAGCCGTCGTGCTGCCGGCGTCGACCGAGGAAGTCGCGGCCGTCGTCCGCCTGTGCGTCGCCGAAGGTGCGCCCATGGTGCCGCAGGGCGGCAACACCGGCCTGTGCGGCGGCGCCACGCCCGACACGCAGGGGCGCGAGGTCGTCGTCGGCCTGCGTCGCATGAGCCGCGTGCGCGCGATCGACGCCGACAACGCGACCATCACGGTGGAGGCCGGCGTGCCGCTCGCCGCCGTCCAGGAAGCCGCCGCGGAGGCCGGCCTGCACTTCCCGCTGTCGCTCGCCTCCGAAGGCAGCTGCACGATCGGCGGAAACCTCTCGACCAACGCCGGCGGGACCGCGGTGCTGCGCTACGGGAACACCCGCGAGCTGACGCTCGGGCTCGAGGCGGTGCTCGCCGACGGCAGCGTCCTGTCCGCGCTGCGCGGCTTGCGCAAGGACAACACGGGCTACGACTTGAAGCAGCTGTTCATCGGTGCCGAGGGCACGCTCGGCATCATCACCGCGGCGGTGATGAAGCTCTTTCCCGCGCCGCGCACGCGTGTCACGGCGCTCGTCGCGCTCGCATCGGTCGGGGATGCGATCGCGCTGCTCGCGCGGCTCAAGGCGGCGCTTTCTGACCGACTGGTAGGGTTCGAACTCATGAGCGCGTTTTCGCTAGCGCTGTCCCGCAAGCACCATCCCGGGTCGCCCGAGCTCATGCCCGACTATCCGTGGTACGCCCTGGTCCAGGCCGACGAAAGCGCCGAGGGCGCGCCGCTCGCCCCGGTGGTGGAGGCCGCGCTCGCCGCGGCGATCGAAGCGGGCGCGGCGGCCGACGCTTCGATCGCGCAGTCCGCCGACCAGGCACAGCGCCTGTGGGCGCTGCGCGAGAACATCAGCGAGGCACAGCGCCGCGAGGGTCCCAACATCAAGCACGACATCTCGCTTCCGGTATCGGCCATTGCGACCTTCATGCGCGAATGCGAAGGCGAGCTCGCATCGGCCTTCCCGAAGGCGCGTCTCGTCGTCTTCGGCCACCTCGGAGACGGCAACCTGCACTACAACCTCTCCGCCCCCGAAGGTGTCGAAGCGTCGAGCTTCATGGACTCTGGCGAGCGCGCGAACCGCATCGTTCACGACGCGGTGGCCCGCCACGGCGGGAGCTTCAGCGCCGAGCACGGGGTCGGTCAGCTCAAGCGCGCCGACCTCGTGCGTTACAAGTCGCCGGTGGAGGTCGCCCTGATGCGGGCGATCAAGGCGGCGCTCGACCCCAGGGGGCTCATGAATCCAGGAAAAGTACTCTAAGGAGTCATGGGCAAGATCGTCTTCTGGATCGTCGTCGTCTTCCTGGTCCTATTCGTGCTTCGACTGTGGAATGCCGGAAAGGCGCGGGCCCGCGCCAAGCGGCAACCAAGCGCGGAAACCATGGTCCGCTGCATCCATTGCGGGGTTTTCCTACCCAGGCCCGAGGCCGTCCCGAGCGGCAAGGGGTACCGCTGCCAGGCTCCGGCCTGTGCAGCCGAGCGTTGACGCCGCCTATCCCCGCTCCTATAACGCCTTTCATGCAGCCCGCCCCCGCCATCCCGCCCTTCGAGCCGCCGCCGCTGCCCTCGTCGATGGGCGACTCGGGCCGGCGGATCCTATGGATCGTCGGGCTCTACCGCGCCATCTGCGCGGCCACGCTCCTCGGCGCCGCGCTGCTGCTCGACGCCAAGACCCTCAGCATCGCCAACCCCAACGCCTTCATCACGGGGACCGGCCTGTACTTCGTGTTCGGGCTGTCGTCGCTGTGGTGGGTCCAGCAGGACCGGCTGCCGCTCCCGCTGCCGACCATGCTGTTCAGCCTGCTCGCCGGCGACGTCTTCTTCCTGTCGCTGGTCATGTTCGCCGGCGGCAGCTTCGGGGCGCCGCTGCCGATCCTGCTCTTCCCCCAGCTTGCGGCGGCCGGCTGGATCCTGCGCACCCAGACCGCGTTCTTCCATGCCGCGTTTGCCGCGATCTGCCTTCTCGGCCTGGACAGCTATCGCGCCCTGCAGGGCGCGGTCGGCGGCGCGCAGATGTTCCAGACCGGCATCATCGGGTTCGGCTTCTTCGCCACCGTCGGCATCGCGGTCGCGCTCGGCCGCTACACCAAGCAGTCGGAGGACCTCGCGGCGCAGCGTGGCATCGACGTCGCCAACCTCGAGCAGGTCAACCGCCTGATCATCCAGGACATGCAGGACGGCGTGCTGGTCGTCGACCTCAACGGCGTGGTGCGCGGCCATAACGCGCAGGTCACAAGGCTGCTGGGCGGCTTCGGCCGCATGCGCGGCGGCATGCGCCTCGCCGAATTCTCCACCACGCTGCACGACTACTGGCGCCGCTGGCAGGAGGACTTCACGGAGCCGCTGCCGCCGTTCAAGGTCGAGGCGACACAGCGCCTGCTGCGCGTGCGGCTCGTGCGCATCGGCACGGGATTGAACGGCGGCACGCTCATCTACCTCGAGGACCTTGGACGCGCGCAGACCGAGGCGCAGCAGATGAAGCTCGCAGCCATGGGCCGCCTCACCGCGTCGATCGCCCACGAGGTGCGCAACCCGCTGTCCGCGATCAACCAGGCCGCGCAGCTGCTCGAGGAGGACGGCGCCGTGGCGCCCGAGGGATCGCGCCTGCTGGGCATGATCCGCAACAACGCGAAGCGCATCGACCGCATCGTGGGCGAGGTGCTGCAGCTCAACCGGCGCGACCGCCAGCAGCCGGAGACCGTGCCGCTCGCCGAATTCATGCGCACGCTCACCGACGAGATCGTGCAGGCCGAAAACATGCCGCCCGGCAGCGTGATCATGCAGATCCCGGACGATCTGCTGATCATCTTCGACCGCGGCCACCTGAATCAGATCGTGTGGAACCTCATCCGCAACGCGTGGCAGCACTGCCAGAAGAAGGAAGGCAGCATCCGCGTGCTGGCGCGCGCCGGCTACATGGGCGACGCGGTGATCTGCGAGCTCATGGACGACGGACCGGGCATTCCGGCCGAGCTGCGGCCTCAGATCTTCGAGCCGTTTTTCACGACGAGGCCGGGCGGCACCGGACTCGGCCTGTACATCGCGCGCGAGCTCGCGGACGCCAACGGCGCCGCGCTCGAGCTTCTGCCCAAGGGACCGGGCGCCCATTTCCGGATGACGCTCAAGCGCGCATCGACACCAGAACGTTCAGCCTAAAGGGGAGCATTCGTGACAAGGAGAATCCGCGGCCAACCCAAGGTCCTCGTCGTCGACGACGAGCCGGACCTGCTTGAGCTTCTCGAGCTCACGCTCTCGCGCATGGGGCTCGATACCTCGCGCGCGGAAAACGTCGCCGAGGCCATCCGCCTCCTCGACAAGGAGACGTTCGACCTCTGTCTGACCGACATGCGCCTCCCGGATGGCGAAGGCCTTCGCGTGGTCGAGCACATCAACCAGAAGGGCCTCGACGTGCCGGTCGCCGTCATCACGGCGTTCGGCAGCGCGGAAAACGCGGTCGCCGCGCTCAAGGCGGGTGCGTTCGACTATCTCGCAAAGCCGGTGGCCCTCGAGCAGTTGCGTGCACTCGTCAAGCAGGCGCTCAAGGTGCCGGAGAAGACGCAGCCGCCGAGCGCCTATCAGCTCCTGGGCGACTCGCCCGCGATGCAGCAGGTGCGCGGCCTGATCGACCGCCTCGCCAAGAGCCAGGCGCCGGTGTTCATCAACGGCGAATCCGGGAGCGGCAAGGAGCTCGCGGCGCGTACGATTCACCTGAACGGGCCGCGCGGCGAACAGCCTTTCGTCGCGGTGAACTGCGGCGCGATTCCCGAGAACCTCATGGAAAGCGAGTTCTTCGGCTACCGCAAGGGCGCGTTCACCGGCGCGGAAGCCGACCGCGACGGCTTCTTCCAGGCAGCCAACGGCGGGACACTGTTCCTCGACGAGGTGGCGGACCTGCCGCTGCCGATGCAGGTCAAGCTCCTGCGCGCGATCCAGGAGAAGAAGGTACGCAAGGTCGGCGCCACACAGGAGGAGCCGGTCGACGTTCGTATCATCAGCGCGACCCACAAGAAGCTCGCGACGCTCGTCGAGTCGGGTAACTTCCGCCAGGACCTCTACTATCGCCTCCACGTCATCGAGCTTTCGATGCCGAGCCTGCGCGAGATGCGCGAGGACATCCCGGGGATCGCCAACGCGATACTCGCCAAGCTCACGCGCAGCGGCAGCGCGAGGCTCGAGCCCGAAGCGCTGGTCGCGCTCGAAGCCTATCCGTTCCCGGGCAACGTGCGCGAGCTCGAGAACATCCTCGAGCGCGGCCTGTCGCTCGCCGCCGATCCGCAGCGGATCACCGCGGACGATCTGCATCTCACGCCGGTCAGCGAGGAAGGCGACAGTTCGGTGCCGCCGGGCGAGAAGTGGCCGCTGCAGGATTATCTCGACCGCGTGGAGCGCGCGGCGATCAACGAGGCGCTCGAGAAGACGCGCTTCAACCGCACCGCGGCGGCGAAGCTTCTCGGCATCACGTTCAGGGCGATGCGCTACCGGATGGAGCGGCTCGGGATCAAGTGACGCCCCGTCTTGCCTTCAGTCGCGGGCGGGCTTGAAGAAGACCGCGGCGCCGGCAATCACGTTACCGATGCCGACGAGTGCGACGACGACCGCGCCTGCGACCTGCAGCACGCCGAGGGCCGTGAACGACGCCGGCCACATCGCGAAGGCGCCGTAGCATACGGCGAGGCCGGACGCGACGATGACAGCGCCGATGATGCGGAAGCGCAAGCTCATGTGCGCAATGTACGCCGGCGAAAGTCCACGCCCCGCGCATTCCTAAAATGAGCACACTTGCCGTCGACGCCTCCGGCCATGTCGCCGCCGCGCGCCAGGCGCCTTCGCCCAACTTCGATGCGCGGCCGGCCGGCACCGACGTCACGCTGGTCGTCATCCACGGCATCTCGCTCCCGCCGGGCGTCTTCGGAGGCGACGGTGTCGTGCGTCTGTTCACCAACACGCTCGACGCGACCGCGCATCCGTACTACGCGTCGATTGCGCAACTTCGCGTCTCCGCGCATTTCTTCATAAGGCGTCGCGGCGAGCTCCTGCAATTCGTTTCCTGCGACGATCGCGCATGGCACGCCGGCGTGTCCTCGTGGGGCGGCCGCGGCCGCTGCAACGATTACTCGATCGGCATCGAGCTCGAGGGCGCCGACGCCACGCCCTATTCGTCCGCCCAGTACGAACGGCTCGCCGGGCTGCTCGCTGCACTGAAGCGGCGCTATCCGCTGGAGGCGGCCGTGGGCCACAGCGACGTGGCGCCTGGCCGCAAGACGGACCCCGGCCCCGCCTTCGATTGGGACCGGCTGGCGGCCCTTACACGCGCCCGCCGCCTTCGGCCGCCTTTCGGCGTATAATTCCAGGTTGCCCGGTGACGGGCCGTTTTTCTATGGGCATCCGCCCGACCCGGGTTTATACGGGTATAAGGCCCCCTTAAGGAGGGCCGGCGAAGCTAACGGGAATCCATGCAGATCCTCGCGGACTACTTTCCGCTGATCCTCTTCTTCCTGGCGTTCAAATGGCAGGGGATCATGGTCGCGACCGCGGTCGCGATCGTCGCCTCCATCGGCCAGATCGCCTGGTTCAAGTGGAAGGGCAAGGTTTCGGTCGTGCATTGGCTGTCGCTCGCCATCATCGTCATCTTCGGCGGCGCCACGCTCATCCTGCAGAACGAAGTCTTCATCAAGTGGAAGCCCACGGTGCTGTACGGCGCGTTCTGCGCGATCCTCGCGGTGGGCAAGCTCGCCTTCGGCCGCGATCTGCTGGCCTACGTGCTCAAGGACCTGACGCTGCCGCCTGCGGTGTGGTCGCGGGTGACGTGGTCGTGGGCGGCCTTCTTCGCCGCGATGGCCGTGCTCAACTGGTACGTCGCCTTCCACTATCCCACCGACACGTGGGTGAACTTCAAGGTTTGGGGCGGCATCGGCCTCTTCCTCCTGTTCGCCCTCGCGCAAGGCCTGCTCCTGGCGCGTCACATGACGGAGCCGAGCAAGCCGTGAGCGTTACCCTGTCGGCGCAGAGCACGGCCGCCACGCTCAAATCCCGCCTGGCGGGCCTCGCGCCCCTCGTCCTCGAGCTCGACGACGACAGCGCCCTGCACGCGGGCCACGCCGGCGCCGCCGGCGGCGGCGGGCACTTTTCGCTGCTCATCGTGTCCGAGCAGTTCGCAGGCCTGACCCGGCTTGCCCGGCACCGCGCGGTGCTCGACCGGGTCGGCGACTTGATTCCCCATCCCGTGCACGCGCTCGCCATCCGCGCGTACACCCCGGACGAATTTCCTTCCTGAACGAAAGGACGTATGCAAATGACCAGAACCAGAATAACCCTTGCGCTGCTGGCGGCCTTCGCCGTTGCCGGCCTCGCGCAGGCGCAGCCCGCCCAGCCCAAGGCCGCGGCACCCGCCGCCGCCGCTCCGGCCGCGGCACCGGCCGCCGCCTCGACCGGCAAGGCGCTCTATCCGCAGTCGCAGTTCGACTTCATGCTGAAGGAGCGGCTCGCGCAGGGCGGGCAGGACACGCCCGAGCTTCGCAATGCGATCCGCGAGGAGCTCAACACGCGCGAGCTGCTCATGCGCGAGGCCAAGAAGGCGAACCTCGACAAGCAGCCCGACGTCAAGCAGCAGATGGACCTCGCCAGCCAGACCGTGCTCGTGCGCGCATACGTGACCGACTGGATCAAGAAGAACCCGATTCCCGACGCAGAGCTCAAGAAGGAATACGACGCCATCAAGGCGCAGATGGGCGACAAGGAATACAAGGTGAAGCACATCCTCGTCGAGAAGGAAGACGAGGCGAAGGACGTCATCGCGCAGTTGCAGAAGGGCGCCAAGTTCGACGAGCTCGCCAAGGCGCGCTCGAAGGACCCGGGCAGCAAGGACCGCGGCGGCGACCTCGACTGGAACGCGCCCGGCGGCTTCGTGAAGCCGTTCAGCGACGCGATGGTCGCGACACCGAAGGGCAAGTTCACGGCCACGCCGGTGCAGACGCAGTTCGGCTACCACGTCATCCTGGTCGAGGACATCCGCGATGCCAAGGTGCCGTCGTTCGACGAAGTGAAGCCCCAGCTCACGCAGCGCGTCCAGGCCGCGTACCTCGACAAGTACTTCAAAGAGCTGCGCGCGAAGAACGGCGTCTGAACGTCACGGCTCGGGACCCCGGTCCTCGGCGAAGGGCGGGCAACCGAAAGGGCCCGCCCTTTTTGCTAGACTTCCCGCCATGCCCGACGAGACCGGCACCTCGCGCCCGCAGCACTTCGACTGGAAGCTGCCTTACCCGTCGCGGCGGCAGCCGGTGTTCGCGCGCAACGTGGTCGCGACTTCGCAGCCGCTCGCGACACAGGCAGGTGTTGCCATGCTCGCCAAGGGCGGCAACGCCGTCGATGCGGCGCTTGCCACCGCCATCACGCTGACCGTCGTCGAGCCCTGCAGCAACGGGTTGGGCTCGGACCTTTTCGCGATCCTCTGGACGGGCGGCGAGCTCGTCGGGTTGAACGCATCCGGCCGAGCGCCCGCCGCGTGGCATCCGGCGCGCTTCGCGGGCAAGCAGGCGATGCCGGAGCGCGGCTGGGAGACGGTCACCGTCCCCGGCGCGGTCTCCGGATGGCGAGCGCTGTCGCAGCGCTTCGGCGAGCTGCCGTTCGCCGACCTGTTCGAACCCGCGATCCGTTATGCGCGCGACGGCTTTGCCGTGTCGCCGATCGTCGCCGAGAAATGGGCGCTCGCGGTACCGCACATGCCGCGCGACCTGGGCTGGTTCGAGCATTTCATGCCGCGCGGACGCGCGCCGCTGCCCGGCGAGCTCTGGTCGAGCCGCGCGCTCGCGACCACGCTTACGAAGATCGCGCAGACGGACGGCGAAGCGTTCTACCGCGGCGAGCTCGCGCACGCGATGGTGCGCCACGCGAAGTCGGCGGGTGGTGCGCACGCGCTCGAGGATTTCGCGAGCCACACCTGCGACTGGGTCACGCCGCTCGCCCTCGACTACCGCGGCGTCACGATCCACGAGATCCCGCCCAACGGGCAGGGCATCGCCGCGCTGATGGCGCTCGGGATCCTCGAGAACTTCGACCTCGCCTCCATGCCGCCCGACAGCGCGGCCGCGCAGCATCTTCTGATCGAGGCGATGAAGCTCGGCTTCGCCGACGCGTACAGGTACGTGAGCGATCCGTCCACCATGACGGTCACGCCGCAGGCGCTGCTCGACCGCGCGTATCTTGCGCAGCGCGCGAAGCTCATCGACCGTACGCGCGCGACGAGCTTCGGTCCCGGCGAGCCGCCCCGCTCCGGCACCGTCTACCTTTGCGCGGGCGACGAGAACGGCATGCTGGTGTCGCTCATCCAGTCCAACTACATGGGCTTCGGCAGCGGCGTCGTCGTGCCCGACACGGGCATCAGCCTGCAGAACCGCGGCGCGGGATTTACGCTAAAGGCTGGCCACGCCAACGAGGTCGGCGGCGGCAAGCGCCCATATCACACGATCATTCCCGGATTCGTCACGCGCGGCGGCGCGCCGCTCGCCGCGTTCGGCGTGATGGGCGGCCCGATCCAGCCTCCGGGCCACGTGCAGACCCTCGTGCGCCTCGTCGACTACGGCATGAACCCGCAGGCGGTGCTCGACGCGCCGCGCTGGAAGGTCGCGCCGAGCGGCGCAGTGGACCTCGAGGCAAGCGCATCGGCGGAGCTTCGCGCGAAGCTCATTGCGATGGGCCATGTGATCGCGGCGCAGCCCGACTCGTACATGGACTTCGGCGCGGGGCAGTACATCGTGCAAGGCGACGAAGGCTACGTCGCCGCGTCGGACCCGCGCAGGGACGGGCAGGCCGCCGGGTTCTAGCGGGTCACTGCTTGATGGTGCGCGAGAGCACCTTGGCGCTGCGGTCGGTGTCGGAGTCCGACAGGAAATACTTGTTATCGAACTTGAACCAGTACTGGCAGCGCGGTGGCAGCTCCACAGGCAGCGTCGCAGCGGTTCCAGAGATGCGCATGATGGTGCAGATCCTCCCCACCTCGTCGGTCGTCCATTCACCACGAACGCCGGCAGGCGGCGTAACCTGCTGGGCGCGCGCGAGGCCCGCGCCCGCGATGGTCCCGTTCGTGGCGTAGATGAGTTCGAGGGTTCCCCCTGTGGCAGTCGGTCCGCTGATGATGCGCTGCACGAGCTCGTCTTTGAACTGTGCAACGGACACTCGCTTGGCGCCCGCGTCCAGCAACGCGCCCAATGTGGATTGCGCCAACGCGAACGGTGTCCACATGAGCGTTGCGATCAAAAGTGCCGAACGCATCACCCGCGCCTCCTACTCTACGAACTCGTCCGCGACGAGACCTAACGTCGGTGGTACGCTCACCCCGAGCAACTTAGCCGTCGCTGTGTTCACGACCAGCTCGAACGTGGTCGGCCGCTCGATGGGAAGATCGGCCGGCTTCGTGCCCTTGAAGATCTTGTCGGTGTA
>DATJXV010000035.1:0-2553 GCA_035499955.1 Casimicrobiaceae bacterium
ACGCCGACCTTCCTGCAGATCGCGGGTGACGCGGCGAACGGCACGGTTGCCTCGCTCGCGGGCCTGCCGCTCGACCAGATGCCGGGTGGCAAGGACTACGTCACGAAGTACAAGAAGCGCTTCGGCGAAGACGTGCAGACCTACTCGCCGTACGCCTACGACGGCGCGATGGCGATGTTCGCGGCGATGAAGAAGGCCAACTCGACGGATCCGGCGAAGTACCTGCCGTACCTCGCGAAGACCAACATGCCGGCTGTCACGACCTCGGACCTCGCGTACGACTCGAAGGGCGACCTGAAGAACGGCGGCATCACGCTGTACAAGGTTGTCGACGGCAAGTGGACGACGCTGCAGAGCGTGGGCGGCAAGTAAGCGCCTGACGTAGCCCGGCAGCACGGTAGTACGGTAGTAAAAAGCCCCGCAAGCTTCGAGCCTGCGGGGCTTTTGTTTGGGTGTGCCTTCGAAGGTGAGCTTGTTCAGGATTCCTTCAGGCTCACGCGCCGCGTGACTTTTTTCCCGCTTCGCGGATCTGCTCGAGCGTCGCGGTGGGCGTGCTCGCTTCCTTCGGTACGCGGATCTCGATCAGCGCAGGCTTGCCTGCCGTGAGCGCGCGTTCGAGCGCGGGCGCGAATTGCGCCGTCGTCGTGACAACTTCGCCATGCGCGCCGAACGACTGCGCGAACGCCGCGAAATCGGGGTTCGTGAGCTGCGTGCCGTGCACGCGGTTCGGATAATTGCGCTCCTGATGCATGCGGATCGTCCCGTAGTGGCTGTTGTTCACGACGATGAAGACGACGTTCAGGCCGTACTGCATCGCCGTCGCGAGCTCGGAGGACGCCATCATGAAGCAGCCGTCGCCCGCGAGCGCGACCACGGTGCGTTGCGGATACAACGACTTCGCCGCGATCGCGGCCGGCACGCCGTAGCCCATCGCGCCGCTGGTTGGCGCGAGCTGCGAGCGGAAATGCCGGTATGCGAAGTGCCGATGCAGCCAGGTCGCGTAGTTGCCCGCGCCGTTCGTGACGATCGCGTCGTCGGGCAGGCGCGCGCGCAGTTGCTGCATGACCTCGCCGAGCTGCACGTCGCCGGGCATCGGCAAGGGCTTGCGCCAGGCGAGGTAGGCCTCGTGTGCTTCAGCGGCGGTGCCGGCCCACGCGGGTTGTGCGGGCGCGGGCAGCGCGGCGAGCAGCGCCGCGATCTCCGCGAGACCCGAGACGATGGGCAGGTCCGCCGCGTAGACGCGGCCGAGTTCCTCCGCGCCCTGATGCACGTGAATGAGCGTCTGCTTCGTCTTGGGGATGTCGAATAGCGTGTAGCCGCCGGTCGTGGATTCGCCGAGGCGCGGCCCGAGCGCGAGCAACACATCGGCTTCGCGAATGCGCCTGGCCAGCGCCGGATTCACGCCGAGGCCCACGTCGCCCGCATAGTTCGGGTGGTCGTTGCTGAGCGTGTCCTGGAAGCGGAACGCGAGACCCACCGGCAACTGCCAGTTCTCGATGAAGCGCTGGAACTCCGCGCACGCCTGCGGGTTCCAGCCGTGGCCGCCCGCGATCACGAACGGCTTCTTCGCCTGCGAGAGCAATTCGCGCACGCGCTCCATCTGCGCGGCGGAAGGCGAGGCCTGCACGCGCTGCGCCGCGGGCGCAACGGCCTGCGCTTCGGACGCGGGAATCGCGCCGCTCAGCATGTCCTCCGGCAGCGCGAGCACGACCGGGCCGGGGCGCCCCGACATCGCGACATGGAACGCGTGGCTCAGGTATTCGGGCACGCGGCGCGCGTCGTCGATCTGCGCGACCCATTTCGCCATCTGCCCGAACATGCGGCGATAGTCGATCTCCTGGAACGCCTCGCGGTCCATTTGTTCGCGCGCGACCTGGCCGATCAGCAGGATCATCGGCGTGGAGTCCTGGAACGCCGTGTGCACGCCGATCGAAGCATGCGTGGCGCCCGGCCCGCGCGTGACGAGCGCGATGCCGGGCTTGCCGGTGAGCTTGCCGATCGCCTCCGCCATGTTCGCGGCCGCCGCCTCGTGGCGGCACACCACGGTCTCGATGTGCGCGGTTTCGTCGGACAACGAATCGAGCACCGCGAGGTAGCTCTCGCCCGGTACGCAGAACACACGCTCGACGCCATTGGCGACGAGCGCATCGACGACGAGGCGAGCCCCCGTCGTGGTGGCTCCCGCAATGGCTTCGTTCGTGCGGGCGGAATCGTTCGGCTGCTGCATGGCGGTCAATTCTCCTTCAATCGTTACGTGAATACGTCCTGATAACAGGGGCCACGCGATAACCCGCCGCGCGGCGCCATCGGGACCATCGGCATCGTCGGCACGACCGGCAAGATCAGCACTCGACGATGTTCACCGCGAGGCCGCCGCGCGAGGTCTCCTTGTACTTCGTCTTCATGTCGGCGCCCGTTTCGCGCATCGTCTTGATGACGGAGTCGAGCGAGACATAATGCGCGCCGTCGCCGCGCAGGGCCATGCGCGCGGCGTTGACGGCCTTCACCGAGGCCATGGCGTTGCGTTCGATGCAGGGAATCTGCACCATGCCG
>DATJXV010000036.1:0-5968 GCA_035499955.1 Casimicrobiaceae bacterium
GCGAGCTTCCGCTGCTCGACTTCATCCCCGCCGTCACGCCGCAGGTGCTCGGCGGCGCGCCGACGCTCAGGCCCTACCACCTGCAGGACCTCTGCGACGGTTTCCAGCGCGCCGAGACCGAGCGCGTGCGCATGCTCTGCAGCGTGGCGGCGCAGTTCGGCAAGAGCACGACGGTGCTCAACGCGCTCATCCGGTACGCGTCGCGCTGCCCGGGCCAGACGCACGCGTACATCAGCTACGGCGCGAGCTTCGCGCAGGACCAGGGGCAGATCGCGTGGCGCATCGCCGAGGCCGCGGGCCTGGAGCCGCGCGGCCGACGCGACCGCTGGCACATCAAGAACGAGAGCGAGTTCTACTTCACCGGCGTGGACGGCATCCTGACCGGCCGCCCGATCACGGGCTTGCTGATCATCGACGACCCGTACAAGAACCGCCAAGACGCCGAGAGCGCGCTGATGCGCAAGCGCGTGCGGGAGTTCTGCGAGGGCACGGCGTTCGTGCGCGCGCACGGCAGCGTGTTCGTGATCCACAGCCGCTGGCGCCCCGACGACTTGATCGGCGCGCTGGAGAGCGACCCGCTCTGGGGCAAGTCCATCGCGTACCCGGCCATCCTCGGCGAGGGCGAGACGCGCCGCTCCCTCTGGCCCGAGAAGTGGAGCCTCGCCGACCTCGACCTGCGCCGCCACACGATGGCGAGCGACTACGACTGGGCGAGCCTGATGATGTGTACGCCCAAGCTGCGCGGGCAGGGATTCTTCCGCGACGTCTGGGACTACGACGAGGCGCCGAAGCACGGCT
Organism: Casimicrobiaceae bacterium; assembly: GCA_035499955.1. GTDB lineage: Bacteria > Pseudomonadota > Gammaproteobacteria > Burkholderiales > Casimicrobiaceae > VBCG01. Next base: position 799 of record DATJXV010000036.1, read on the forward strand.
ACCGCGCCGCGATCGGCGTCGACTTGGCGATGAGTGAGGGCAACGACTTCTCGTGCGCCGTGGTGCTCGCCGAGCAAGACGGCAAGTACTACGTGCTCAACGTGCGGCGGCGGCAGTGCAGGGCGAGCGACTTCGCGCCCGAGCTGCGGGAGTTGAAGGCGGCGTACCCGAACGCGCACCTGCTCTGGCACGCGAGCCCGCAAGAGCGGGAGATCGCGAGCTTGCTGCGCGAGCGCCTCGGCTTTACGATCATGGCCGTGCCGGCAGTCGACGCGAAGAGCGTGCGCGCATCCCCAGTCGCGCAGGCGTGGAATAGCTACACCGACGAGCGCGGCGACTCGGTCAGCGGCCGCGTGCTCGTCCCGAGCCCGCGCGCGGCGAACTGGGGTCCGTGGGTGGCCGACTTCACGAAGGAGCTGAACGCGTTCACCGGCGACGACGACGCGCGAGACGACCAAGTCGACGCGCTATCATCCGCGTTCCACCTGCTCAAGACCGGCGCGAACCGCGGCAAGGCCAAAGCGCACTCGGGCAACTTCGGGCGCGAGACACTGGCGCGCAAAGACCGCGCGCCCAAGATCAAGGACAACTTCCAATGGTGATGCGCTTCTTCTATGGCGGACACTTCGGCGGCGTGCCGCAGGCGACGTGGAGCGACGAGGCCCGCGAAGCCGCGGCCGAGGCAAGGCGCGCGAGCGCCGCCGCGAAAGCGGCCACCGAGACGGCGCGTAACGGGCCGTCGCCGATCACCAAAGAAGGGCGCGCGAACTTGAAAGCCGCCGCGGCGGCGCACCGCGAGGCTGCCGTTGCGCACGAGAAAGCGGCGAAGGCTGCGCACGACCCGGCCGAGAAAGAACAGCACCACTCCGAGGCGTTCGCGCACAACGACAAGGCCGACCAGCACATCGAGAAAGCGAAGGCGGGGAACGAAGCCGCGAAGCTTTCGATCGCGGCGGACAACGCCACGAAGGCCGCGAACAAGGCGCAAGCGTTCTTGGATGGCGCGCACGACACTGCCGGCGGCGCGCACCGCGAGGCGCAAGACGCGTGCGCCAAGATCGGTGACCAGAAGAACGCGGCGTACCACGAGGCGCAGGCGCTCAAGCACGAAGAGCAATTCCACGCGCACGACGAAGGCGCCACGTACGATGCACTCAATCGATAAAGACGCGCAGCAGGTCGCCGACGACGTGTGCAACGCGCTCGGAGACCCGCCGCCCGTCGACCGCACCAAGATCGAGACGCTGCGCGGCACGCCGCTCGGCGAGCACGCCACCATCCAGCCGAGCGGCATGCAGAAGGACTACGTCGTGCTCTCGGACGAGGAGCGCGCCCGCGGCTTCGTCCGGCCGGTGCGGCGCAGCTACGTGCACGAGAAGTGCGGCGCGACCACGCGCATGGGCACCGCGCTCGCCGAGACGTACGCGCGCGACCCGAAGTTCTACAGCGGCACGTTCTGCTGCACGTGCAACGCGCACTTCTCGGTCGGCGAGCACGGCGAGTTCACGTGGGAGGGCACGACCGAGAAGGTGGGCACGTGAGCTGGGCGTTCTTCAAGGTCACGGTGTGGTGCCTCGCGGCGGCCTACGTCGTCTGGGACCTGCAGCGGGTGGCGCGTGGGCGTTGACCCCACCACCGTCAGCCGCGAGGCGCTGCTCGCGTACGCGCGCAGCCTCGCGCTCGACCTGCGCGTGATGCACGCGCTCGACGGTGAAACCAAGCAGCGCGTCAGCGCGTGCAAGTTCACCGGGCCGGACGGCGACGAGTGGGAAGTGTACGCCGAGCCCGGCCAGGACGTCTCGCTCGCGGCGTACCGCGCCGTCTGCAAGGCGCACGGCGTCGACGCCGAGGAGAAGCAGAAGCGGGAGCGCAGTCTTCGCGTGCAGGAGATCGTCGACGCCGCGATGATCGACCCGCAAGAATCCCGCCGCCTCGCGCGCGAGTACGCCCGCGGCACGCACGCAGCGCATACGCCCCGCCGACTTGCGGGGAAGTTCAACGTCAGATAGGAGATGATCATGCCCAACGACCCGTACTTCCCGAAGAGCAACGGCACCGCGCCCGACCCGTACTTCCCGCAGCAGCAGCCCGGCGTCGGCCCGCACATGGAGCCCGCTGCTCCGATCCCCGCGAGCCCCGCGCAGACCATGCCGAGCGACCAGCCGAAGCAGGCCTTCCCGGCGATGCCCGCCAACCCCGGCTGGGGCGGCTCCGGCCAGCCCGCAGTCCCGGTCACGCCCGGCCAAGGCAGCCCGGCGCCGACGACCGTGCCGATGCCCCCGAGCGGCGCGCCCACGATCGCGATGCCGCAGACGCCGCTCGCGCCCCCAGGCAAGGTCGGCGGATGAGCGCGGGAGACTTCCCGATGTCGTGGCCGAGCACGGCGCACCCGATCGATAGCCTGACGACGCTGCAGGGCTACCGCACGTGGGTCTGCGCCCACTGCGAGGCGCAGATCGACAGCGGCAAGAGCTTCATCATCACGTCGCCCGACGGCAGGCTCCAGTTCTGCTCGGGCGACTGCGCCGAAGCGCACAGCGTCGTCGAAGACACGAAGCGCGCGCTCGATCCCGACGCGCCGAACCAAGAGCTGCAAGAGTTCATCGACATGATAAAGCAACAGCGGCCTCGGCGATGCTCAACACGCCGCCGCAACTCGACTGGGACATGACGACGTGGACCAGCAGCACGACGTCGACGATCGAGTCGTTCACCAGCATCATCACCAGCGCCATCTCGCAGCCCCTCCACGGAGGCACCAAATGACCAAACCGAACACCAAGCAGTTCCCGCCGCCGAGCGACGACCGCGAAGACGACGAGGAAGAAGACCAGCAACCCGGCCACCCCGCGGCCGCGCGCAAGAGCGTCAAGCCGAGCGACGCGAAGCCGAGCGCGAAGGTCAAACGCAAGATCAGCGGCATGGGCTCCAGCTTCGGCGACGTCGCGCCGGGCATGCAAGTCCCCGGCGGCAAGATCCAGAGCTGGTGATGCGCGACGTCCCCGTACCCGAGCTGGGCTACCCGCCGTCGTACGCGCTCTATCAGCGCTACCACTACGCGAGCAAGCGCGACGACGGTTCGCTCTGGACGCTCTGCGAGAAGTTCCCCGTCCCGAACGGCGCCGTCACGCAGGGCAGCGCCGCGAACTGCGACGAGTGCGCGGCCGCGTTCGAGGAGTACCGCGCGCGCCTCGTCGAAGAGGCGAAGAAGTGAGCCGCCGCGACCACCCCGACGTCCCGCGCCGCACGAGCGGCTTCTCGGGGCAGATCCCCGTGCGCCTCGACGGCCGCCCAGACCTCGGTCCCATCGCCGGTATGGGCGTGTGGCGCGGCGTGAAAGACTTCGAGCACGCGACGCTCTGCCGCGTGTTCAACCTCGACCCGAACCGCTTCTACTTCGACCTGCCGAGCAGCGTGCGCGGCGTCGGGCGGATGAGCGCGGGCCACGGCGGCAACGACGGCCGCAGCCGCTTGATCAACGGTTACGTGTTCTGCTGCGGGATCGACGAGCCGGTGGGCAAGCTCACGATCGTTTCTTCGTCCGATCGTTTCAAGGACGTCGACCCGACCGACCCGCGCGACTTCCTGGACCTGAGCCACTCGTGAGCGTGGTTGGTTTACCGGATGCGCGCATGTGCGAGTACTGCGGTCGGCCCGTGCGCGGGAGCAAGATCGCGTACACGCAGGTTTTCACGCACATGCGCAAAGGCCTGCACATCCAGACCGCGGCGCACCTGCCCGCGGTCAGCATTCCGCCGATGCCGCTGTACCGCTCGGCGATCACGCACCGAAAGTGCACCGGGCCGTTCCGGGTTGTCACGGACATTCGCGAGGCGCTGTGAGCGCGAGCTGGCTACCGTGCTGCGCGCGCTGCGGTGAGGGCGTCGAGCTGGGCGAGCAAGTCTCGACGATGGGCCCGCCGCGCCCGTGGATGCCGACGGGCTATGGGAGCGGCGTAGGCTTTCGCACTTCGGTGGTCGTCCACGCGAAGTGCAAGCCGCTCTACGAGACGCTGCAAGACATCGACGAAGCATTCGACGCGCGCCCCGCGCGCTGATACAGATCGACCAGGAGACCAAGACCATGCCGCACTTCATCAGCTCGACCAGCGAGGTCGGGAGCCGTTTCAACAACACCGCAGTCGCGCACAAGCGCGTCGGGCTCGTCGCCGCGCGCATCGGCGCGGACCTCCAGCACCAGCTCGGCGTCGAGATCTCGACCGACCGCGGCCCGGCGCCCGTCGGCGCGATCGTGCAGCTCACTGTCGCGGACGTGACGCGCTTCCCGGACGAAGCCGACTCGGCGAAGTGGGTCTGCCGCACCTGCAAGACGTTCCACAAGAGCAAGCGCGAGCTGCTCGCGGCGCACCGCCCGAACAAGGACCTCATGGCGGCGGGCGAAGTCCACGTCTACCACGCGATCTTCGAGAGCCCGGCCGTCGCCGAAGTGCGCGACGCGAAGACCGGCGAGATCAAGACCAAGGCCGCGCCGGCCCGCGCGATGCTGCTCAGCGACGAAGAGTGACCCGCCTCGGTCGAGAGCGGTCCTAACAATCAATCCCTCCGGGCGGCGATACCAGCGCCCGCCCAGGAGCAACTATGGCGAAGCGGCGACAACAACCCCTGAGCGGCGCGCAGATTTCCGCCGGCGTGGCGGCGACCAACCGCATGTCCGCGTCGACGAGCACCAGCGCGCCCACGCCGCCGTCGACGGCGCTCGTCAGCCCGAATTACCCGGGCCTAGGCGGCAGCCCGAACCTCACCGACCCGGCGTTCCAAGCCCCGGCGCACCCGCTCAAGGACCGCCAGGCGTTGATCAACCGCGCGCGCGTCATCACGCGCGACGTCCCGAACGTCGTCATCCAACTCGGCTGGAGCGTCCCGCAGGTGCGTGCGGCGCTCCAAGATTTGGTCGTCGGGCTCTTCGACACGCCGAGCCAGCTGCTCGACAACATCGCGGGCGACTCGCGCGTCCAGAGCGCGATGCGTTCGCGCAGCGGTGGCTTGCTCGGCAGGCCGATGCGCTTCAAGCCCGCGGACGTCGACGACAAGGACCTCGCGAAGGACATCTGCGCGGCGTGGGAGCGGCACTGGCCGGACATGCACGCAGAGCCGGCGCTGCTCGACATGCTGGAAACGGGCAGCGTGCTCGGCTTCGCGTACTCGCAGAT
>DATJXV010000037.1:0-43055 GCA_035499955.1 Casimicrobiaceae bacterium
CTTGCCGTCGATTCCTCTGCTCGACAAGTGGCTCGCGGGACGCACGCCCAGCTTTGCGCGGATCAAGCTCACGATCCCCGGCATCGCGGATAACGGGTTCGCCGTGCCGATGCGAGTATCGGTCGCCGGACCTTTCGCGCCCGGGCCGTACGTGAAGTCGATCCGTCTTTTTTCCGAGACCAATCCGGTGCCGGACATGGCGGCGTTCGAGTTTCCGCTGCCGATCGAGCGCGTCGAAGTCGACTCGCGCATACGCCTCGCCGGCACTCAGCAGGTCGTCGCCGCGGCGGAGATGTCCGACGGCCGCGTCTACGCGATGGCCACCGAGGTCATCGTCACGCTCGCCGGCTGCATGGACGGGACTTGATGGACGCCCGCATCGTCGTTCCCCCCAAGGTCGCCCGCAACGAGCCCTTCGAGGTGCGCGTCCAAATCCGCCACCCGATGGAGACCGGCTATCGCACGGACGACAACGGCAAGTCGATCCCGCGCAACGTGATCCGGACGTTCACCTGCCGCTACGACGGCGAGCTCGTCTTCGCCGCCCAATTGAGCTCGGGCATTGCCGCCAATCCCTACCTTCGATATTTCGTTACGGCGCGGGCGTCGGGCGAGCTCGTGTTCGAGTGGGTCGACGACGCCGGCGTGCGCGGCTCGGAGCGCGCGGCCGTCACCGTCGCCTGATGCGGCTTCTCGTCCTGTGGCTCGTGTCGGCGGCAGCGGCCTGCGCCGCAGCCCAGGAACCTCCCATTCCCGCGCAGGCGCTGCGTTCGGGCATCTCGTTTGCCGGCGCCGACGTTCGCGCAATGCAGGCGGACGACGCCGAGAATCCCGGCTTCCTCTGGGTCACGCACGGCGAGGCGCTGTGGCAGTCGGGCTGCGCCTCGTGCCACGGCGACGCACGCACCTCGATGCGCGGCGTGGCGGCGCGCTATCCCGCCTACGACGAAGCTGCCAAATCGGTGCTCGATCTTGCGGCGCGCATCGAGCGCTGCCGCACCGAGCGCGCGCATGCCGCACCGTTGGCTCGCGAGTCGGAGGACTTGCTCGCGCTCGAGACCTACGTCGCGTTGCAATCGCGAGGGATGCCGGGCAACGTGTCGATCGACGGCCCGGCGCGCGCGTCCTTCGAGCGCGGGCAGGCGTTCTATCATCGGCGCCACGGCCAGATGAACCTCGCATGCACCCAATGCCACGATCAGAACTACGGCAAGCGGCTGTATGCCGAGACGATCAGCCAGGGGCACGGCAATGCGTTTCCCGCCTACCGGCTCGAGTGGCAGTCGCTCGGGTCGTTGCAGCGGCGCATCCGCGCGTGCCTCTTCGGCGTGCGCGCGCAGATGCCGCCCCCGGGCGCGCCGGAGCTGACCGACGTCGAGCTCTACCTCGCCTGGCGCGCGAAGGGGCTGCCGCTGGAAGCGCCCGGCGTGCGGCGATGATCGCGAGGGCGCTGCTCGCCCTCGTCGCGTGGATCGCGTGCGGGCAGGCCGTCACGGATCCGCTGCCTGTGGGCCTCACGAGCGACCACGACCTTCGCGGCGTGTATCGGGCCGCGCTTTGCGGGCGCCCCGACATGCCGGCCGCCGACTGCGAGACGGCGCTGCGCACGTACGCCGGCGAAGTGCCGGCGCCGCGGCCGCCGGCGGCGCCGGCTGCGCGCTACCGGCTCGTGTTCGTGCCCGGCTTCATGGCGAGCTGCTTCCCGGGCATTCATACGTTCGGCGACGCCGCCGACGCCGCGCGCAGCGTCGGGTACGCGGTCGACGTGGTCGACGTCGGCGGACGCAACGGCATCGCCGCCAACGCCCGCTTCCTGGCCGAGCACCTGGAGCGCACGCCGGCGGACGGCCGGCGCATCATCCTGGTCGCGCATTCGAAAGGCGCGGACGACAGCCTGCAGATGCTCGCCACGAGGCCGGACCTCGCGGCGCGGGTGGACGCACTGCTCACGGTATCGGGTGCGCTTCAAGGCAGCCCCCTGGCCGACGACCTGCACTTCGTGTACGGCGTGACCTTCGGCGTTCTTCCGTTCGAAAGCTGCGATCGCGGCGAAGGCGACGCGGTCGCCGACCTGCAGCCCCAAGCACGCCGCCTATGGTGGCAGCGCATGGGATCGAGCCTGCGCACGCCGATCTACTCCATCGTGAGCCTGCCCGACTTCGACCGCCTCTCGCCTTCGCTTGTGCTGCCGTATCTCACGCTTTCTCGCGTCGCCCCCGACAACGACGGCATGCTCCCGGTGCACAGCCAGGTCGTGCCTTCCGCTCGCCTGCTCGGGGTCGTCAATGCCGATCACCTCAAGGTCGCGATACCGCATCCGGGCGTCATGTGGCTGCTTGCGTTCAGCCCGGCCTATTTCCCCCGGCCGCAGGTAGTGCTCGCCGCCGTGGACGTCATCGCGGCGCAGCAGCCATGACCGAACGGCTTCGCATCGTGAACGTCACGGGCGACGACGTCGCGCTGCACGTGGAGTGGGCCGCCGCCGAAGGCTGGAATCCCGGCCTGCACGACGCGCGCTCCTTTGCCGCGGCGGACGCGACGGGATTTTTCGCCGGCGTGCTGGCCGACGAGCCGGTGGCTGCGATCTCGGTGGTGAAGTACGGCGCCACGTTCGCCTTCCTCGGCTTGTACATCGTGAAGGCGGAATGCCGAGGCAAAGGCTACGGCTTCGCGCTGTGGAAGCACGCGCTCGCGACCACCGCCGGCCGCAACGTCGGGCTCGACGGTGTGGTCGCGCAGCAGCAGAACTACAAGCGCTCCGGCTTTCGCTTCGCCTACCGCAACGTCCGCTACGGCGGGCGCCGCGGCGCGGACACGCCGCTCGATGCGCGCGTCGTGCCGGTGTCGTCGCGTTCGTTCGCCGAGATCGCGTGGTACGACCGCGCCTTCTTTCCCGAGGCGCGCGAAGCGTTCCTGCGCCGCTGGGTCGCCCAGCCGCAGGGCAAGGCGCTCGCCGCCGTGCGCGACGGGCGCATCGCGGGCTACGGCGTCATCCGACCGTGCCGCGTCGGCTGGAAGGTCGGCCCGTTGTTCGCGGACGATCCCGGCCTTGCCGAGGCGCTCTTCCAGGCGCTGTCGATGCACGTGCCGCCGGGTGCGGAAGTCTTCCTCGACGTCCCGGAGCCCAATGCCGCAGCCGTGGCGCTGGCCGAGCGCCACGGCATGGCGGTGGTGTTCGAGACCGCGCGCATGTACACGGGGCCGGCGCCCGCGCTGCCCCTCGCGCGCCTCTATGGCGTGACGACCTTCGAGCTAGGCTGAGCCGAAAGCGTGCTGGCGCGTCGGCGTGAGGTAGGCGATCTCGCCCGCACGCAGCGCGAGCTCGCGATATTCCTCGCGCGGCAGCGCGACGTTCACCGTCTGCGCGGAGGGCTCGAGCGCGAACTCCAGGCGCGCCACCGGACCGATCGCCGTCCCATGAACGAAGCGTGCGGGAAGCGAGGCCGGCGCGGGGCTGCGCTCCACCCGGAACTCGTGGGGCCGCGTGAACGCCTCCGCGCCGTCGCACGTGGGCAAGCGATTGACGTGTCCCAGGAATTCGAACACGAACGGCGTGGTGGGGCGGTCGTAGACCTCTTCCGGCGTCCCGACCTGCTCGACCCGGCCGTGGTTCATCACGACGACGCGGTCGGCCACTTCGAGCGCTTCCTCCTGGTCGTGAGTCACGAAGACGCTCGTGACGTGCACCTCGTCGTGCAGGCGGCGCAGCCATCGCCGCAGCTCCTGGCGCACGCGCGCGTCGAGCGCGCCGAAGGGCTCGTCGAGCAGCAGCACCCGCGGCTCCACGGCCAGCGCGCGAGCGAGCGCGATGCGCTGCCGCTGCCCGCCGGAGAGCTGGTGCGGGTAGCGGTCGGCGAGCCAGTGGAGCTGCACGAGGTCCAAAAGCGCGTGCACCTTCTTCGCAATCGCTGCCTCATGCGGCCGGTGGCGGCGCGGGCGCACGCGAAGGCCGAACGCGACGTTCTCGAAGATCGTGAGGTGGCCGAAGAGGGCGTAGTGCTGGAAGACGAAGCCGACCTGGCGCTCGCGGGCGTGGACGTCGGTGGCGTCTTCGCCGTGGAAGGAGACGGAGCCCTCGTCCGGCGTCTCGAGACCCGCAATGATGCGCAGCAGGGTGGTCTTGCCCGAGCCCGACGGGCCGAGGAGGGCCACGAGCTCGCCGGTGGCGACGTCGAGGTCCACGTGGTCGACGGCGACGAAGCTGCCGAAGCGCTTGTCGATATTGCGAAGCTCGATGCTCATCTAATGCTCTCCGTGCTGGACCATCCTGCGCTCGACCGCGAACTTGAGACCGAGCGTCACGAGCGCGAGCAGCGCGAGCAGCGAGGCGCACGCGAACGCGGCGGCGAACTGGTACTCGTTGTAGAGGATTTCCACGTGCAGCGGCAAGGTGTTGGTCGCGCCGCGGATGTGACCGGACACCACGGACACGGCGCCGAACTCGCCCATCGCCCGCGCGTTGCAGAGGATCACGCCGTAGAGCAGTCCCCACTTGACGTTCGGCAGCGTGATGCGGAAGAACGTCTGCCAGCCGCCCGCGCCCAACACGGTCGCTGCTTCCTCCTGCTCGATGCCTTGCGCCTGCATGAGCGGGATCAGCTCGCGCGCGACGAACGGAAACGTGACGAACATCGTGGCGAGCACGATGCCCGGGACGGCGAAGATGACCTTCAGATCGTGGTCGGCCAGCCACGGCCCGAGCCAGCCCTGCATGCCGAACACGAGCACGTAGATGAGTCCCGCGATCACGGGCGACACGGAGAAGGGCAGGTCGATGAGCGTGACCAGCACGCTCTTTCCGGGGAAGCGGAACTTGGCGATCGCCCACGCCGCGGCGATGCCGAAGACCACATTGGCGGGCACCGCGATAGCAGCGGTCAGCAACGTGAGCAGGATGGCGTCCATCGCGTCGGGCGACGAGACCGCCGCCAAGTAGGCGACGACACCCTTCTTCAGTCCTTCGACGAGCACGAAAGCGAGCGGGACGAACAGGAACACCGCAAGGAACGCGAGCGCGAGGCCTATCAGGGCGAAGCGTGCGAAGCGTGAGCTCATGCCTGGGCACCCTGGCGTTTGCGGGTCCATGCCTGAAGTGCGTTGATGGCGAGCAGGAGCACGAACGACACGACCAGCATCACGGTCGCGACGGCCGTCGCGCCCGCGTAATCGTACTGCTCGAGCTTGGTGATGATGATGAGCGGCGTGATCTCGGACACCATCGGCATGTTCCCGGCGATGAAGATGACGGAGCCGTACTCGCCGATCGCGCGCGCGAAGGCGAGCGTGAAGCCCGTGATGAGCGCGGGCAGCACCACGGGGAAGATCACGCGCCGGAAGACGGCGAGCGGCCCCGCGCCGAGCGTGGCGGCGGCGTCCTCGAGCTCCCGCGGCAGCTCCTCGAGCACGGGCTGCACGGTGCGCACGACGAACGGGAGGCCGATGAACGTGAGCGCGACGAATACGCCCAGCGGGGTGAACGCGACTTTGATGCCCAGCGGATCTAGCCGCGTGCCGAACCAGCCGTTCGGCGCGAACAAGCCTGCCAGCGCGATGCCGGCGACCGCCGTCGGCAGCGCGAACGGCAGGTCGACCATCGCGTCGACCAGGCGGCGCCCGGGAAACCGGTAGCGCACGAGCACCCACGCCACGAGCAGGCCGAACACCGCGTTGACGAGGGCCGCCGCGAGCGAGGCGCCGAACGTCAGACGGTAGCTCGCGACTACGCGCGGGGCGCTGACCGCGGCCCAGAACGCGGGCCAGCCGAGCGATGTCGTCTTGATGAACGCCGCGGAGAGCGGGATCAACACCACGAGCGACAGGTAGACGAGCGTGATGCCGAGGCTCAGGCCGAAGCCGGGGAGCGCCGGTCGCCGCCGCGGCGCAGCGCGCGACGCGGGGCGAGCGGCCGCGTCGGCGTCGAAGGCCCGGGCAACGAGAAAATCGCGGTCCGCCATGGCGGCTTCCGCGTTTCCCGGGCCGGCGACCGTGCGCACGGGGTCAGGCCGCCGCCCGCGCTGCGAGCGTACCCGCAGCCGCGGCGCGCTCCGCGAGGTCGCGCAGGAGCGCGAACCCGGCGGGCCAGTCGCCGAGCCCCGACTCGGCGTTGATGTGGCCCGCCGCGCCCACGCATTCGAGCCGGCATCCCCAGCGCGACGCGAGCAGGCCCGCCTTCACGAGCTTGAGCCAGGGGTCGTCGGTGCTCGCAACGAGCGTCGCCGGAAAGGACAGCGGCGCATGCGGGATGAGATCGTCGATGCCGAATCGATCCGGGTCTGCCGGCGCCACGAGCAGCGCGCCTGCGAGCGTACATCCGTGCGCCTGCGCCGCGCGAAGCGTCGCAAGGCATCCGAAGCTGTGCGCGACGACCAGCGCCGGCGGGTGCTTGGCCAAAACGTCCGCGATGGCCGACGCCCATTCGTCCAGAGCGGGGACATCGACGGCGTCCGGCGCGGCGCGCAGGAAATCTGCATGACGTCGATGCCACAGCGTCTGCCAATGTTGCGGACCGCTGTCGCGCAGGCCCGGCACTATGACGACCGGCGTGTGCGATGCGAAGGGTCGCAGCGGATGACGTCGCGCCGCGGCCGTGCGTCGCTGGCGAAGGGAGGTGCTCCCGAGCGCGGCCACGGCACTCACCTCGCTTGCGGCAGGTAGATCTGGTCGAAGATCGCGCCGTCGACGAAGTGCGTCTTCGTCGCGCTCGGCCATCCGCCGAAGGCGCCGTCGATGGTGACGAGCGCGATCTTCGGGAACTGCTTCGCGTACTTGGCCGCGGCCTTGGCGTCCGTCGGCCTGTAGTAGTTGCGGCCGGCGATGTCCTGGCCTTCCTCGGAGTACAGGTACTGAAGGTAGGCTTCGGCCACCTTGCGGGTTCCCTTCCTGTCGACGTTCCTGTCGACCACCGCGACCGGCGGCTCGGCGAGTATCGACAGCGACGGCGCGACGATCTCGAGCTTGTCGGCGCCGAACTCCTTGAGCGAGAGGAACGCCTCGTTCTCCCACGCGATCAGAACATCGCCGACGCCGCGCTCGGCGAACGTGGTCGTCGATCCGCGCGCGCCCGAATCGAGCACCGGAACGTTCCTGTAAAGCCGCGTGACGAAATCGCGCGCCTTTGCGTCGTCGCCGTACTTCTGCTTCCCGTAGGCCCACGCCGCCAGGTAGTTCCAGCGCGCGCCGCCGGAGGTCTTGGGGTTGGGCGTTACGACCGACACACCGGGTTTCGCGAGGTCGTCCCAGTCCTTGATGCCCTTCGGGTTGCCCTTGCGCACCAGGAACACGATGGTCGAGGTGTAGGGCGTGCTGTTGTGCGGCAGGCGCTTCTGCCAATCCTCGGGGAGGAGCTTGCCGTATTGCGCTATCGCGTTGATGTCGTCGGCGAGCGCGAGCGTCACGACGTCTGCGTCGAGGCCATCGATCACCGAGCGCGCCTGCTTGCCCGAGCCGCCGTGCGATTGCTTCACCGTGACCTTTTCGCCCGCCTTGCTCTGCCAGTACTTCGCGAAGGCCGGGTTGAAGTCCTGGTACAGCTCGCGCGTCGGGTCGTAGGAGACGTTGAGCAGCGTGACGTCGGCGAGGGCAGGCGCGGACACGAGGGCGATCGCTGCGAGCGCCGCGATGACATTGGAAATCTTCATGAAATTCATCCTTGCTATATCAAAGAGCCGAAATAGAACATTTGGCTATATGTATGGGCCAAGAAAGGCCGCGGCTGCGGCTTTTCTCGATCGGACCGGGTGGTCAGCCCGTCGCCGTGCGCGAGTCCTCGCGACATCGCTCGGCTTCGGCTCCGACCGCGGCACGGGCGCGGAATTGCGGCCCGATGAGGATGAGCGCGGGACCCGTCACGGTCGCGTCCGCCAACGCGGGCAGATCGGCCAGCGTCGTGTAGCAGGTCCGCTGCTCCGGGAGCGACGCGCTCTCGACGATCGCCACCGGGAGCCCGGGCGACTTGCCCGCAGCGAGGAGCGTCCGGGCGATGCGTGCCGCTTCTCCGGCGCCCATGTAGATCGCGCCCGCGTCGGCGGCGTGAAGGCCTGCCGCCCACGTGCTGTCGGGCTCGTTCGCGCCGACGCGCGGCGTCGCGAAGGTCACGCTGCGCGCCGTACCGCGTTGCGTGAGCGACGTGCGGAGCTCCGCGGCGGCCGCGAGCGCGGCGGTGATGCCCGGCACGATTTCGCACGCGATGCCGGCCGCTTCGAGCGCCGCGATCTCTTCCTGCGCGCGGCCGAAGAGCATTGGGTCGCCGCCCTTGAGGCGCACGACGACGCGGTGCCGGCGCGCCGCGTCGACCAGCCGCTTGTTGATGAATTGTTGCGCCGTCGAGTGCTTGCCGCAACGCTTACCCACCGCGATCTTCTGTGCGCGCTCGGCAAGTGCGACCGTCTCCGGATGCACGAGCGCGTCGTAGAACACGATGTCGGCCTCGGCGAGCAGCCGAGCGGCGCGCAGCGTCAGGAGATCGGGCGCGCCCGGACCTGCGCCAACGAGATACACGGTCCCGGTCATCGGATCATCCCCGCGGCGACGGTGCCGTTGGTCGCCTCGTCGATCAGGATGAAGCTGCCGGTCGCGGGGCTGTCGTCGTAGCGGTCCGCGACGATCGGCTGCGCGAGTGCGATCGTGGCTTGCCCGATGTCGTTCATCGCGAGCGCTTCCGGCGCCGGTTCGCGCGACTGCGTGCTCACGTTCCACAGGTGGTCGAGGCCCTCGACGCGTGCGCGGACCTCGCGCGTGGTGTGGCGCAGGATGTAAGTGCGGCGCAGGTCGAGGGGCCGCTCGCCGAGCCAGCACAGCGTGGCGTCGATCCGCCTCGCGGGATCGGGGGCCGCCGCGGCCGCGACGATCATGTCGCCGCGCGACACGTCGATCTCGTCGGCGAGCGCGACCGTGACGGCGTCGTGCAGGCGGGCGCGATCGCGAGGGCCGTCGTAGGTGCGGATCTCGGCGATCGTGGTCGTGCGGCCCGAAGGCAGCGCCGTCACACGGTCACCGACGCCGATCGAGCCGGCCTCCACGCGCCCGAGATAGCCGCGGCGTCCCTCGCCGTTGGGGCGCGAGACGTACTGCACGGGCAAGCGGAAGCCGGCCCGGGTGGACGCGAGCCCTATCGGTGTGGTCTCGAGGATCGCGAGAAGCGTGGGTCCCGAGTACCAGGGCAAGCGGCCGCCTCGCTCGACGACCATGTCGCCGCCGAGCGCGGACATCGGGACGTAGCGGACGCCCGCCTCGTCGATGCCGGTACGCCGCGCGAACTCGCGGAAGTCGGCGACGATACGCGCGTAGTCCTCCTCGCGGAAGCCGACCAGATCCATCTTGTTCACGGCCACCACGAGATGGCGGATGCCGAGCAGGTGGGCGAGCGTGGCGTGGCGGCGCGTCTGCGTCACGATACCGTGGCGCGCATCGACCAGCAGCACGGCGAGCTGCGCGGTCGACGCCGCGGTGACCATGTTGCGCGTGTACTGCTCGTGCCCGGGCGCGTCGGCGATGATGAACTTGCGGCACGCGGTGGCGAAGTAACGGTAGGCAATGTCGATCGTGATGCCTTGCTCGCGCTCGGCGGTGAGGCCGTCGGTCAAAAGCGAAAGATCGAGGTCGGTGCCGCGCTTGGCCGACGTGCGTGCGACGGCGGCGAGCTGGTCGGACAGGACCGCCTTCGTGTCGTACAGGAGCCGCCCGATCAGCGTGCTCTTGCCGTCGTCGACGCTGCCGGCGGTCAGGAACCGCAGCACGCCGTTGTCCTGCACCGGCAGCTTATCGCGAGCGCTCATCAAAAATAGCCCGCCTTCTTGCGCAGCTCCATCGAGGCGTCGTTGGTCTGGTCGTCGAGGCGCGTCGCGCCGCGCTCGGTGATCGTGGAGGCCGCCGTCTCCACGATGATGTCGCGCGCGCTCGCCGCGACGGACGCGACGGGCGCCGTGCACGGGATGTCGCCGACCGTGCGGAAGCGCACCGAGACTTCCTCGACCACTTCACCGCTGCGCGGCGGCGTCAGATGCGTCACCGGAACGAGCGCGCCGCGACGGCGCACGATGGGACGCGTGTGGGCGTAATAGATCGACGGCACTTGCAGGCGCTCGCGCTCGATGTACTGCCATACGTCGAGCTCGGTCCAGTTGCTGATCGGGAACACGCGCACGTGCTCGCCCTTGTGCACGCGGGCGTTGTAGAGGTTCCACAGCTCCGGCCGCTGGTTCTTCGGGTCCCACTGGCCGAAGGCGTCGCGGAAGCTGAAGACACGCTCCTTGGCGCGCGCCTTCTCCTCGTCGCGGCGGGCGCCGCCGATGCAGGCGTCGAACTCGAACTCGGCGATGGCGTCGAGCAGCGTGACCGATTGATGCGCGTTGCGGCTCTCGTCCGGATCCTTGAGCACGACGCGGCCTTCCGCGATCGAATCCTCCACCGAGCGCACGATCAGCCGCTCGCCCAACTCGGCGGCACGGGCGTCGCGGAACTCGATCACCTCGGGGAAGTTGTGCCCGGTGTCGATGTGCAGGAGCGGGAACGGAAAGCGCCCCGGGCGAAAGGCCTTCTCGGCCAGGCGCAGCAGCACGAGCGAATCCTTGCCGCCCGAGAAGAGCAAGGCTGGGCTTGCGCATTGTCCCGCCACTTCGCGCAGGATGTGGATGGCCTCCGACTCGAGCCAGGCGAGGTGGTCGGCTTCCGTCGGCGCGGCGAATGCCGCAATCCCGGGCTCGTCCGCAAACGTCGTCGAGGTCATGGGCTGATCGCTTCCTGCGGTTGCGCCCTGCGCGCGAAGCCGACGGGCCGGCGGTGCAGACCGCATTCCTTCTGCTCCGGGTTTTCCCACCACCAGCGGCCGGCGCGGACGTCTTCGCCGAGCTCCACGGCGCGGGTGCACGGCGCGCAGCCGATGCTGCGATAGCCTCGATCGTGCAGCGCGTTGTACGGCACCTGGCGGGCGCGAAGGTAGGTCCAGACGTCTTCTTCGCTCCACTCGGCGAGCGGATTGAACTTGGGCAGGCCGTGCACTTCGTCGAACTCGGAGGCGGGAAGGTCGCTGCGGGTGACCGACTGCTCGCGGCGCAGGCCCGTGATCCACGCGCCCTTGCCGGCGAGCGCGCGCGCGAGCGGCTCCGTCTTGCGGATCGCGCAGCAGGCCTTGCGCAGGTCGACGCTGTGGTAGAACGCGTTGACGCCGTTCGCGCGCACGAAGTCCTCGACCCGCGAGGCATCGGGGGCGAACACGCCGATGGCCAAGCCGTAGCGATCGCGCACGCGGTCGATCAGCGTGTGCGTCTCCTCCGGAAGGCGGCCGGTGTCGAGCGTGAACACGCCGATCGACGGCACGTGATGTGCGATGAGATCGACCAGGACCATGTCCTCGGCGCCGAAGCTCGACGCCAGCACGGCCGGTGCATGATCGCGGGCGACGCCCGCGAGCGTCGCCACCACGGCATCGGTGCGTTGCGTGAGAGTCATGGCGAGATTCCCGCGTCGCGGCGGCGGAACCACGGCGTGCGCGCCTGGGTGATCTGGTAACCGTCGGAGAAGTCGCGCAAACCCGCGAGCGCGGCTTCGAGGTCGCGCTCCTCGGGCAGCGCGAACGCGTCGAAGCCCACCTGATGGAGGTAGTAGAGCTGGTCACGCTGGATGTCGCCCACCGCGCGCAGCTCGCCGCGGTAGCCCAGGCGGTCGCGCAGGATGCGCGCGCTCGAGTAGCCGCGGCCGTCGGTGAACGAGGGAAAGTCGATCGCGATCAGCGCAACGGTGGCGAGTTCGCCGGCGAGTGCCATCGGATCATCCGAAGGCGAAAGAAGGATGCCGACGCCGCCGCGGGCCGCGAACGCCGCGCGTTCGGCGAGCCACAGCCGCATCGGCACGATCACGGGTACGCCCTCCGGGACGTCGGCGAGCGTAGCCGCGCCGCGCACGAGGATGGACGCGTCCTCGGCAATCGCGCGCCGCCTAATGAGTCGGGGCATAGACCCGCTCCTTGAAAGGCTCGATGCCGACGCGGTGCACGGTGTCGACGAAGCGCTCGTCGTCGTGCCGGATGTCGACATACGTCTCGATGAGGCGGGAGACGACGTCCGGCATCTCGTCGGCGGCGAACGACGGGCCGATGACTTTGCCCAAGGCCGCGTCCTCGCCCTGCGAGCCGCCGATGCTGACCTGGTACCACTCGGAGCCGTTCTTGTCGACGCCGAGCACGCCGATGTGGCCGACGTGATGATGCCCGCAGGCGTTCATGCAGCCGGAGATGTTCAAGTCGAGCTCGCCGATGTCGTGCAGGTAATCCAAGTCGTCGAAGCGGCGCTGGATCGCCTCGGCGATGGGAATCGACTTCGCGTTGGCGAGCGAGCAGAAGTCGCCGCCCGGACAGCAGACGATGTTGGTGAGAAGGCCGATGTTGGGCGTGGCGAGGCGAAGGCCCTTCAGCTGCTGCCACAGCGACAGGAGGTCGCTCTGCCTCACGTCGGTGAGGATCAGATTCTGCTCGTGCGACACGCGGAGCTCGCCGAAGCTGTACCGGTCGGCGAGGTGGGCGATCGCGTCCATCTGGTCGGACGTCACGTCGCCCGGCGGGATGCCCGTCTTCTTGAGCGACAGCGTCACGATCATGTAGCCCGGCATCCTGTGCGGGTGCAGGTTGCGCTGCGCCCAGTTGGCGAATGCGCGGTTGTCCTGCAGCGCCGAGCGGAAGCCTGCGTCGTCGCCGGGCAGTTGCTCGTGGGCGGGCGGCACGAAGAACGCGGCGAGGCGCTCGAACTCCTCGGACGGCACGGTCGCCGGACCGCCGCGGACGTGCTCCCACTCGGCCTCGACGTCATGGCGGAACACTTCCGGCGTGCGCTCCTTCACGAGGATCTTGATGCGCGCCTTGTACTTGTTGTCGCGGCGGCCGAAGCGGTTGTAGACGCGCAGGATGGCGTCGAGGTAGTTGAGGATCTCGGCGCGCGGCAGGAACTCGCGGATGACGTGGCCGATCATCGGCGTACGGCCGAGGCCGCCGCCGACGGCAACGCGAAAGCCGACGTCCCCGCGCTCGCCGCGGACGAGCTGCAGCCCGATGTCGTGGACGAGGATGGCCGCGCGGTCGCTCGTCGCGCCGCTCACGGCGATCTTGAACTTGCGCGGCAGGTAAGCGAATTCCGGGTGGAGGGTCGCCCATTGCCGCATCAGCTCGCTGTAGGGGCGGGCGTCGACGACCTCGTCGCGCGCCACGCCTGCGAAGTGGTCGCTCGTAATGTTGCGGATGCAGTTGCCGGACGTCTGGATCGCATGCATCTCCACCCGCGCGAGCTCGGCGAGGATGTCGGGCACCTGTTCGAGATGCGGCCAATTCAGTTGAACGTTCTGCCGCGTCGTGAAATGGCCGTAGCCGCGGTCGTAAGTGCGGGCGATGTGGGCGAGCGTGCGCAGCTGCCGGGTCGACAGCTGCCCATACGGGATCGAGATCCGCAGCATGGGCGCATGCTTCTGAATATAAAGACCATTCTGCAACCGCAGCGGGCGGAAGTCGTCGTCAGTCAGCTCGCCGGCGAGATAGCGGCGAGTCTGGTCGCGGAACTGGGCGACCCGCTCGTCGACGAGGCGCTGGTCGAAATGGTCGTAGCGATACATGAGCGAAATCCTCGGGTTTGGCAAGAATAGGGGTGCGGCCTAATTCTTAGAAGGAATGAATAGCTATGCCTTTATAACCAGACGCCGGCATCGTGGGGGCTCATAATCCCCAGGTCATGCCCTCGACCGGCCTCATTCTGTTCGCTCACGGCGCGCGCGACGCGCGCTGGCGGGAGCCGTTCGAGCGCCTGAGATCCAAGGTGCAGGCCGCGCGGCCGGATCTGGGTGTCGCGCTCGCATTCCTCGAGATCATGCAGCCCGACCTAGCGAGCGCCGCCGAAGCGCTGGTCGCGGCCGGGTGCGCGACGCTGCGCATCGTCCCGGTCTTCCTGGGGCAGGGCGGCCACGTTCGCGAGGACCTCCCCGCGGCGGTCGAGGAGGTTCGCGCCCGCCACCCCGGAATCTGCGTCGAACTGCGGCTCGCCGTCGGCGAGGACGAGGGCGTGCTGAACGAGATCGTGACGACGGCAATCGCGGGGCTGCCCTGAGCCCTCGAAGCGGCTAGCGCGGCATCGGCCAGACGATCATCGCGCCCGCGCCGCTGAAGCTTCCACGCCGCGTCATGAAGTCCTCGACGGCGAGCAAGACGAACACGACCATCGCGAGGCAGATACCGAAACCGCCGATGCCGAGCACGATCTCGGTGAGCTTGAGGTCGGCGGCCGCCGCGTTCTGCCTGCGCGCGCGGAGCTTCCCCGGGAGGGTCGCGACACGCCATGCCGTGTTCGCGGCGAGCGCGAGACCGATGGCCGCGATGCCGAGCCCCACGGCAACGAAGATCAGGATGCCGATGCGCGCTACCGGTCCGCCCTCGAGATAGTTGGCCGACGTGGCCGTGACCAGGCGGGGCACGCGGCCGAAAGCGGACGCCGCCTGCCCGACCCACGACTCGCGAGGCGCCTTGACCGCGCCTTCGGCCGCGCGCGCCCGCGCGGCGTTGCCGCCCAGCTCGTCGCGCAGGGCGGTGAGGTAGGCGTCGAAGCCGCGCTCGTAGCGGCCCGCCGAGAATTGCGGCGCGAGATGCGCCTCGAGCAGCTGGCGCACGCGCGCGTCGGTGAAAACGGCCTCGAGGCCGTAGCCCACGTCCATGCGCGCCATCCTCGGCTCCGTGAACACGAAGAGCGCGAGCCCCGTGTCGTTCTTGGCGGCGCCGATCTTCCAGTCGCTCGCGGTCTGGATGGCCCACGCGGCGAGCTCGCCTTCGGGCGGCCGCTTGTCGATGTACACGACGATCTGCGCCCGCGGATCGTCGAGGAGGGCGCCCGCCCATGCGCGCGCGAACGCCGGTGACACGATGCCTGCCTTGTCGACGAACGCCTGCTCCGGCTGCGCCGGAGAGGGAGGCGGCGGAGGCCGGCGGGGAATCGCGAACACGAGGAGCAGCGCCGCCGCGAGAAGGCCGAGAAGCGTCCGGCGGACGATGCGCATCGTTCGCTCCGAGAGGCGAGCCCCGGCAGGGGCGGGGCCACTCTTCGAGGGCGGGGGCATGGTGGAGGTGCGTCGAAGACGACGATTTTGAGGGTTTCCACGGGCGCCTACAAATCCCGCCGCTTCCAGTTCTACAATGCATACCAGGGGCAACCGAAGACCCCGCGCCCGGAGGAGAAGAGCGATGAGCGAAAGCATCAACCGCATTCGACGCAGGTTGCTGGCCGCAGGTGCCGGCGCCGCGGGCCTCGCCGCCGCGAGCGGCGTCGCGCGCGGGCAGGGCACGACCGTCGACCTGCCGATGGTCAACGGCAAGCGCAACCTCGCCGTATATCCGGAGAAGCGCGCGATGATCGTGCTCACCTCGCGGCCGCCGCAGCTCGAGACGCCGTTCGAGGTCTTCAGCGAGGGCGTGATCACGCCGAACGACGCTTTCTTCGTGCGCTATCACAACGCGGGGATTCCCACTTCGATCGACCCCGACAAATATGTCATCAAGATCGGCGGCAACGCCGCGGGCAAGCCGTACGAGCTCGCGCTTGCCGACCTGCGCACGCAGTTCAAGCCCGTGGAGCTCGTCGCCGTGAACCAATGCTCGGGCAACAGCCGCGGCCTGTTCGCGCCGCGCGTCACGGGCGGCCAGCTCGCCAACGGGGCGATGGGCAACGCGCGTTGGGTCGGCGTGCCGCTCAAGGACGTCCTCGCCAAGGCGGAGCTCAAGAGCTCCGCGAGGCAGGTGACGTTCAACGGCCTCGACACGGCGATCTTCAACGGCGGCGACTTCGTCAAAGCGCTGGACGTCAACCAGGCGCTCGACCCCGACGTCATGATCGCCTACCAGATGAACGGGACCGAGATCCCGATGCTCAACGGCTTCCCGGTGAAGCTCATCGTGCCCGGGTACTACGGCACGTACTGGGTGAAGCACCTCTCCGAAATCGAAGTGATCGACTCCGTCTTCGACGGCTTCTGGATGCGGCCTGCGTACCGCATTCCCGACAACGATTGCGCGTGTGTCGACCCCGGCACGACGCCAGCCAATACGCGCCCGATCGGACGATTCAACGTGCGCTCGTTCATCACATCGCTCAACGACGGCGCGAAGGTTCGCGCCGGGCAGCCGATCACAGTGCGCGGCATCGCATTCGACGGCGGCCAGGGCATCCGCGAAGTGGCATGGTCGACCGACGGCGGCCAGACGTGGCGCGAGGCGAAGCTCGGCGACGACCTCGGCCGCTACTCTTTCCGCGAGTTCACGTTTCCTTTCACCCCGGAAAAGGGGACGTACGACGTGCGCGTGCGGGCATGGAACCGCTCCGGCCAGAGCCAGCCGATGGAGGCGCTGTGGCAGCCCGCGGGCTACATGCGCAACGTCGTCGAGCGCATCGGCGTGACGGCGGGATGACGGGAGCGCCCATGAACCGTACGAAGATGGTTTCGATTGCGGCTGCCGCCCTGGCGGTTTCGGGCGCCTGTCTCGCGGCGACGAAGACGATCACGCTGCCGGCCGACGGTGCGCAGCTCAAGGCGAGCACGCTGCCGGGCTACGCGAAGGCGCAGCAAAGCTGCGTCGTGTGCCACTCGGCGGAATACATGCTCTACCAGCCGCCGACCGCGCCGCGCGCGTACTGGGACGCGATGGTCAAGCGAATGAAGGTGGTGTTCAACGCGCCGATCGACGACGCCGACATGCCCGTGATCGTCGACTACCTCGTCAAGACCTACGGCAACGAGCAACCGAAGTAGCGGGGATGAGGAAGGGGAACGCGACTGTTAGCGCAACGGATCACCTGCATCGACGGAGGTATCGCATGAAGATTCGCAACTGGTTCGCCATCGCGTCGGGGACCGCGCTGCTCGCGGCCGCCGGCATTCCCGCGGTCGCGCAGGACGCCGCGGACGGGCTGGTCAGGGCGAGCTCCGCGCGCTTCGACCAGGTCTACCTCCGTCCCGGGACCGATTTCCGGGGTTACACGAAGGTCATGTTCGATCCCGCCGCGCAGGTGACGTTCTCGCGCGACTGGCAGCGCGATCTCAACAACCAGAAAATCGCGGTCCTGCAGGGCACCTCGGACCAGGATGCGGCCGACATCGCGGCGAAATATCGCGCCGGGTTCAGCGAGGCCTTCACCGGCTCGTTCAGCCGCGCCGGCTACGAGATCGCCGCCGCGCCCGGCAAGGACGTGCTGGCGGTGTCGATCCGCCTCGCGGACGTATGGATCAACGCGCCCGAGACGGTGACGCTGGCCTTGCCGAGCCGCACGTACACGTACAACGCGGGTTACGCGACGCTGGTCCTCGAGCTGCGCGACTCCACGACGGGCACGTTGCTCGCTCGCGTCACCGACCGCCGCACCGCGGGCGACCGCGGCGCGTTTGCGACGAGCTTCCGCAACACCACGCCGGTGTCCGATGACTTCAACTTCTCGCGCATGTTCGGCATGTGGGCCGGCGACAGCGTGAAGAGCCTGAGGGACCTCAAGGCCCGCTCGCCGGTATCCTGAGGGCGGGGCGCGCTGGAGCCAACGCGATGCGCGGGGCCTGCCGGCTTCATTTGACATAATACAAATTATGCGCCATTCCGTCCTACCAGGCCAAGGCCCTTAGCCGTTCACGGGCTCCATGTGGGCCTCTCGGTATTCGGGAGGTGCGCCAGGTAATTCATCTGTCGGCAACCTTTACATCTACTGTGTCCTACTAATGGTATCCGCTACCTGGTCGCTGTAATGTATTGTTTTTGTGTTGTTATTTTGAGTTAAGACGCACGGTACGGATGTTGCTAAAGACTGCTTATGAGGCGGACCTTGTCCTCCTGACGGCGAAAATCCGATGCCCAATTCGATCATCAAGCGTGTCGCCGCGTGCAGTTGTGCGTGCCTGGCATTTGCCTTCGGACGAGCGGCTATTGCCGGGGACCTCCACACGATCGGCTACGCCAACGGCGCGCAGCAATTCTCGCTCAGCATGGGAGGCTCGCCGGGCGCGGGTGGCTTCTACGGAACGTGGAACGGCGACCCGATCGTGTTCTGGTGCGTGGAACTCGACCAGTACTTCGGTTTCGGCAACACCTATACCTACTCGGCGTCGCTTCCGGACAGCCCGGTTTTCACGTTGCTGGGGGAACTCTTCCACGAGGCGTACGGTTCCGCACTTACGGATTCCACCCATTCAGCGGCGTTCCAGCTCGCGGTGTGGGAGATCTTCTTCGACAGCGGGAGCCTCAATCTGTCGAGCGGCAATTTCCGCGTCGTCAACGACGACGGGCACACGGATGCCGTGACGATCGCCCAGGGGTGGCTTAACGGTCTTTCCAATTCCGTCGACGACGTCGACGTGTTCTATCTCGTGAACGACGGGCACCAGAACTTCATCACGAACACGAACATCAAGCTGCCGCGCACGCAGACCGTTCCCGAGCCCTCCACCCTTTGGCTAATGCTCGCGGCCGCCATGACCCTGGCGGCGCTCGCGCGGCGCCGCGGTCGCGGCTGACGGCACCCGCCTCAACGCACCCCGGCGGCCTGGCCGCGGGGCGTCAGCGCCCGAACGGCGTTGGCTACGATCTCGTACACGACGTAGTAACTGCCGGACAGGCCGGCGAAGCTCGGGACGAACTCGAGCACGCTGGGCAGGTCTCGCGTCGGGAGCCCAGTCGGGGCGGGAACCACCTCCAAGCCCTGCGCCTCGAATTCGGCGCGCGCGCGCGGCACGTCGAAGCTGTGGCACACGAGGACGATCTTGCGCACGCCGGCCTCACGCAGGATCGCCGCGGAGTCGACGGCGTTCTCGTGCGTCGTCCGGGAGCGGTCCTCGGTCCACCGTACCGGCACGCCGAATTCGCCTTCGAGGGCGTCCTTCATCACGGCAGCCTCCGGCTTGATGCCGTACAGAGAGCCGCCGGAGACTAGCACCGGCAATCCGACCATGCGCGCAACGCGCGCGCCGTAGCGGACGCGCTCGAGGGTCAGCCGACCCAGCGTGTCCCCGCCGAATTCCGCCGCATTGCGCCGCATTCCGCCCCCGAGGATCACGATGGCCTGCGCACTCTTGGCGCGCTCAGGATCCAGGGGCGGTGTGGAATCGAGCCAGCGCGCGAGAGCGAAGGACACGATCGGCATCGACAACACGAGCAGCGCGACGATACCCACCACCGCGACGGCGCCTCCGACACGTGGTCGCCTCCGCAGCATCACCAGGCCCGCCAAAGAAAGCAGCAGCAGGCCTGTCGGCGGCAGGATCAGCGCCTTGAAGAGCGCTTTCCACCAAATGGCATCGGGCCAGGCGTCGAGCAAGGGCGCTATTGCCGCGCTTTCTGCAGCAGCTCCCGCACATACTTCGCCGGCACGGCGTAGGTGATGCCGCTGGGCTGGGAGAGTGCGGCTTCCTTCGTACCCCTCACGAGCACCATGTTGATGACGCCCAGCACCTCGCCGGTATCGGGGTCGTACACCGGGCTGCCACTGCTGCCGGGATAGGCGGTCGCGTCGAGCTGGAAGACCGGAAAGGCGCCACTCTCGAGGCGGCGGATCACCTTGGGATCGAGATCCGCCGATCGCCCCTGGGGAATCGCGATGGGCGTGATGGCAGACACCATTCCGCGATGCGTCGCGGGATAGAGGCCGAGGACGTCGCCGATCGGGAAGCCGGTGAAGAGCACGGTCTGGCCGTCTTTCACACGATCGGACTCTCCGAGCTTCAGCGTCGGTAGCGGTGTGCCGCCAGTCTTGAGAAGCGCCAAGTCCTTGCCCGGATCGACGGCGACCTGCCTCGCCTCGCGAAAGAGCGCTTGCGAGCCGCCCTGCGGGACGAGGATGCCGAACAGCTCCAGCTTGGCCGCGTCGACCGTGGTCACGACGTGGGCGTTCGTCACGACGTAGGTTCCGTCCTCGACCGCAAACCCCGTCCCCCGGAACACGAACTGCGGCGATCTCGTTCGGTCGTAAGTTCCGATTGCGACAATGGCGCCCTTGACTCGGGCGACGGTGTCGATGATGTCGGCCCGTGCCGGCAAAACGGCCGCGGCGACCGCGATGGCGAAAGCCCACATGAGGCGTTGTCGGAACTTGCGCGCAATCATGTTTTCCCCGAGCGCACAGGCAAGAGGATGGGGGATGGGCCGACTATTCTCGCATCGTACGGATGCTGGTCGCTCTTGTACAAACGCAGCACGCGGCGTACGTATTCCTGGGTTTCCGGGTAGGGCGGAATGCCGCCGTACTTATCGACTGCCTTTTCTCCCGCGTTGTAGGCCGCGGCGGCGAGCGGGACCTGGCCGCGATAGTACGCAAGCAGCCAGCGCAGATAGGCGAGTCCTCCGCGGACGTTCTGGTCGATGCTATGCGGGTCATCCACGTTGAAGCGTTCGCTGGTGCCGGGAATGAGCTGCATGAGCCCGCGCGCATCGGCAGCCGAGCGCGCGTTGGTGTCGAAGTTCGATTCGACCTGGATGACCGCGAGCGCCAGGCGCGGGTTCACCTTGTACTGTGGCGCGAGCTTCTTAACGACCTTCGCGATCTGCATCTTCCATGCGGGAAGCTCGGCGAAGGGATCGAGCGTCTCCACCCTGATGTCGAGCGCGACGGGCGGTTGGGTCGACTCGGCCGCCACGGCCGATGTCTGCGGACGGAGGCATTCCGGCAGAACTTCGCCGTCGCCGCGGACGACCTGCATCGCTTTTCGCGCCTGCTCGTGCCCGGAGGCGGCTGCGAGCGCGAACAGCGAGGCGGCGATCGTGTCGTTGCGCTCGACGCCGCGCCCGTTGGCGTACATCCAGCCGAGGCTGAACAGCGCTTCCGCGTTCCCCGCGCGCCCGGCCTCGCAATAGAGCGCGGCCGCCTTCAACGGATCCTTGGGAACGCCCTCGCCGTGCTCGTAGGCGAGGGCCTGTGCGACGAGCGCGTTGGGCGCATCCCCTGCCCTGTCTGCGCCATCTTGCGCAGGGGCCGCCAGCGGGGCGAGCATAAGCAACGCCGCTGCCGTGGAGGCAAGCGAAGCGCGATGGCAGGCGAGGCTACGCAGCTCCATACAGGTTGTCGGTCGTTGCCATGCCGGCACGCGAGCGCGCTTCGTACCACTCCAACGACTCGCGCAAGCCCGAGCGAACGTCGTGAACGGGATGGTACCCCAGAAGCTGGAGCGCCTTTGCGATGTCGGCCTGCGAGTGGCGCACATCCCCGGGACGAAAGTCGACGTGACTCGGTGGCGGCACGCGCAGCCCCGGGTGACGTTCCGCGAGCAAGTCGCGCAGCATGGCGGCGAGGTCGTTGAGGGACGTGCGCCCGCCCACCGCGACGTTGTAGACCTGGTTCACGGCGTCAGCGCGCTCGACAAGCGCTGCCAGAAGGTTCGCCTGAACCACGTTGTCGACGTGACAAAAGTCGCGCGTCGTCTCGCCGTCGCCGTGAATGAGCACGGGGGTGCCCGCGAGCATAGCGTCGACCCAACGCGGGATGACGGCCGCGTAGGCCCCGTCCGGATCCTGCCGCGGCCCGAACACGTTGAAGTAGCGCAGGCCGATCGCCGAGATGCCGTAGCAGCGCGCGAACACGTCGGCGTAGATCTCGTCGAAGAGCTTCGTTGCCGCATACGGAGAGAGCGGGCGTCCGATGCTGTCCTCGACCTTGGGCAATCCGGGATGGTCGCCGTATGTCGAGCTCGACGCGGCGTAAACGAACCGCACTACACCCGCGTCGCGCGCCGCGACGAGCATGTTCAGAAACCCCGTCGCGTTCGCTGCGTGCGTAGCAAGCGGGTCGGCCAGCGACCGCGGGACCGAGCCCAGCGCGGCCTCGTGCAGCACGATGTCGATCCCTTCGCAGGCGCGTCGGCATGCCGCAGGGTCGGCGATGTCGGCTTCCTGGAACGTGTGTCGTTCCCACGCCTGACGGCCGACGGCGAATCGGACTTCGTCCAGGTTGCGCCGGTAGCCCGTCGCGAAGTTATCCAGGCTCACCACTTCCTGGCCAAGGCGAAGCAACGTCTCGAGCAGATGGGATCCGATGAAGCCCGCGCTGCCCGTGACGAGCCAGCGCCGCGGGCTGGCGCGCAGCGATGCACGGACCGCTTCGATCGCCGAGGGGCTGCCTGCTTCCGTAGCCCTCACAATCGCCATACCGTGAGGCCGCGGTCGCGCAGCGCCGCTGCGTCGGCCTGGCACTTGACGTCGATGTAAACCCCGCCAGGCACGACCTTGGCGACAAAGTCGTCGAGCGGGCGCGCGCCGTACTGGCGGTGCGCGACGGCCGCCACGATCGCGTCGGCACGCGGCAACTCCTCCCAGCGGGTCAGCCTGACACCGTATTCGTGGTGCGCCTCGCGGGGATCGGCGACGGGATCGTGCACGTGCACGGCAACGCCGAACGAGGTGAGCTCGTTGATCACGTCGATAACCCTCGAGTTGCGAAGATCCGGGCAATTCTCCTTGAACGTGAGGCCGAGCACGTTCACGCGCGCTCCTTTGATGTTGAACCCCGCCTGGATCATGTGCTTGACCGTCTGGTCGGCGATGTACTTGCCCATACCGTCATTGATGCGGCGGCCCGCCAGGATGACCTGCGGGTGGTAGCCCAGCATGTCGGCCTTGTGCGTGAGGTAGTACGGGTCGACGCCGATGCAGTGGCCACCTACGAGTCCCGGCCGGAACGGCAGGAAGTTCCACTTGGTACCCGCCGTCTCGAGCACCTCCATCGTGTCGATGCCGATCTTGTGGAAGATGAGCGACAGCTCGTTCATGAGCGCGATGTTCAGGTCCCGCTGTGTGTTCTCGATGACCTTGGCCGCCTCGGCGACCTTGATGCTGCTCGCCCTATGAACCCCTGCCGAGATGATGCTCCCATAGACTTCGGCGACGCGCTCGAGGGTCTCGGGCGTGTCCCCGGAGACCACCTTGGTGATGCGGGTGAGCGTGTGCTCCTTGTCACCCGGGTTGATGCGCTCGGGCGAGTATCCGACGTTGAAGTCGCGCCTCCACTGCATCCGGGAGTGGCGCTCGATCACCGGGACGCAGATTTCCTCGGTCGCCCCCGGATATACCGTAGACTCGAAAACGACGGTCGCGCCGCGCTGCAGGTTACGTCCCACGCTCTCGCTCGCACCAAGCAGCGGCAGGAAATTGGGCTGGTGCGCGTCGTCGATCGGCGTCGGCACGGCGACGACGATGAAATTGGCGCGGCGCAGCTCGGCGGCATCCGAGGTCGTTACCAGATGCTTCGCGGCCCGCAGCTCGTCGGAGGATAGCTCGCCCGTCGGGTCGACAAAACCGCGGTACGCGTCGACCTTGGCGGTGGAAAGGTCGAAGCCGATCGTCGGATATTTCTTGCCGAATTCCACGGCGAGCGGAAGGCCGACGTAGCCAAGTCCGACGACAGCGATGGTTAAGTTGCTTGTCATGTCATGAGGGGCGCGTCCGCCAAGGTTCATGCGGGACTCGAGCTTCGGAGTCCCGTTCGTGGATCGGGTCGGCGTCACAGCTCCTTCAGGAGCTGCTCCGCTTCCCCGCGCACCGACTCGGAGCTCGCCTTTGCCGCCACCTCGAGCTCTTTGCGGGCGGCCGGCTTGTCGCCTGTCTTGATCAGGGCGCGGGCATAGTGGATCCGGATCGAGTCGTCCTGCGGCGCAAGGGCAACGGCTTTGCGGAGCGTCTCGACACTGCGGCCGGTTTCGCCGCGCTGGTACAGGATCCAGCCGTAGGTATCGAGAAACGCGGGCTGATTGGGCGAAAGCTTGGTGGCGCGCTCGCCGTACTTGACGGCCGTATCGTAGTCGCCGAGCTGGCCTAGCGACCAGGCCATGTTGTTGAGCACGGCAGCATTGTCCGGCTCGAGCTCGAGGACTGCCCGCAATTGGGGTACGGCGGCACGATAATCCTTCCTCGCGATGCCGGCCTCCGAGAGGTAGTAGCGCATCGCGAGGTCCCGCGGATGCTCCGCCAGCCACTTCTGCGCGAGGCTCGCCGCCTCTTCCGGCTTGCCCGCCCCGAGCAGCGCCGAGTGCAGTCGTCCGGCGATGAAGGGCAGCTGCTCGCGAGCGAGCGCGGCCTTGTAAGCCGTGGCCGTCTCCGCCCACTTGCCCTGCCGCGCGAGGAGCTCGCCCTCGATCGCGAACCCCTCGGCGCGATCCGGAAACTGCTTTTGCAGCTTGCGCGCTTCCGTGATCCCTACGTCGACGCGCCCCGCCTCGTCGTAGGCACGTGCCAGCGCAATCCACAACTCGGGCGAACTCGGCGCGAAGGCGAGGCCGCCGCGCAGCGTGGCAATGGCGCTGTTGTAGTCCTTGGCCTTGATCTGCGCGTCCGACAGGCGACGCAGAGGAGCCACACTCTCCGGCTGGAGCTGGGTCAGTCGCTGGAACGTGGCGATCGCCTGGTTCATCTCCCCTACGCTGGCCTGCGCGACTCCCAGCGTCTCGACGACCGACGGAGCGTCGGGAATCGCCACTTGCGCCGCCTGCGCGGCGGCCAGTGCACCCCGCCCGTCCTTGAGCCTCGCGTAGTAGGTCACGAGGGCCAGGCGCGACTGCGTTGACGCCGGATTGGCCGCGATTGAACGCTCGATGGCCGCCTTGATGTCGGCGCTCGGCGCGTTGGTCAGGGTCAGGATATCAGCGAGACCGAGCATCGCAACTTCCGATTTTGGATCCTTGGCGAGCATCTGCTCGTAACGCTTGCGCGCGCCGTCGAAGTCGCGCTCGGCCAGGTCGATGCGGGCAAGATTCTGCGCCGCGACCATGAATTCGGGATCGAGCGTCAGCGCCTTTTCCAGCGCGGCGCGCGCGCCCTTGACGTCGCCCTGCGCCATGAGCACCATGCCCTTCAGGTTTTGCGCGACCGCGCTCGTAGGCTGCTTCGCCTCCAGGTTCGACACCGCGGCGAGGGCCTTCGTATAGTCGTGCGTGCTCAGGTACGCGCTGATGATTGCGTAATCGGGCTCCTGGTCGCGCGGGTGCTCGGCGGCAAGGGCCTCGAGATCCTTCATGGCCTCGTCCGCGTCACCCGACGCGAGACGCACCTGCGCGAGGCGCACCTGTCCGCCGACGTTCTGCTTGTCGAGGGCGGCCGCGTTCTCGAAAAGCTGTGTCGCCCGCGCCGCGTTGTTGAGCGCGAGATAGACTTCCGCCGCGAGTCGCAACAACCCGGCATCGTTCGGCGACCGCTGCATGGACGGCTCGAGCATGGCCAACGCCTTGCCGGGCTGGCCGCGCCGCAGATAAGTCTCGGCGAGCGCGCGTCGCGCGCCCTCGTTCTCCGGATGCTGGGCCACGATGAGGCGGAACGAATCCTCGGCGGTCGAGTAGGACTTCAGGCGAAGATCGATGAGGCCGGACAGGTATTGCGACGGCACGTAGTCCGGCGCCGCCTGCAGCGCCTTCTTGATGGCGGCCTGCGCGGCTGCGTTGTCCTTGCGGTAGAACGCGATCAGCGCGTCGGCGTAGAGGGTGCGCGCGTCGTCGGGTGCCGCCTTGCGCATCGCGTCGAGGTGCGCGACCGCCTTGTCGATCTGTCCCGTCTGGACGTAGGCCGAGGCCAGAAGGAAGCGCGCGCTCAGCGCATCGGGCCTGATCGCCACGAGGGCTTCGAGCGTCGCGATGGCGTCGTCCCGCTGCCCAAGCGAACCCTGGATGCCTGCCTTGGTCATCAAGGCCTCGATGTTCTTCGGCGATGCTGCAACGACAGCGTCTATCTGCTTCAGCGCCTCGGGAAGGTCCTTCTCCAGCGCGAGCAGCTTCGCGCGAGAAATCTGCGCATTGACGTTGGAAGGCTGGGCGGCGATCGCCGTTTCAATCGCGCCTCTCGCATCCTTGAGCTGGTTCAGGGCGAGGTAGGCCACGCCGACCACGGATGCGACCTCGGCGCGCGCCTCGGCGCTCTGCGGAAGCGCGCCCGAAAGCTCGGTGACGAGCTTCTTGAATTGGCCTTGCCGCAGCAGCGATTGCGCGAGCAGCACGGACCCCTGGTCCGCAGGATAGCCGAGGCTCAGCGCCTTGCGAATCTCGGTCTCGGCCGACGTCGGATCGCCGGCCTCGAGAAGCGCACGGGCGAGCAACGCGCGAGCCTCGGCGTTGTTTGGCGCGGACTTCAGGGCGCTCTTGAGCTCGATGACGGCTGCCGGATACTCCGACTTGTCCAGGTATTTGCGCGCCGACGCGATGTGCGACGCGGGATCATCGCCGCACGCGGCCAGCATGCACGTGATGGCTACGGTCGCGATGGCCCAGCTTAGCTTGAGGTTGGTCGTCATTTCGCGTGAGTCCGTGTGCATGTGGCGGTTCTCCGGGCCTGTCTACTTGAGCCCGAAGCGATGCATGAGATCGTACAGGGTCGGCCGGCTCACACCGAGAAGCTCGGCCGCCTTGCTCAAGTTGCCGTTGACGCGTGCCAGTACGCGCAGCACCGCGCCTTTCTCGGCCTCGTCCCTCACCTGTCGCAAGTTGAGCGCCAAGCTCTCCTGGTCGCCCGGCGTCACGCCGATGTCGCGCGCGCTGATGGCGGAGCTTTCGGCCATGATGACCGCACGCTTGACCACATTTTCGAGCTCGCGAACGTTGCCGGGCCATGCGTGAGCCTCGATCGCGTCGATGGCCTCGGAGAGGAGCGTGACCTCGCCGCCCCTCTGCTCGGCCGCGAACTTGCGGGCGAAGCGGTGCGCCAGCAGCGCGGCGTCGCCCTTGCGTGCGCGTAACGGCGGAATCGCCACCACGATCTCGGCCAGGCGGTAATAGAGGTCCTCGCGAAAGGCACCCCGGTCCGCCTTGAGATCGCGATGCGTCGCGCAAACGATCCGCACGTCGACCGGGATCTCCTGGCGGCCGCCGAGGCGCTCGATCACTCGCTCCTGCAGGAAGCGCAGGAGCTTGGCCTGCAGCGATATCGGCAGGTCACCTATCTCGTCGAGGAAGAGCGTGCCGCCGTGCGCGGTCTCGATCTTGCCGATCGTCTGCTTGGCCGCACCCGTGTACGCGCCCTTCTCGTAGCCGAACAGCTCGCTTTCCAGCAGGTTTTCCGGGATGGCGGCGCAGTTGATGGCGACGAACTTGCGCGCCTGTCGCGGCGAAAGCTCGTGCAATGCGCGCGCGAGGAGCTCTTTCCCGGTTCCGGACTCACCGAGCAGCAGCACCGTTGCCGAAGTAGGCGCAACCTTCTCGATGGTGCGGCAGATGCGCAGCATCTCGGCGTCACGCGTGATGACTCCGGACAGCGCCGGCGCCTGCAACGCGGACTGGAGGCGCCGGTTCTCCTCCTGCAGCTCGTGCACGCGAAACGCCCGGTCGATGGTCCAAGTCAGGAGCTCGGGCTCGAAAGGCTTGGTGCTGAAGTCGAAAGCACCCAGAGCTATGGCACGCAGCGCGTTGGCGCGGTCGTTCTGGCCCGTGAGCACGATGACCTTGGTGTCCGGCGCGAGCGACTGGATCTGTTCGAGCAGCTGCATCCCCTCCTCGGGGTCGTCCGGCTTCGGCGGCAGTCCGAGATCCATCGTCACGACGGCGGGTTCGAACCGGCGAACCTGGGCCACCGCGGTCTCGCGGTCGCTTGCAACGAGGGTCTCGTACTTGTCGAACGCCCACTGCATCTGCTTTTGCAGGGCGGGGTCGTCTTCCACGATGAGCAGGGGACGCCGCGATTCGGTCATACCGCCGCCTTCGGCTGCTGCTCGACCGGCGACGCCGGGAGGTCTGCCGCGGGAAGGACCACGCGGACACGGGTGCCGGCGCCCGGTGCGCTGTCGTAGAGAATCTGCCCGCCGAGGGAAACGATGTACTGGCGGCTCTCGTACACGCCGATGCCCATCCCCGATTCCTTGCTGGTCTCGAAGGGCTTGAACAGCCGCTCGCGGACGAACTCGGGGGCCATCCCCTCGCCCGTGTCGGCGACCTCGAGAATCACATCGGCGCCTTCGCGCGCGAGTCGAACGGCGATGCGGCCCTTGCTGCGGGTGGCGTCCAGCGCATTCTGCAGGAGGTGCCCGATGACGTGCTCGATGCGGTCTTCGTGGCCGAGCGTCGCGATCCCTGAATCCAACGCGAGGTCTATCGGCGTGCGCTGGCCGGCTTTCGCCGCGCACACCCTTCGCACGATGGGCGCGAGGTCGATCGCGTGGTGCTTCTCGACCGGAGTCGTCCCCATTCTGAGCTGGAGCATGAGCTTGTTCATCCGGCCGACAACGTGCTCGACCGTGTTCACCATGTCGCGCTGGAATTCCGGATTGTCGCGATGGCGCTCGGCATTCTTGAGCATCAGCGACAGCTGCGCCACCAGATTCTTGAGGTCGTGCACGACGAACGCCGACATGCGGTTGAACGCATCGAACTTGCGCGCTTCCAGCAGGGCGTCGGTCGCGCGGATCTGCCCAAGGTAGCTCGCGGCCTGGCGGCTCGCGGTCTTCAGTAGATCGCGCACCTCCCAGTTGACCTCGATCGCCGTCCGCGGTTTGGCGAGGATCACGAATCCTACGAGCTCGGTTGCCGATTCGAGCGGTACGACGAGCCACGGCGCAGGGAAGGCGCGAAGCCATGCCGGCAGCACGAGGTCGGGATACCGGTCGCGATATGCGTCGTACTCGACAAGATCGACCACCCACCCGGTAGCGGCCAGGAACTGAGGCAGTGTGCCGTGCGAGTCGTCAGTGCCCTCCACTGCCGCCATGTTCCACCGCGACGGGGCACGATAGGCGTCGTCCTCGTGCTTCACCCAGAGCATGCCTGCGGGGCTTTCGACAAGATCGGCGAGGGCCTTGATGCACTGCTCCTGCACGCCACGCAACGAAGTCTCCGCCGAGAGCGTGCGGGTGAAGCGCAGCCACTCCTCTCGGTAATCGTAGCGGTACGAGAAGAAGTGCTTGCTTATGAAGACCCGCAGCTTGGACCGGAACGTGCCCGAAGACACGACGAGCAACCCCACGAGCAGCGCCGCGAACAGCAACTCGACCTGCAGCGCCCTGCCCCATTCGCCGCCGAAGTAGCGGACGAAGTAGCCCGCAGCCGCGACGGCAAGCAGGAACCCACCGGACAGAACGATGGCGGTCGAGTGGAACACCGCGCCGCGCGAGACGTGCATCTCGATCGTCCAGCCTGTATTGCGCGCCGTAGCCACGGCGACGAAAGGGATGATCAGTGCGTTGGCGATTCCACGGGCCACCCAAATATCGGGGTCGATGCGTCCGAACAGCATCGCATCGGCGAAGAAATACAGATCGAGCGCAAAGACGGCGGCCAGCGCCACGCACAGCGGCTTGATACCCCATCGCGCCTTCGGGTCCACCCGCCGTATCAGCTGCTCGACCAGGATCAAGCCGAGGATCGCGAGGGCGAGACGCGCGGTGAACCTCTCAGCGCCTCGCTGCACGAGCGCTGTCGAGAAGGGGTCTGGCAGGATGACGAAAGGGCTGGCCGCGACGGTGGCGACGACAATCGCGACTAGCCACCACGGCAGAGCGGCATTGCCTGTCGCAGCATCGCCTGCGCGTCCTCGCCCTCCCGCAAGGAGGTTGCCCAGGAAAAGGAACCACGTCGCATAGCGCAGCGTGTCGCAGGCATACGAAGACCACCAGGCGAGCGGCGTCTGCGAGTACGCGACGAAAGCGCCGCTCCCCGCCCAAAGCGCGGAGGCCGCCATCGCCGCGACCAGCAAGACTGCGCGGGTGCTCGCACGCCACCCCAGGAGCAGCCGCAGGGTGAAGGCTGCGAATCCGACGGCGGCTACTCCGTAGCTCCAAAGGCCCGCATTGGCGAACGCGGCTTCACTCACGGTCGGGCGACTCGAAGTTTGGCAGGCGCAGTTTACCGGACGGAGCAGTCGGGCCGCAGGGGGGCCTAACGCGCGCCCTCGCCCGTCAGCACGACACGGAAGGTCTCGAGCAGGATGAGTACGTCCAGGAACAGCGTATGATTTTTGACGTAATACAGGTCGTACTCCAGCTTTCTCATGGACTGCTCGACGCTGGCGCCGTAGGAATAGCGGACCTGGGCCCAACCGGTGATGCCCGGCTTGACGCTCAGGCGAACAGCGTAGAACGGGACCTGCTCGGTGAGCATTTCCACGAATTGCGGACGTTCCGGACGCGGTCCGACGAAGCTCATCTCTCCGCGAAGGACGTTCAAAAGTTGGGGCAACTCGTCGATCCGGGTACGCCGCAGCCAGCGACCCAGAGCCGTTATGCGCGGATCGTCCGCCACCGCCCAGGCAGCCTTGCCGTCGCGCTCCGCGTCCTTGCTCATGCTGCGGAACTTGAAGAGCTGGAAGGTCCTCCCGTGCAGCCCGACACGCTCCTGTCGGTAGATGATGGGAGCGCCGCTTTCCAAGGCGATCAGGAGCGCTGCAATGAGCATCACGGGCAGCGTGGCCAGGAGGATCAGCGCCGAGACGACGAGGTCGAAGCACCGCTTGACGGTCGTGCGTAGCCAGCCCTGGCGGAATCCGTTGCCGTAGATGAGCCAACTCGCCTTCACGGCATCGAGGAGCACCTGGCCGTGGACTCGCTCGAAGAATCGCGCGAGGTCGGTGACTTGGATGCCGGAAAGGCGGCACTCGAGCAGCGCCCTGATCGGGAGGACGCCGCCCCGCTGCTCTCGGACGGCGACGATGATCTCGTGAATCCCGAGTCTTTTCGCCGTCTGGTCGAGGGAGCCCTGCGCCGTCACGATGGACGTGGGCGACACGACGCTCTCCTGCACCTTCTCGAGCATGTAGAACCCGACCAGACGCAGGCCGGGCACTTCGGAGGCGGCGAGCGCGGCTTCGACCATGCGCGCTTCCGGGCCCGTCCCGAGCACGAGCACCCGATGCGGCAGGAGGACGCGGGTCACCGGAAAGATGATGAGATGGCGCAAGGCAACGAGGCCCGCGAACACGAACACCACGACCTCGTCGAGCGCGTGCTGGAACTCGACTCCGCCCGGCAGCATCGCCGCTGCCAGGTAGGAGACGGGGGTGGTCAGGAGGAGCACCACGAACAGGCGCCCTACGTACGCGCGCAGCCCGAGCTTCCGATCGCGCCGGTATAGGCCGAACGCGCCACTTAGCGTGACCGTGAGAATGGCGAAGACCGCGGCCGATCCGAGGTTGCCTACGCTTGTGAGTCCCTCAAGATAATTGATGCGCAGCGCAAGGACGACGGCTACCACCACGCCGACCAGCTCCGCCGCGAGCTGAACGATCGTGGCGCCGGAGACATTCCACGGGGTCGCGTTATACATCGTGGATCCAGGGCGCGCCCGCCGCCGGATGCATGTCCATGGCCTAGAGGACGCCCATAGTGGGGAAGCCGGGTACCGTCACCGCATCGACTCCTTTGGCGCACCGTCGTCGGCCGGCCATCCCGCAGACGCGCCCGCCAGCGGAAAAATTTACCGTATCGCCGGCCAGTCGCAATTTTGCATGAGTTGGGTCCAAAAATCGTACCTATATGCTGCGCTTGGCCAAGTCGCACATCATAATTCTGTAGCTAACATGCCTCTCCGCTGCCTATTCCGGACGTCATCTGTGTAGCACATTTGCAATATTTTTCATCAACATCCCAAGACGACGTTCGCGATGATAAGTCACGGTCTCCGGGATTAGCAAATCATTCTGTAGGGAAGCTTCGTCGGGCGCGACTGAACAATCGCTGCGGGGCGCGCTAATCTGGCATTTGCAGGGGGGCCAGACGTTACTATCCGCCGGGCGGCACTTGGCGAGCGATGAAAGTGATTGGACGACTATGCCACCGCTTTCGCGCGACCCTGCCTTAAGAGGCGGCGCGCGCTCATTCGTCGGCGAGTATCGCCTCCCGCAGCCACGCGAGCGTGAGCGCTTCGACTTCTCCCCGCCATCGCGCCGACGAAAACGTGTGATCGGCTTCCGGCACTTCCCTTCGCGTGACGCGCGCGGCATCGAGTAGCCCAGCCCACCGCGGGCTCGTGCGCGTGTACTCGATGAACTCCTTCGCCGTGAGGTCTCGGCCGCTCAAAACGAGGAGCACCGGCCCGTCAAAGCTGCGCAATCCGTCGGCCATTCGGTCCTGGAACTTCTCCATGGACTCGCGCGCCTCGGGTACCTCGCCTCGAACGGCCGCGATGATACTGCGGGCGAGTTGGCGCAGCGATTCAGCGATCCGTACGTCGCCTCGCGTAAGCTTGCGCCAGAACGAGCGCTGCAGAACGCGGCTGGCGTAGTAGAACTTCACGCGGGTGCGCGCCTCGCTCGCCTCCGATCGTACCCATGGGTTGAGCAACACGATGCCCGCGAGGCGGCGATCGCGCCGCGTCTTGCAGTAGAACAGCGATGCCGACGCGCCGTCGCACAGCGCCCACAGCACGACTCTTTTGGCGCCGGGGCAACTCGCGAGCAGCGAGTCGATCGCCGCCGCGATGTCCGGCCCCGAATCCTCGAATGTGCGCTGCGGCCCTGAGGAGTCGCCCATACCCCGGCAATCGAAGCGCATCGCGGCGATGCCTTCCGCCGCGAGTCGCCGCGTCAACAACACGAATTGGCGGTGGCTGCCCGCTCTGTATTGCGGTCCGCCGACGACGACCAAGACGGCGGCCGTTGCCGCTCGTGCAGGTTCGCACAGGATGCCGACGAGCTGCTCGCCTTCGCTTTGGATCAATACAGGCCGCTCGCGCACGTTCACGTCGCGAAGGCTCGCGCGGCTTCGAGCGTGGCGGCGATCAGGGCCGGGCTCTCTTCGTACTGCTGGACCTGCCAGAACATGGGACCTCGGATGCACCGGGAGTGGATCGCGGTCCCGTCAACTCTTCTGCGCTCGATCCAGTTGCGCCCCGCTGGCGTCAACGCGGGATCCTCGCCATCGGAGACTTCGAGCCACGCGATCTTGCCGGGGCGCGCGGGCGGATCGAGGAGCGCGTCGTCGAGACCCTGTGCGAGCGCGCCCGAGACCGTGTAGCCGGCGACTTCGACGGATCGGCCGCGGCGAAGCTCGGCGTGCAGGTCGTCGGTTCGCACGCGTTCCCGCGCATCGCCGGCGATCAGCTGTGCAGCGAATTTGATGCGCAGGAATTGGCGAAGGAATTGCTTGCCGGAGATGACGGGCTGCCAGAAGACGAAATCCGGTGCGGCGTCGAGCGCGCGAGCGGCGTTGGAGGCGAGCAGGCAACCTGCGCGCATGCCCCAGAAGATGGGAGACGTTCCCGAGCGCGCCTGCAGCCAACGCGAGGCTTCGGCGACATCGCTCGTCCACCGTGCCCAGTCGGCGTCGGCGAAGTCACCGTCGCTGTCGCCGCAGCCGAACAAATCCGCCTGGAGGACCGACCACCCGCCCGCCGCGAAGGCGCGAGCCTGCAGCGCCGCCATGCGCCGCGAGCGGTTGAGCTCCTCGGCGAACGGATGGATGTACAGCACACTTCCGCGGCAGGCGGACGGACCCACCGCCTCGTGGTACAGGCAGAATCGACGGCCGGTTTCGAAGGGGAGGTAAAAAGCCTTGGCAGGCACTTGCGGCTGCACCCTGCCCTCAGGCGGCGAGCTTCGACTGGACAAAATCCACGAGGGATCCGACGGTTGCGAAGGTCGACCCGTCGATCTCCCCGTCGTCGATGACGAATCCGAATTGCTCCTCGATCGTGCCGATGAGCGTTGCCACTGCCATCGAGTCGAGCTCGGGCACGTCGCCCAGAAGCGGCGTGTCGCGGACATACGTCCGGCCGCGCCCGTGCAACTCGAGCACGCGATCGAGCATGGCGACAACCTCATGTTGCAGATCCACTCGCATCTCCTCTGTGCCAAACGCCGCGATTATAGATGCCGCGCCGGCGTACACGACAACCCGCACACGGGCAGCGTTCATGGGGAAATGCGCTATGCTGCCCGCCATCGCGCGATTCATCGCGCTCCAACCGATCAGGGATCGCGAGCCTCCCGGATGGGCATAGACCTCCTGCACGACCTCCTCGCCGAATCGTCGCAGCGCTTCGGAGACCACGTCGCGCTGACCTTCGGCGCCGAGCACATGCGCTATGGAGCATTGTCCTCCGAGGTCGCGGCCTTCGCGGCGGATCTTGCCGCGAACGGCCTTGCGCGCGCTGAGCGGGTCGCGATCTATCTCGACAAGCGACCCGCGACCGTCGTCGCCGCCTTCGGAGCCGCGCGCGCCGGCGGCGTCTTCGTGCCTGTGAATCCGGTGCTGAAGGCCGAGCAAGTCGCGTATATCCTGCGCGACTGTAACGTCCGAGTGCTCGTCACTTCGCCGGATCGCCTGGCGATGCTCGAAACCGCATTACCGGAATGCAAGGACCTTCGACGGGTCATCGTCACAGGCGAGCCGACATCGCCGCACCCAATCGGCCTTCGCCTGTCGGCTTGGCGCGACGCCGTCGCCTCAAACGCGCGGCCTCTGCACCGTGTGATCGACACCGACATGGCGGCGATCCTGTATACGTCGGGCAGCACCGGGAAGCCGAAAGGCGTCGTGCTTTCGCACCGAAACATGGTGGCCGGCGCCAAGAGCGTCGCCACCTACCTCGAAAACGTCCCCACCGATACGCTGCTGGCGGCGCTCCCGCTATCATTCGATGCGGGGTTCAGCCAGCTCACCACAGCGTTCCTGGCGGGTGCGCGGGTGGTTCTCCTCAACTACCTGATGCCGAGGGACGTCCTCAACGCGCTCGAGCGAGAGCGCGTGACGGGACTCACCGCGGTGCCTCCCCTGTACATCCAACTTGCCCAGCTTGGGTGGCCGCATTCCGTGACAGAGCACCTGCGCTATTTCGCCAACACCGGCGGCCGCATGCCGCTCGAGACGTTGAAGGCGCTGCGCAACAAGCTACCGCGCACGCGGCCGTTCCTGATGTACGGGCTCACCGAGGCCTTTCGCTCGACGTACCTGCCGCCGGACGAGATCGACCGGCGGCCCGACTCTATCGGCAAGGCGATCCCGAACGCCGAAATCCTGGTCCTGCGGGACGACGGCACGCCCTGCGCGCCGGACGAGCCCGGCGAGCTCGTGCATCGCGGCGCCCTGGTCGGCATGGGCTACTGGAACGATCCGGAGAAGACGCGCGAGCGCTACCGTGCGCTCCCGGGCCGCGAGCCCGGCCTGGTGCTCCCGGAGATCGCTGTGTTCTCCGGCGATACGGTTCGCATGGACGCGGATGGGTTTCTCTATTTCGTCGGCCGGCGCGACGAGATGATCAAGACCTCGGGATACCGCGTCAGCCCGACCGAGATCGAGGAAGTCGTCTACGCGACGCGGCTGGTAGTCGAGGCCGCGGCGTTCGGGGTCCCTCACCCGACGCTGGGACAGGCGATCGTCGTGGCCGCGACGCCCGCGCCGGGCACGGATGCGCTGGATGCCGACAAGCTCCTGGACGCATGCCGCGAGCGCCTGCCGGCTTTCATGATTCCGGCGAAGATCGACATTCGGCCCGCGCCGCTGCCGCGCAATCCAAACGGCAAGATCGACCG
Organism: Casimicrobiaceae bacterium; assembly: GCA_035499955.1. Classification (GTDB taxonomy): domain Bacteria; phylum Pseudomonadota; class Gammaproteobacteria; order Burkholderiales; family Casimicrobiaceae; genus VBCG01. The sequence continues at coordinate 35,408 of DATJXV010000037.1, forward strand.
GAAGTCGCTCGGCGCGGAGTTCGCCGGCCTGTTCGACTGACCCCGTGGCCTTCGATCGATTTGCCGCCCCCTCACCTGCGACAGACCATCACGGGCTCCCGTTAGAATAGGCGATGGGCATCGCGCGAAGCGCAGGGCGTCCCGGAATCCCCGCGCCGGCCACGGCGGCGAACTCGCGCGCGGGGCGGCGCACGTGAGTCACGCTGCGCACGTGCCCATGTCCCAGTGGCCAGTGGTCGACGATTGCCTCGTCGTCGGCGGCATTCCGCTGCCGCGCCTTGTCGAGCGCATCGGCCATACCCCGTTTTATGCCTACGATCGCGCGCTGCTCGACGCGCGGGTGGCGCTGTTGCGTGACGTGCTGCCGCGCGCGGTGAAGCTGCACTACGCAATGAAGGCCAATCCCATGCCTGCGCTCGTCTGTCACATGCGCCCTCTCGTAGACGGCGTCGACGTCGCCTCGGGCGGCGAGCTCGCCGTCGCGCTAGACGCGGGCGCAAGCCCCGATGACATAAGCTTCGCGGGGCCCGGGAAACGCGATGTGGAGATCGCGCAGGCAATCGCTGCAGGAGCACTCCTGAACATCGAGTCGGTGCGCGAGGCCAAGGTTGCGGCGGCCAAGTCACGTGAGCTCTCCCTCCCGGCGCGCATCGCGGTGCGCGTCAACCCAGACTTCGACCTGAAGGCGTCGGGAATGAAGATGGGGGGAGGGCCCAAGCAGTTCGGTGTCGACGTCGAAGCCGTGCCGCAACTGCTGGGCGAGGTCACGCGAGGGGGGCTCGCATTCGAGGGCTTCCACATTTACGCCGGCTCGCAGAACCTCAACGCCGATTCGATTGCGGACGCGCAATCGAAAGCCGTCGACCTTGCGATCAGCCTCGCGGAATCCGCGCCCTCGCCGGTTCGTGTACTGAACATCGGAGGCGGCTTCGGCATACCGTATTTCCCCGGCGACCGCCCTTTAGACGTCGCCCGGATAGGCAGAAACCTAAGCGGCATCGTCGAGCGCGTGAGCGCCGCGCTTCCCGGAGCACAAATCGTCCTCGAGCTCGGACGTTATCTCGTCGGCGAGGCCGGCATCTACGTCTGCCGTGTCATCGATCGCAAGGTTTCGCGCGGGCGGGTGTTCCTGGTAACCGACGGCGGCTTGCACCATCATCTTGCGGCGTCGGGGAATTTCGGCCAGGTCATCCGGAAAAACTATCCCCTCTGCATCGGCAATCGGGTCTTCGCGGGTCCTCGCTGCGTTGCCTCGGTGGTGGGCCCGCTGTGCACCCCGCTCGATCTCCTGGCCGACGAGATGGAGATGGCCGATGCGCGCCCTGGCGATCTGGTCGTAGTATTCCAGTCGGGTGCGTATGGCGCCACAGCGAGCCCATGGGGCTTTTTGAGCCACCCGAAGTTCGCGGAAGCGCTCGTCTAGTATCTGAGGACCCGAGCGATCGATAGCCATGACGAAATCGAAATTCAGCGGATCACGGATTCTCGTCCTCGGCCTGGCGGCCAGCGTGCTCGCCACCGGGTCTCTTGCCGGAAAGCCTACCGAGGTCACCGATGCCGAGATGGCGATGCTGCCGCCCTATTGCGTCGACACCATGGGCTTCAAATACGGCGATGCGTACACGAACACGTCGCCGAACGCGCCGAAATGGGTCGCGCTGATGGGCCAGGGGTTCTGGGCGATGCACCACTACTGCTGGGCACTCATCAACATCGGACGGGCGCAACGGCCAACGATGCCGGCTAACCTCCGGCAGGGAACGCGCGAATCGGCGATCGGCGACATGCGGTACGTCATCGAGAACACGCCCCCAGACTTCGTCATGCTGCCCGAGATCTACACCCGCATCGGCGAGCAGCAGCTTGCGCTCGGCCGGGTAAGCGATGCGCGCGCGTCGTTTGACAAGGCACGCTCGCTCAAGCCGGATTACTGGCCGCCCTATTTCCAGTGGGCCGAGTACCTGCACCGCGCAGGAAAGACTGCCGAAGCGCGCGCGGTCACCGAGGAGGGCCTCGCTTATTCCCCGGGTGCGAAGCCCTTGCAGAGCCTCCTCGTCGATCTCGGAGGCAATCCGGCAACGGTCGCGCCAAAGACGAGCGCGAGCGAGCCGACTGCCGCCAGCCCATCTCAGTGAATTCGGTTCGAAGATCGTTGGGGTATTCGTTTGCCGAGAGCTACATCGTCAACGCGCTCTCGATCGCCAGCATCTTCGTACTCTCCCGCTTGCTGACGCCGGTCGAGATCGGCGTGTGGGCCATCGCGGCCGTGTTCGCAGCGATCGCGAGCACGTTCCGCGATTTCGGTGTCGGTGAATATCTCATCCAGGAGGCGGAGTTGAGCGACCGCAAGCTGCGTGCTGCGTTCGGAGTCAACATCGCCTTTTCCTGGTTCACCGCCGTGGCGCTCTTCTTCGCAAGCGGTTGGATCGCCGAGTTCTACCGCGAGCCGGGTGTGGCGAGTGTAATGCGCGTCCAGGCCGTGAGCTTCCTGCTCATACCGTTCGGTGCGATCACATTTGCGTACTTCCGCCGAAACCTCGATTACCGGCCATTCTTCTGGTCGTCGGTCGGAAGCAGCGTGACGACTTTCACAGTCTCGATTGCCTGCGCACTGGCCGGTCTCGGTTATATGAGCTTTGCCTGGTCTTCGCTGGCTGGAGTCGCCGTCACGGTGCTTGTATCGTTCGCCTTCAGGCCGAAGGCGCTGCCACGCCTTCCAAGCCTCGACGGGTGGCGCGAGGTCGTGAGCCTCGGCAAGCACGTCACCGGCACCTATCTCGTCGGCCAGATCGGGAAGAGCGCCCCCGAGCTCATCATCGGCCGTGTCCTCGGCGCGGCCCCCGTCGCATTCTTCAGCCGCGCCAACGGGCCCAGCGAGCTGTTCAATCGCATGGTGCTTCGCGCCGCGCTCCCCGTCTGCCTGCCCTATTTCGCGCGCGAGGCGAGGGGCGGTCAGGACGTGCGGGAAGGGTACCTGCGTACTGTGTCCTACATCACGGTGATTGGCTGGCCGTTCTTCGTCTTCCTCGCTGCAATGGCGTTTCCAGCGATCCGCATCCTCTACGGCACCCAGTGGATCGCCTCCGTGTCGCTCGCCCAGATCCTCTGCGTTGCTGCCGCCGTCGAGGTGACCTACTTCTTCGCGAAGGAGCTACTCATCGGCCGTGGCGACGCTCGCCATGCCAATCTTCTGCAAGCGCTCTCGCAGGCGGCGCGTGTGTTAGGGTTGGTGGCGGTGATTCCGTTCGACCTGGCCGGTGCCTGCTGGGGGTTGCTCGCCGCCGCGATCGTGGGCGGAGTGTGCGCGCACCGAATCCTTGCTGCGCGGATCGGCCTCACGCTACGGCACGTGATCGGGGCCTGCAAAGCGAGCTTTTTCGTCACAGTCATCAGCACCGCGCCGTCCTTGGCCTGGGCTGCCTTCGGGCCGATTGGCGAAGACAACTTCCTCCAGGTAATGGTCGTGGCAGGTAGCGTGTTCGGGCTGATGTGGATTGGTGCCCTCCGATGCCTTCGCCACCCGCTGTGGCGGGAGCTCGGCAACCTGCGAACGCGTGGAACGGCACGAACCTAGAAACGCCGGGCGAGAACTTGAAGCGCCTTACCGAAATCGACGCGTTGCGCGGTTTTGCCGCAATGTCGGTAGTCGCCTTCCACTACACGTACAAATACGACGAGCTCTACGGTTTCAACGGCCAGGTTCCGTTCCAGCTGTCGTGGGGTTACCTCGGCGTCAACCTTTTCTTCGTGATCAGCGGCTTCGTGATCTTCATGACCCTCGACCGCACGCGCATCCCGATCGATTTCATCGTCTCGCGGGCGAGCCGGCTCTATCCCTCGTATTGGGCTGCGGTCATTCTCACTACGCTGATCACGCATCTGCTCGGCCTTCCCGGCAAGGAAGTGAGCTGGCACACGGCCATACTGAGCTTCACGATGATCCAGCAGCTCTTTGGCATCCCGCTGGTCGACAGCGTCTACTGGACGCTCTTGGTGGAGCTGTTCTTCTATGGCCTTGCCTTTCTCCTCTTCATTACGAAGAGCATGCATCGGGCGCTTGCGGCACTGAGCGCCCTGCTGAGCCTGCGCCTGGTGTATTGGGCCTTCGCGTCCTTTGCGCACATCGACTTGCCTTGGCGGATCAGCCAGGTGTTCATCTTGGAGTACATTCCATTTTTCGCGCTCGGCATCGTGGCGTATCGCTTGGTACGCGACGCGACGACGTCGGTTGCCGAGAACCTGGGGACTGCCGTCTTCGCGGTTGCGGTCCTTGCGATCGCCGAGTCCCTGCTGATGGCGGGCGTGGCCGTGGTGTGCTTCGGCGCCGTCTGGGCTGCGGCCTCGGGCCGCCTTCCATTCCTGCGCCTTCGCGGATTCGTGTGGCTCGGGGGCATTTCCTACCCGCTCTACCTGCTGCACGAGAACATCGGTTGGGCCGTGATGCGGCAGCTCCAGCTGCACGGCATGGTGGCCTCGCTCGCCATCCTCGTGACGACCGCGGGGATCATCGTGTTCGCTGCGGCGCTGAGCTATGGGATCGAGCGTCCCGCGATGGCTTGGATCCGTCGCCGGTACAAGCTAACCCGGACGTACCAGCTCAGTCACTGACCGCGCGATGGCAGCCCTGAGCCCGCTGCTCTTCCGTCCGGCCTTGCACGCGACCGGGCGAGGTTCGCTGACGATCCTCATCTACCACCGCGTGAATCCGTCTGTCGACGCCCTCTTCCCGGGTACGGCGGATGCGGCGCGCTTCGACTCGCAGATGTCCTGGGTCGCGTCGGCGCTGAATGTGCTGCCGCTCGCCGAAGCCGTCGAAATGCTGCGCGCCGGGCGCATTCCCGCGCGTGCCGCATGCATCACGTTCGACGACGGTTATGCGGACAACGCCGAGGTTGCCTACCCGATCCTCCGCCGGCATGGACTGGCGGCGACATTCTTCGTTGCCTCGGGCTTCCTCGACGGCGGCCGTATGTGGAACGACACGGTGATCGAGGCGATCCGCCGTGCGCCAAATGGCGCACTCGACCTCGATTTCCTCGGCCTCGGACGGCGTGGGCTCGATAGCCATCAATCGCGCCGCGAGACGATCGAGGCGATCATCGATCGCGTCAAGTACCTCCCCCAGCAGGCGCGCCAGGAGCGCGTCGACGGGCTTGCTCGGGCGGTCGGCGACGCGCTCCCGCGCGACCTCATGATGCGCAGGGAGCAAGTGCGCGCCCTGCACGCGGGCGGAATGGAAATCGGCGCTCACACGGTCACCCATCCGATCCTCAGGGCGCTCGACCCTGCGCAGGCACGCGCGGAGATCGCCGACGGAAAGGCGGCCCTCGAGGCGATCACCGGGGCCCCGGTCAGACTTTTTGCCTACCCGAATGGCAAGCCCGGAATCGACTACGGTCCGGATCACGTGAACATGGCTCGCGAGCTTGGGTTCGCCGCCGCGCTGTGCACCAGGCACGGGACAGCCAGCGCTTCCAGCGACCTGTTCGAGCTTCCGCGGTTCACGCCGTGGGGCGCGTCGTTGCTGCGCTTCGGCGTCGGCCTCATCCAGAACAATCTCGGGCACTACTAGCCGGCAGCCTCGCCCGCCTCGGCGCAGGCCGCGTCACACCAACGGTCGCCCCGCGGCCCATCCGTGGGCCTGGAGCCAGAGCTCAAGCTGCGAGAGCACCCAGATTTCACCGCCCCAATACGCGGCGTGTCCCGAGCGATGCTCCGAAGTGAGTCTGTCGATGAACGCCGTGCGCACCATGCCGCGTGCGCCGAGGGCGTGGAGCGCTTCGTAGGTTGTCGACTGCAGCGTGGGATCTGAGCGCATCCACACGCCAATGGGCAGGCCAAAACCGTGCTTGCGCTTCTTGATGATCGCCTCCGGAAGAAAATCCTTGAGCGCGCGCTTGAAAAAATAGCGCAGCTTGGTCCCCTTCAGCTTGAGCCCGGCCGGAAGCGTGGCTGAGAATGCGACCATGCGGTCACTCAGCAGCGGATAGGCGACCTCCACGCCTGCCAGGCGGCAACCCGTGTTGACCTTGTAGAGGTCGTTGTCGGCCAACGTGAATTGCAGGTCGAGCGCAAGGATGCGATTCAGCTCGCTTTGCGCGTCTGCATCCGCATAGACCGCATGCAGCGTCGCGAGCGGTCCGGAAGGATCGACCCTGGACAGGAACTCAGGCGTGAACACGTCCTCGATCGGGTTGCGGCGAAGCAGGTTGTAGGCGTGCAGACGCTCCGGCACGGCAAGCGACGCCTGTTTGACGTACCCGCGGGCCTTGCGCAGGAGCGGGACGCGCTCGACCCATGGCAAGCCGAGTGCCGGCTCGATTCCGAATTCACGCAACGCCGACGGCACGCGCCCGTACCATGACAGCATTGCCTGGGTCGCGTAGCGCTCGTTGCCGCCGAACAACTCGTCCCCGCCGTCGCCCGCGAGCAGCAGCTGGACGCCGTCCGAGCCCGCCAGCCGGGCGCAGTAATACGTGGGGACGATCGAGGCATTGCCGAACGGCTGGTCACACGATTGGGCGAGGCGCGGCAAGAGCGCGCATACGTCGGCAGGCGTCACGTAGTATTCGTGATGCTCCGTGGCGAAGTGGCGCGCCGCAATCCGCGCGTATTCGATTTCGTCGTAGCCTTGGGCGTCGAATCCGATCGAATAGGACCGCGCCGGCGCGCCGCTCACCTTGGCGAGCACGCCGGTAACCGTCGAGCTGTCCGTGCCCCCGCTAAGGAAAGCGCCGGTGACCCGCCCGTTCAATTCGTCGATTACGCTGCGCTCGAGCAGCCCACGGAACTCCGCAGCGAGGCCCGGCAGATCGCCGCCGTCGACCTCCTCGTACTTCATGCGCCAGTACCTGCCCTCCTCGATCCTTCCATCCCGAAGCATCACGTAGCCGCCGGGCGGGATGCGTGACTGCCTCGCGTAGATCGTCGACGGTCCCGGCACCATGTGGAAGAACGCGTAGCTGAGCAGGCTCTGGGGGTCGAGCTCGCGGGGCTCGTCCAGAAGATCGTTGACGAGGTCGCACGAGGTACCGAATACAATTCCGCGGTCGAGGATGTGATACGCGATCGACCAGACACCCATGCGGTCGATCGCAAGCAGATGCGTATGGCCGGCGTCGACGGTCAACGTGAGCGCAAACGTGCCCCCGAGCAGCGAGAGGAACGACACCCCCGACGCGCGATACGCCTGCAGCGCCAGCCTGGCGACACTCTGGGCATTGTGTGCCGTCTCGCCGCCGAGCCAGCGAGGCCGTCCCGCAATCATCACGCAGGCGCCGCCGTCCTGGAACGTCCCGACCGCCTCGCCTGCGAGGAAGCACGAGGGACCGCTGAATTGGCAGCCGGCAGTACCGACGCTACCGGGGTTTACTGCTACCCGCGCGGCGACATCGGCCGCCTTCGGCGACGGCGTTTCAACTCCGGCCCAACCCCAAAATGCAGTCATCGCTTATTTTGATCGTACAGGTCGATGCCGAAAGGCGACACAGGCGCCGTCACATCATCGCCCCTTCGGAAGTTCGGGCCGAAGGCAACGCGGGCGATGCCAATGGTATCGCGGTCCCGCAGTCCGGATGCGCTGGCATCGAACGGGCGCGGCGAGGTCCCCGCCGCACCAGGCGTTTAGGCGGGCGATGCCCGGCTAGCG
>DATJXV010000038.1:0-28372 GCA_035499955.1 Casimicrobiaceae bacterium
GGCTCTGTAGCCCCGCAATGTGAATGCCGCCCTCTCCGCCAACGGTTTCATAGGGAAATTTCGCGATTCCGCGCTTCGCCGTGGACCAAACGTGGCCCAATCCGTGCAAGACAGGACGCTGTTCTTGGACGGGGGCGTAGACCGGAGATCGTGACATTTTCTGTGCGATTCCGAAACGGGACTGACGCACCGGCGTTCGATCGAGTTCGCCGATTTCCTGCACGTATCGGCGCTCCATCGTGTTGGACCAGCGGCCGCTTTGCAATGGTCGACAACGGCCTCGGATTCGCGCTGGTGCCGTGGCGGCCCGCCGTCGAGAAAGCCCTTGCGTAAGCTTCCCCGTTTGACGGACACACGGGAAGTGGAACTTTCTGGCATGTGACGTTGGCCGCACTGGCCGCGTCCATGCTGACATTCATCGTTTTCGTCTTTTCCATCATGCTGGTGACCGTGCAACTCGCGAGCGCACAGCTTACGCCGCGGATCATCGCGAGCTTCTTCCGCAGCCGCATCCTGCGGATCTCGCTCACGGTCTTCGTCTTCGCGTTCGCGTACACGCTCGCGGCATTGAGCCGCATCGAGGATTCGGTCCCCCCAGGTGGCCGTGTGGATTGCCTCGTACAGCAGCGCTGCGTGCATCGGCCTCTTCCTTTACCTGATCGACTACGTGGGCAAGTCCCTGCGACCCGTCAGCGTTCTTTACCGCCGTGCTCGCTCTCAACCAGGTTCATCGGCTGCTACGGGCCGTGGCCGAGCGGCAACTGGACACGGGCCGGGTCCATGACGAAGCCGGACGGCTGCGCCTGATTTATCGCACGCCGGATTGGGAGGATTTCGTCGGGCTGGCGGTCAACCGAGATCAGGCAATTCGGACGAGACAGCATCCAGGTCGTTCGCCGCATGCGTGCGATGTTGGAAAGCCTGATCGATACGCTGCCCTCGAATCGAGCCGCGCTTCTGCGCACGGAGCTCGAGCTTCTCGACCGCGGCGTGCAGCGCGATTTCCGCGACCCGGAAGACCGCGTTCGCGCGGCCGCAGCAGACTCGTTGGGTGTCGGTGGTTCCGCTTGATCGAGCTTGCGTATGATGCGGATCTCGACTACGGAACGTCCGGGATGATCATGGCGCGCAATCGTCAGCTCCTTCCGCTCGCGTTGTTGCTAAGTACCGCACTCGCGTCTGCACAAGTTCAACCTCTCAAGCCTGCCGATCGATCGAACCCGCGCGCCGCCCTCCAGACATTCCTCGATGCCGGCGACGCCTTCGGCGAGTTTGCCGTGCGCGACTACCTGCCGTCGCCCTCGCGCGCCGGATTCGACCACCTGATAGAGCTCGCTGACAAAAGAAATCACGGGCTCGACCTGAGTGAGGTTCCTCCAGCCGCGCGCAACAAAGAGGGGTACGCGGCGGCCAACGCCCTCTACGAGGTCCTGAACAGGATTCCCTTGCCGCCTCCGGACCAGATTCCCGACGCGAACGAAATGAAGCCGGTGGCGGGGACCGATACCCAGAGGTGGGTGATCCCCGACACCGAGATTGCGCTGGTTCGCGCGAAGACGGGACCGCGCAGCGGCGAATTCCTGTTCAGCGCCGACACCGTCGCGAGAGCGGGCGAGTTCTACGGCCGCGTCCGCACCCTGCCTTACGTGCGAGCGGTCCCGTTGAAGGACATTCACGACACGATCTCGACGCTGGGCGGCTGGATGATTCCTTCTGCGTGGATCCAGTCGCTCCCCGCGTTCCTGCGCGTTCCGCTCGCGGGCCAATCGGGATGGAAGTGGATCGGGCTGGCCCTCATCCTGGGCGCCCTTGCGCTCTTTCTCACGATCACGTATCGCGTGACGCACGTGGGTGAAGAGCGGTCTGCGCTCCTGCAGGCGTTGGCAAGACTCTCCATGCCCGTTGCGCTCTTGCTGGCGATCCCGGTGATCGAATACCTGGCTTCGCTTCAACTGGTCCTCGTCGAATCCGTGGGCAGCGCGGTAGAGATCGCGTTGACCGCGATCACGTTCATCGCCTATGCATGGCTGGCGTGGCGCGTCGCGGCGCTCATCGCGGAAGCGATCATCGCCGCTCCTCGCTACGGGCCCGAGGGCCTCGACGCGCACATCGTCCGCGGCGGAGTGCGCCTGATCGGCGTAGGCATCGCCGCGGCGGTGCTGGCCGTCGGTGCCGACCGGATTGGAATGCCGTTGTACGGAATCGTCGCGGGACTCGGCGTCGGGGGATTGGCCGTCGCCTTGGCCGCGCAGCCGACCATCGAGAATCTGATCGCCGGCATCAGCCTCGTCGCGGACAAGGCCGTCCGCATCGGCGAGTACTGCAAGTACGGCGACGCGCGCGGGACGGTGGAGCAGGTGGGCGTTCGGTCAACGCGGATTCGCGGCGACAATCGCACGCTCACGAACATTCCGAACGCAGTCCTGGCCAAATTGCCGATCGTCAGCTTCACGCGGCGCGACCAGATGCTTATCCAGATCGTGCTCGGATTGCGTTACGAGACCACGCCCAAGCAGCTTCGCGAGGTCCTCGAAAACCTTCGCCGATTGCTGATCGACGATCCGCGGGTCGATACCGATTCGGCGCGTGCCCGCCTCGTCGGTTTCGGCAACAGCTCGCTCGACGTCGAGGTGTTCGCATACGTTAAGACTCCCGTCTGGTCCGAGTTCCTCGGCGTCCAGGAAGACCTCCTGCTGCGCATGATGGACATCGTCGAGCGGTCGGGCACGGAGATGGCGTTTCCATCACAGACGCTGTATCTCGCACGCGACCGAACCCATTCCAACGACGGCAAGGCTGCGGAAGCGCTCGTCGGCAAGTGACGCGACACGTCGCGCGGCTCCCGGCCCGCCCGCCCAGGCCGTTGTGCACCGCAAAAGGCTCAGCCCGTGGGGGGCCTCTTGAAAGGCGGTCCGACGTGCCCATATCTGGCGGCCATGGCGCGCGGCACCCGCCGTGCGCGCCGCAACGAGCACGGAGGATCCGACGATGTACCGCACCCTGTTTCCCCGCGACGTCTTCGCGGAACTCGACCGCCTGCAGCGCGAGCTTACGCAGGCCTTCGACCTGTCCCCCAACATACGCGGCCTGGCCCGCGGCGGCTTCCCGGCCATTAACGTCGGCAGCACCCCGAAGTCGGTGGAGATCTACGCCTTTGCCCCCGGACTCGATCCGGCGTCCATCGACGTGCAGCTCGAGAAGGGCGTGCTGACGGTCGCCGGCGAGCGCGCGCCCCGTTCCGCTTCCGGCGACGAGAGGGCGACGGTGCACATCGACGAGCGCTTTTCCGGGCGCTTCCGCCGCGTCGTGAGCCTGCCCGATGACGTCGATCCGAACGGCGTCAACGCGAACTACCGCGACGGGTTGCTGCATATCAGCGTCGCGCGGCGCGCAGCCGCGCAGCCGCGCCGCATAACCGTGCAATGAGGAGAGCCGTCATGACCGAAGCCAACGACCGCAGCGAAGCCGCCCTGATGCCGCCCGTCGACGTCGTCGAGGACGCGCAGGGCATCACGCTCTACGCCGACCTTCCCGGCGTGCCCAAGGACAAGCTAGACCTGCAGATCGAGGCGGATACCGTGACGATCGACGCCGAGCTGCGCCTGTCCATCCCCGAGGGCCTCGAAGTCACGCACGCCGAGGTGAGCCTGCCGCGCTTTCGCCGCGTGTTCACGCTGTCCAAGGAGCTCGACGCCAGCAAGATCCAGGCGGAGCTCGCGAACGGCGTGCTCACGCTGCGCATTCCCAAGGCCGAGCACGCGCAGCCGCGGAAGATCCGGATCGGTGTCGCGTGAAGCGGGTGGCTCCGGCACTGCGTGACGGCGTGTCGGAGCCTTGTTCACGCGATGACCTCGCCGCCATGAAGCGTCTGGAAATCGAGCTGCCCGATGCGCTTTGGACCCGGATGCAGGCCGAACCGGGTGCGGACTGGTCCGCGATCGCGATACGCGCCTTCGAATCCCACCTGGCACGGTCGCGGACACCGGAATCGTGGATGCCTTCGCCGAGCGCGATCGAGCGCTTGCGCGACAGCAAGTCCCGCCACGACGAGGCGCAGAAGAGCAGGAGCTACGGCCATGGCTACGCGTGGGCGCGCGATCGCGCCCGATTTTCCGATCTTCGGGCGATGGTCGAGGCCCCTAACTACCGCGTGGCGGCCGACGTGGTCCGCGGCACGGCGGGGTTCTCGCAGCGAGACGAGTTCGGCGACAGCCTGCACCCGTCGGACGAGATGTGGGAGGCGTTTGTCGACGGCGCCACGCGGCTTTACCGGGACGTCGCCGACCGGCTGTAGCGTAGGGCGGGATGCGGGCTTGCTTATGCCTGCCGCCCCCACGCCATGAAGATCGCGTCCTCCTGCTCGAGCTCCTCGAAGCGTGCCTCGAGGTCGGCGACGTCGCGGTCGATCTCGGGCACGAGCACGTCCTGCAGCGCGCGCGCGCGCCGCACCGAGCGGCGATATTCGAGCGCGAGCCGCTCGAGGTTGCCCGTGGACGCCGCGAGCGGAGCGGCGGCGGCGAGCAGCGTCGAAAATGCGGCGCGGCATGCGTGCGCCTCGTGCGAGGGGTCGACCGCAGGTGGCGCGAGACCGGTGTCGCCCTCCAGCGTCGCCTCGAGAAGCCGCACGCCCATCAATCCGCGCGAAGCGTGCGCCACACGGGCAGCGGATTCGGGCGCCGGGTAGACGAGGAGGCCGTGCAGGCCGTGGCGCGCGACCGCGGCCTGCAACGCGTCGATCGCCGACCTCCACGCCGCGAGGAATCTGCGCCGATGCTCGTGGTAGCGCTCGAGCTCGCGCAGCATCTCGCCGGCCAGCAACAGGCACTTCTCGTCGAGGAAGACGTAGCCGTCGTGCATCGCACGCCGCTCCTCCTTCATCTCGAGCACGACGCTGCGCGTCGGTGTGATGTCGGTCATGGGGCAGCGAGGTGGCGCTGGATCTGGGTGTCCGACAGCCGCGACAGCTCGCCGATGGGCAGGCCCCTGAGCAGCTTCCAGCCGGCGGCCATGCTCTCCTCGAGCGTGCGCGCGCCGTCCTGGACGACGAGCCGCTCCTCGAACGCCGATCCGAAGGCGAGGTAGCGGCGGTCGATCTCGGCCAGCCCTTCCTCTCCGACCACGCTCGACAGCACGCGCGCCTGGAGCGCGCGCGCGTACGCGGCGTAGAGCTGGCTCGCAAGCGCGGGGTGATCGGGATCGGTGTAGCGCTTGCCGGTGCCGTCCTTCATGAGCCTGGACAGCGAAGGCAGCACGTTGACCGGCGGGTAGATGCCGCGGCGGTCGAGGTCGCGCGACAGCACGATCTGCCCTTCCGTGATGTAGCCCGTGAGGTCCGGGATCGGGTGGCCGATGTCGTCCGCCGGCATCGTCACGATGGAAAGCTGCGTGAGCGTGCCGGCCGCGCCCTTGATGCAGCCCGCGCGCTCGAACAGCGTGGCCAAGTCGGAGTACATGTAGCCCGGAAAGCCCTTGCGGCTCGGGATCTCGCCCTTCGACGAGGACACCTCGCGCAGGGCCTCGGCGTAGTTCGTCATGTCGGTGAGGATGGCCAGCACGTGCTTGCCGCAATGGAAGGCGAGGTATTCGGCGGCGGTGAGCGCGAAGCGCGGGGTCAGCAGGCGTTGCGTGGACGAGTCGCTGGCGAGGTTGAGGAAGAGCGCGGTGCGCTCGAGCGCGCCGCCCTGCTCGAGGCTGTGCCTGAAGTACTCGGCGCTGTCGTAGGGCACGCCGATGCCCGCGAACACGATGGCGAAGTCGCCGCCGTCTTCCCCGCGCAGGCGGGCGTGCGTGGCGATGTCGACCGCGAGGCGGTCGTGCGGCAGCCCTCCGCCGGAGAACAGCGGCAGCTTCTGCCCGCGCACGAGGCTGTTCATGAGGTCGAGCGTGGTGATGCCGGTCTCGATGAAATCGCGCGGCATGGCGCGCGCGACCGGATTGATCGGCAGCCCGTCGATGCGCAGGCGCTCGCGCGCGGCGATCGGCGGCCCGCCGTCGATCACCTGGCCTACGCCGTTGAACACGCGTCCCAGCATCGAGGGTGCGACGCCGAAGGAGAGCGGCTCGCCGATGAAGCGCACGGCCGTCCCCGCAAGCGTGAGGCCCGCCGTGGATTCGAGCACTTCGATCGTGACCGCGTCGCGGTCGATCGCCGCGACGCGTCCCAGGCGGGGGCGGCCATCCACGCCTTCTACTTCGACGGCATCGTGCAGGCCCACATCCAGCGTACGGCGCAGGAAGAGCAGCGGGCCCGCGAGCCGGGTCGCGGCGCCTTCAGCTGCGAGCCGCATCGGCTTCCTCCGTGGCCGCGAGGGCGGCGAACTCGCGTTCGACGGATTCGTCGAGCGCCCCGAAGGGCGCGAGGTCGCCGTCGGCAACGTCCTCGCCCAGCCGCTGCAGCAGGCGCACGCACTTCATCTGCGCGATGTCCGAGGGATGAACGCCTCGTGCGAGCGCGTCCTCGGCAAGATCGAAGAAGCGGTCGAGGATGCGCATCATGGCCGCCTGCCGCGCAGGCGCGCAGACGCGGTCGTTGTCGGAGAACGCGGACTGGCGCAGGAACGCGTCGTTGACGAGCCCGGCGCAGACGAGCGTCAGCTGCTGGCGCATGGGCATCGCGTCCTTGCCGATGATGCGCGCCATCCGCTCGAGCCGTGCCTCCTCGTCGAGCAGGGTGAGAAAGCGCCGGCGCAGCGCGAGCCAGTTGCCGTTGCCCTCGCTCGCCCACCACGGCGCGAATTCGCGCGCGTCTTCCGCGTACGACTGCAGCGGGTGGATCGCCGGATAGAAGCGCGCCTGCGCGCGCTTGACGTCGAGCGCCCAGAACGTCTTGACGAAGCGCTTCGTGTGCGAGGTGACGGGCTCGGAGAAGTCGCCAGACGGCGGGCTGATCGCGCCGATGATCGTGACTGAGCCCGTGCCGCCGGCGAGCGGCTCCACTGCGGCCGCGCGCTCGTAGAAATCGGCCAGGCGCGAGGACAGGTACGCGGGGTAGCCGCCTTCGCCGGGAAGCTCTCCGAAGCGGCCCGACACCTCGCGCAGCGCCTCGGCCCAGCGCGACGTGGAATCCGCCATCAGCGCGACGTGCAATCCCTGGTCGCGGAAATACTCGGCCACCGTGACGGCGGAGTAGATCGACGCCTCGCGCGCGGCGACCGGCATGTTCGACGTGTTGGCGATGATGACGGTGCGCTCCATCAACGGGCGCCCGGTGCGCGCATCGGCGAGTTGCGGGAACTCGTCGAGCACGCCGGCCATCTCGTTGCCGCGCTCGCCGCACCCCAGGTACACGATGACGTCGGCATCGCAGCCCTTGGCGAGCGCTTCGAGCAGCACGGTCTTGCCGGTCCCGAATCCGCCGGGGATCGCAGCGCGTCCGCCGCGCGCGACGGGGAACAGGCTGTCCAGGATGCGCTGCCCGGTCACGAGGGGCACGCGCGAGGCAAGGCGCGCCGCGACGGGCCGCGGGACGCGCACCGGCCAGAGGTGCGTCATGGCGAGCGGCCGCTCGCGTCCTTCGTCGTCGCGCACGGTGGCGACGACCGCGTCTTCGGCATGCTTGCCCGCCGCGGCGACCGCGAGCGCCTCACCCGCCGCGTCGGGCGGCGCGAGGACCCTCTGTGCGATGCCGCCTTGCGCCATCGCCTCGCCGATCACCATCCCGCCGCGCACGACGTCGCCGCGGGCGATGCGCGGCGTGAACGCGAACGAGGCTGCGGACGCGCGGCGCATGCCCGGCTTCACGAACGCGAGGTCGGCGCCGGCGAGCGGCCGCAGCAGTCCGTCGAAGATGCGGCCGAGCAGCCCGGGCCCCAGCCGGATGGCGAGCGGCAATCCGTCGCCCTCGACGAGCGACCCGGGTCGAAGGCCTGTGGTGTCCTCGTAGACCTGCACGACGATCTCGTCGCCGTCGATGCGAACGATCTCGCCCAGCAAGGCGGCGTCTCCTATGCGCACGGCCTCGCGCAATGCGAACGGGCCCGACGCGGTCGCGCGCAATACTGGCCCGGCGATCCAGCGGACGACGGCCGTGCTCATGGCTGTTGCTCGAGAAGCGTGAGGAGCTTCGCGCCGATGTCCGCGCGGTCGGCGAGGAGTCCGGTGAGTGCGCCGTCGACGACGTTGCCGCCCGCGGAAATGCGAAGGCCGGCGCGCAGCGAAGCGTCGACGAGCAGCGTCGGCGTCACGGCGGCCGGCGTCGCGTCGCGGGCTTCGGCCTCGGTGAGGCCCGGCGCGTGGACGATTTGCCAATCGCCTTGCGGCAGCGCACGTTCGGCCGCCGCCGCCGCGCGCGCGAACCAGGCCTGGCGGGACTGCACCTGCTGCCAGCGCTCGCAGAGCATCTGCGGAAGAAGCTGCAAGCCCGCCTTCAGGAGGTCCGCGGCGACGCGCTGCTCGCGCAGCCGCTTGTGAGTCTGCATGCGCGCCCGCGCCGCGCTCGTGCGCGCCGCGAAGCGATGCCGCTCCTCCTCGAACGCCGCGCGTACGAGGCGCCGCGCCTCGGCGTGCGCGGCGGCAAGCACCTCGGCGCGGCGCGCGCGCGCCTCGTCCAGGATCGAATTGCATCGCCGCGCGCGGTCGGCCTCCACGAGATCGACGAGCGCCCGCGTCCGCGCCTCGAGCGTCATCCCGATTCCTCGAGGCCGAGCTCGCCGCGCAGGCGCACGCCGCGGTCGGGCAGCGGAGCGTCTTCGCGCAGGTCGGGCACGACGATGGTGAGCGGCGAGAGGGCGAGCTCGGCGCGCGCGAGCTCGCGCGCCGGGATACGGGCCGCCACGCTCGACGAGACGAGGACCAGCGCCGCGGCCTCGCGCGCGGCGGCGAGCGCCGTACGCTCTTCTCCTTGCGCCGGCACGACGACGCGCGCGCCTGCAAGGCGGAATCCCGCCGCGCTCGCTTCGTCGCCGACGTAGAAAAGTGTCATGCGAGGCGGTTGAGGATGAGGATCGAGACGATGAGGCCGTAGATCGCGATGCCTTCGGCGAGGCCGACGAGGATCAGCAGGCGGCCGAAGAGCTCGGGCTTTTCCGCGAGCGCCCCGACGGCTGCCGCGCCGACCTTGGCCACTGCGAAGCCGGCCCCGAGCGCGGCGAGCGCGGTCGACAATGCGGCCGCGAGCAGGCCGTAGCTTGCCGCCTGCACGCCGATCTCCCCGGCGGGAGGTCCCGCCGCGAGCACGTTCGGCGCGGCGACGAGCGCGACGGTTCCAAGAAGGGCCAGCGCCGCGGTCACGACCGCGAGTGCCAGCAGGAAGCGCATCGATGTTTTCATTCACGACTCCTGCGCGAATAGCGGAGGCGCCGGCAGCGGGCGAAAGACGCGGCCCGGCGCGACCAGGAAGCGGGCGAAGAACTCGAACAGCACGAGGCGCGTGGTCTGGATCGACACCACCATGCCTTCGAGCACGAGGACGATCACGTTGCCTGCGACGAGGACGAGCGCCTTCGCGACGGTGCCGCCGGCGGCATCCATGAGCGCCACGATGGCGGAGGACAGACCGGCGTGCGCGAGCGCGAACGCGCCCACGCGCGCGAACGACAGCGTGTTGACCAGGATCTGCAGCGTGCGCTCGACCATCTCCCCTGCAGCGGCGAGCGCGGCCAGTGCCTTTCGTGCGGAAACCGCGCGGCCGGCGCAGAACGCAGCGGCGGCCGCCACGGCCACATACAGCGCCCGCGGCGCGAGCGGCGCGACGACGAGGGCGACATACAGAGTCGCGAGCCACAGGTCGCCGGCGAGCCATGCGCCAAGCTCGCCGCGCCAGTGCGCCTCGATCGCGCTTAGGAGGAGGCCGGCGGTGAGCAGCACCGCGCCGCCTGCGAGCGGCACGAGCAGGACCGTGAGCGGGTCGGCGAGCGGATCGATCCATAGCGGCTCGATCACGCCCTGCATGCTGAACACGCTGCCGAACAGCACGCCGAAGACCGCGGCGGCAAGGCCGCCCGCGATGAAGAGCCGCGCGATCGGAAACCGCGCGCGAAGCGTGAATCCCGCGGCGGCGACCACGAGGCCCTGGCCCAGGTCGCCGAACATGTAGCCGAACATGAGCGGCACCACGACGGCGAGCAGCGTGGTGGGATCGGCCTCGTTGCGCGCCGGCATCCCCAGCGCGCGGCTGAACACTTCGAACGGACGCGCCCACGCGGGATTGGCCAGCACGAGCGGCGCCGGGCTGCCGCCGGGCGGCGCCGGGTAGTGCAGGATCGCGCGTGCGCCGCAGCGCTCGAGTGCGTCCTCGAGGCGGTCGCCGGCGAGCTCGCTCGTCCACCCGGTGACCCGGCAGAAGAGATCGTCCGATTCGAGCGCGTGCACGTTCGCGATCACCCAGTGCAGGCGCTCGGCGTCGCCGAGCGCGAACGCGAGGCCGTGCTTCGCGTGCAGCGCGGCGAGCTCCGCGTGCGCTCGGGCGTCGTCGCGATCGAGCGCTGCGAGCCTCGAGCCGACGTGCGCAAGGCTCTCCCGCGCATCGGCGCGCATCCAGGCGGGCACTTCGTGGAGGGTGCCTTTGAGGGCCGCCGCCTGCTGCCCGAGCGTGCGCAGCTCCGCCTCGCTTCCGATCACGAGCGCGTGCACGGCGCCTTCGATCAGGAAGCGCCGCACGAGCATGCCGGGTGGCATCGCGGGCTCGGCGCCCGGCGCGCAGACCAGGACGCGAACGGAAACCGGCGGCCCCACGGCGGCGGCGAGCGACAGGTCGATCGCGGACCCCGACATCTCGACGAGGAGGCGCTTCCACAGGAAAAGCTGCGCGCGTTCATCGTCGTTCCGCTGCAGCATCGCGACGAGCGGCTCGGCGTCCGCCGACCATTCACGCAGTGTCGCGAGGCAGCGCGCAAGCGTCGCGGCCGGCGGCTCGAGCAAGGCGTTCGGCCGCGGAAGACGTGCCGGCCAGTAGCGCTCGTAACGCAACGCGAACTCGCCGAAGCGTGCGAGCAGCGGGGCGAGCTCGGAGAGCGTCACGGGCAATCCGGCGGTCGCGCCGGGCTCGAGCTCTGCGGCGCGCGTCGCAGCCAGCGCTTCGAGCACGCGGGCGACGTCGTCTCGCGCGACGAGAATCTCGAACCAGCGCGCAGGCTGCGGCCGGATCATGCGGCCATCCGCAGGTGCGCAAAGAGCGCACGGCGCAGGAGCTCGCCGCGCAGGCGCTCCATGTCCAGCGCGGACAGGGCGAGGAACACGAAGGCCGCGGAGGGCTCGAGCACCGCGCGGCGGTACAGGAGCGGCAGCCTCGCGGCCAGCTCGCGCCGCGCCGGCGACCGCAGCAGGCGCGCAAGCTCGGACAGGAGGGGATCGCGGCGAGCGTGCGGCGGTACCCGCTGCCGCCACTCCTGGCGCCACGCTGCCAGGAGTGCGACCGGGTCCGGATCGGCGCCTGCCGCGGGCCTGCCGTAGTCGCGCATCCACGCAAGCGGCGGTTCGCCCCGCGCGAGATACGCCTCGATGGGGAGGTCCGGGAGCGCGCGTGCCAACTCCACTGCGCGCTGCCATTCGGGCGGCATCCACGCGCAAACCTCGCTGCAGAGGGCGCGCCAGCTCGAGCGCATCGCCGCTTCGATGGCGTGCGCATCGGAGCCCGGTTCGAGACCGGCGACCCAGCGCCTGAAGGGACCCTGTCGCGCGGCATCGAGCAGCACGGGAAGCTCGCGTATGACGCCGATCGACCGCCACGCCGTTTCGCTTGGGCGCTCGCCGTAGCGGGCCGCGATGCGCGCCGACGCGTAGTCGAGATCGCCCTGCCGCGTCACGTGGTGAGCTCCGCAGCGAGCGCGCGCGCCGCGAGCGCAACGCGGCCTAGGTCCTCGCTGGAAGGCGGGCGCACGGCGTCCTGCGCCGCGGCTTCCGCGTCGAGCTCGGCAGTCACCCGCTCCGCGCGCGCGGCGAACGCCTCGCGCATCGCACGCACGCGGCGCTCAGCGCGCTCGGCGATGGCGCGGGCGTCGGCGCGCGCCTCCTCCACGCGGGCGGCAGCGTCGCGGGTAGCCTGCTCGACCGCATCGCCCGCCGCGCGCTCGGTGGCGAGCACGAGGCCGATCGCCGCCTCGACCGCGGCGTCGGCGGAGCGAGTCGATGTCTTAGGCACGGACCTTGGCCCCGATTGCAGAGCGGCGGTCCGCGGAGGCGGAACGCTCCCTATATCCGCGCGATGAGCGTCAGACCCGCCATGGCGAAGCCGGCGCCGACGAACTGCAGGCGCTTCGCGTTCAACGTGCGGCCTGCCATGATGCCCGTGGCGTGCAGCAGCGCGGTTGCGAGCAGGAATCCGCCAGCGTAGCCCCATGCCGAGGCGAGCGCCGGCCATTCGGTGCCGTGCGCGTGGCCGTGCAGGAACGCGAAGACGGCGGCGACCGTCATGCCGACCGCGACCGGCAGGCGAACCGCGAAGGCGACGAGCAGGCCCAGCGCGAGCACGGATGCCGCGATGCCGAGCTCGACCGAAGCGAGCGGCATCCCCGCCGCCCCGGCAGCTGCGCCGAGGCCGAGCACGGAAACGAAGGCCAGCGGCACCGCCCACAGGGCGCGCCCGCCGAGCTGCGCCGCCCACAGGCCCACTGCGAGCATCGCCAGCACGTGATCGGCGCCGAGGAGCGGATGGAGTACGCCGTCGGCCCAGCCACCGCTCTCGAAAACGATGTGCGCCTGCGCGCCTTGCGCGCCGAGAAGTCCGGCCGCGCACGTGGCGGCAAGCAGGCCCTTTTGCATCCTCATCGCGTTCTCCTCGTTCGCATGTGTTACGGGGGCCGTAACACCGGCGGCGGTTTTCTGACAGCGTATATCGGCTCTCGAAAAATACGCCGATGAACAAGGCTCATGTTGACAAGAATCAATCACCTCTTCGCGTGCCGGGTTCTAAATGTGCCGTGTCAAGTCCGTGCGCTGCCGTGCAATGCGGCGCGCGATGTGCAAGCTTCGCTGGAGGTGACATCGTGCACGACACCTATTACGAACTGATGCGCCGGCAAGGCATCACGCGGCGCAGCTTCCTCAAGTTCTGCAGCCTCACCGCGGCATCGCTCGGATTGGGCGACGCGGGCGCGCAGCAGATCGCGAAGGCCATGGAGACGAAGCCGCGCACGCCGGTGGTGTGGCTGCACGGCCTCGAATGCACGTGCTGCAGCGAGTCCTTCATCCGCTCGGCGCATCCGCTTGCCAAGGACGTCGTGCTGTCGATGATCTCGCTCGACTACGACGACACGCTGATGGCGGCGGCCGGATACCAGGCCGAGCAGGCGCTCGAGGAGACGATCTCCAAGTTCAAGGGCAATTACATCCTCGCCTGCGAGGGCAATCCGCCGCTCGGCGACGACGGCGTGTACTGCATCCCGGGCGGCAGGCCCTACGTGGAGAAGCTTCGCCACGTGGCGGCCGATTGCAAGGCGATCGTGTCGTGGGGCTCGTGCGCGTCGTGGGGTTGCGTCCAGGCCGCGAAGCCGAACCCGACGACCGCGGTGCCGATCCACAAGGTGATCACCGACAAGCCGATCATCCGGGTGCCCGGCTGCCCGCCGATCCCGGAGGTGATGACGGGCGTCCTGACGTACATGCTCACGTTCGATCGCCTGCCCGACGTCGATTCGCAGGGGCGACCGAAGATGTTCTACAGCCAGCGCATTCACGACAAGTGCTACCGCCGGCCCCACTTCGACGCGGGCCAGTTCGCCGAGCGCTTCGACGACGCGGGCGCGCGCATGGGGTATTGCCTGTACAAGGTCGGCTGCAAGGGACCGGTCACCTACAACGCGTGCTCCGCCACGCGCTGGAACGACGGCCTGTCGTTCCCGATCCAGTCCGGGCACGGGTGCATCGGCTGCTCCGAGGACGCGTTCTGGGACAAGGGGGGATTCTACGAACACCTCACGACGATCCGCGCGCCGGGCGTCTCGGGCGTGGAGGGGACGGCCGACCAGATCGGCCTCACGATCGCCGCCGTGGCTGGTGCGGCCGTCGTGGCGCATGCCGCGATCAGCGCCGTCAAGCAGGCGCGCAGCAAGTCGCGCAACGACAAGGTGAGCGAGGTGGAGAGCTAGATCATGGCAACCTTCCAAACGCAGGGCTTCACGCTCGACAACAGCGGCAAGCGCATCGTCGTCGACCCGATCACCCGGATCGAAGGCCATCTGCGCATCGAGGTGAACGTCGACAAGGACAACGTGATCCGCAATGCGGTGTCCACCGGCACGATGTGGCGCGGGCTCGAGGTCATCCTGAAGGGTCGCGATCCGCGCGACGCCTGGGCGTTCACCGAGCGCATCTGCGGCGTGTGCACGGGCGTGCACGCGCTCGCGTCGGTGCGCGCGGTCGAGGACGCGATCGGCATCAAGATCCCGAAGAACGCGAACCTCATCCGCAACCTGATGCACGCGACGCTGTACGCGCAGGACCACCTCGTCCACTTCTACCATCTGCACGCGCTCGACTGGGTGGACGTCGTGTCGGCGCTCAAGGCGGACCCGAAGAGGACCTCCGAGATCCAGCAGAGCATCTCGAGCCACCCCAATTCCTCGCCCGCTTATTTCCGCGACGTACAGAACCGCCTGAAGAAGTTCGTCGAGAGCGGCCAGCTGGGCATCTTCGCCAATGCCTACTGGGGCAACCCGGCGTACAAGCTCCCGCCGGAGGTGAACCTCCTCGCCACCACGCATTACCTGGAGGCGCTCGACTTCCAGAGGGAGATCGTGCGGATCCAGACCATCTTCGGCGGCAAGAACCCGCACCCGAACTGGCTGGTCGGCGGCGTGCCGAGCCCGCTCAACGTCGACGGCACGGGCGCCGTGGGCGCCAACAACATGGTGCTGCTCAATATGGTCGGGGACATCGCGAACCGCACAGCGGAGTTCATCGACCAGGTCTACATTCCCGACCTCGTGGCGATCGCAGGCTTCTACAAGGAGTGGGCGAAGTACGGCGGGGGCCTGTCGAGCCAGAACGTGCTCGCCTACGGCGACTTCCCGGAAATCCCCAACGACTATTCGAACAAGAGCCTCGGCCTGCCCTCCGGCGTGATCATCGGCGGCGACTTGAAGAACGTGCAGGACGTCGACCTCAAGGACCCGACGCAGGTGCAGGAATGGGTCACGCACTCATGGTACAAATACGCCGACGAATCGAAGGGGCTGCATCCGTTCGACGGCGTGACCGACCCCACGTTCGTGCTGGGGCCGAACACCAAAGGCAGCAGGACGAACATCAAGGAGATCGACGAGGGCGCCAAGTATTCCTGGGTCAAGTCGCCGCGCTGGAAGGGCAACGCGGTCGAGGTGGGCCCGCTCGCACGCTACATCGTCGCTTACGCTCGCGGCCGCGAGGACATCAAGGCGCAAGTCGACGGGCTGCTGAAGACGCTCGACGTGCCGGTGACGGCGCTCTTCTCGACGCTCGGGCGGACCGCGGCACGCGGCCTCGAATGCCAATGGGCGGCGCAGCGGATGAAGAAGTACCACGCCGAGCTCATCGCCAACATCAAGGCCGGCGATCTCGCCACCGCGAACATGGACAATTGGGAACCGTCGACCTGGCCTGCCGAATGCAAGGGCGCGGGACCGTGCGAAGCGCCGCGCGGTGCGCTCGGCCACTGGATCAAGATCAAGAACACGAGGATCGACCTCTACCAGGCGGTGGTGCCGACGACGTGGAACGCGGGACCGCGCGACGCAAAGGGCCAGATCGGCCCCTACGAAGCGGCGCTTCTGAACACGCCGATGGCGAAGCCCGAGCAGCCGGTCGAGATCCTGCGCACGATCCACAGTTTCGACCCCTGCCTCGCTTGCGCGTCGCACGTGATGTCGCCCGAGGGCGAGGAGATCGTCAGGGTCACCATCCGATAGGAGGGCGCGATGCGTGTGGAACGAGTTACCGGCCGCGTGATCGAGGGTCCGCTCGAGCCCGTCTACGTCTACGAAGCCCCGGTGCGCATCTGGCACTGGGTGGTCGTGCTGTCGATGATCGCGCTCGCGGTCACCGGGTATCTGATAGGCAGTCCGCTGCCGGCCATCGGCGGTGAGCCTTACGACACGTACCTCTTCGCCTACATACGGATGATCCATTTCATCGCGGCGTGGGTGTTCGTCGTCGCCTTCGCCGTTCGGATCTACTGGGCGTTCGTCGGCAACCATCACGCCCGCTCGATTTTCCTCCCGCCGGTGTGGAGCTTCGCATGGTGGCGCGGCCTGTTCAGCCAGGGCCGCTACTACCTGTTCCTGAAGCGCGAGAGCGATCTTTGGGTCGGCCACAACCCGCTCGCGCAGCTCGCGATGTTCGCCATGTTCACGCTCGGCGCGATCTTCATGATCGTCACCGGCCTCGCGCTGTATTCCGAGCAGTGGGGATGGGGATTGCTCCCGATGAACCTCACCGGGTGGGTCTTCGCGCTCTTCGGCGGGCCGCAGATGGTGCGGACGCTACACCATCTGTGCATGTGGTACCTGCTGCTGTTCGCGTTCATCCATATATATATGGTGTTCCGCGAGGACGTAATGAGCGGCGAGTCGGTGATCGGGACGATGATCAACGGCATCCGCATGTGGAAGCGGGAGCCCGGCGGCGAGGGGGGATCGCCGAGGTGATGTCCGCGGCCGCCGCCGCTTCGCGCAAGCCTGCTGCCGCGGGCAGGTCGGCGCGGCCGCCGCGGGCGTCCTCCCGCACGCCGCTGCATCCGGGGAAATTCCTGGAGTCGCGCTTCCTCGCCCCGCTGTCGATCACCCAGACCGAGCTCGCTCAGGCGCTGGGCGTTTCACGGCGGCGCGTCAACGAGCTGATCCGCGGGCGTCGCGCGATCACGCCCGACACCGCGCTGCGTCTCGCGGTCTTCTTCGACAACGAGCCCATGTTCTGGATGCAGCTGCAGGTGGCGTGGGACATGCACGCCGCCGCCCGCCGGACCCGCGCTTCGGGCAAGCGCTAACAGCCGGTTGCGTCACCGTTGACAAAACGCAAGGCGTTGCACCCGCCCGATGCGTAATGTTGCCGCTGTTACGGGTCATGTAACGCAGGCGAAGCGGTGACGCACCGTTGCGAAGCGCTGGTGGTCGGAATAGGCAACCTCCTCTGGGCAGACGAGGGGTTCGGCGTGCGCGCGGTCGAGGCGCTGCATGCCACGCACGCGTTTCCCGAGGGTGTGGCGCTCGCCGACGGCGGCACGCAGGGCATCTACCTGTTCGACCTCGTCGCCTCGGCGCGCCGCGTGCTCGTGCTCGATGCCATCGACTTCGGCCTTGCCCCCGGGACGCTGCGCGTCATGCGCGACGCGGACGTGCCGGCGTGGGGCGCAGTCAAGGTCAGTCCGCACCAGACCGGCTTCCACGACATCCTGAGCCTCGCGCTCCTGCGCGGCGAATCGCCCGACGCGGTGACCCTGATCGGCGTTCAACCGGAGGACATCTCCGACTTCGGCGGCAGCCTGCGCGAAGTCGTGCGCGCGCGCATCCCGGAGGCCGTCGACCTCACCGTACGCGAGCTCGCCGCATGGGGCTTTCCCGGCGTGCGCCGGCTCGCGGACGACGCGGTCGAGCCGCTCAACGCGGGCGCCTTGGCCCTGGACGCTTATGAGCGCGGCCGCCCGTCGGCGGAGGACGCCTGCCGCGTCGGCGACGCGCGCGTGCTCGCGGCCGCGGTCGCGCCCGGATCGAGGTAGCCGATGTGCATTGGAATTCCCATGCGGATTGTCGGGGCGGGAACGCGGCCCTGGTGCGAAGGCCGCGGTCGCCGCGAGCGGCTCGACACGATTCTGGTCGGGCAGCCGCCGGCGGGCACGTGGGTGCTCGCCTTCCAAGGATCGGCCGTGCGCGTGCTGGCCGAGGCGGAAGCGACAGCCATCGACGCCGCGCTCGACGCGCTCGAGGGCGCGATCGATGCCGACGCGATCTTCGCCGACATCGAGGCCGCGCGTGCACGCGTCGTCACGAGGTCGCCATGAGTGAAAGCGCCGCAACGCATCCGCTGATCGCGCAACTGTTCGCGAAGCATGGCTTTGCCGAGGTCACACCGGCAGGCATCGACGCGTTCGCCTCGACGACCGGCCGCGCCATGCTGGTCTTCCTGGACGATCCCCTTCGCGTTCGCGAGACGCTCGACATCGCCGTCATCGTTCCCGAGCTCGCTCGCGTGTTCGCCGGGCGCTTCCGCGTCGGCGTCCTCCTGCCGGAAGCGGCCCGCGCCCTCGCGCCGCGCTACGGCTTTCGCCGTTGGCCCGCGCTCGTGATCCTGCGTGACGGCGCTTACATCGGCGCCGTGGATGGACTGCGCAACTGGGACGATTACCTCACCGAAATCGGCGAGCTGCTCGAGGCGGATCCCGTGCGCCCGCCCACGGTCGGCGTTCCCGTGAAGTCCGCGCACGAGCAGGCGCAAGGCGCCTGCGCAGCGAGGTTGCCATGAAGACGATGTCGATTCCCATCCGTGTCGTAGGACCGGGCTCGCAGCCGCAGGACGAAGCCGCGCAATGCCTCGACATGTCACGCGACGTGGACCGCTTTGCCATGCCACGCGTGCCCGAGCGCGCAGATCCGCACGCGCTGGCGGAAGCCGCGGAAACGCTCGAGGAATTCTACGAGGCGCTCGAAGCCTGGGATCCGGCGCTCGGAGGCAGCGGCCCGCGTCTGAACCTGCGCGGCGCTTCGCCGGCGGCGCTCGTGATCGTGAACCAGGTCCTGGGCGAGGGCGAGGTCAGCATCCGGATCGACGGCGACTGCCGTGCACGCATCCAGGAGAGCGTGTTCGCCGGCATCTGGCGGGCCTTCGAGCTCGACGCCGACGATCGGCTTCGCGACGACTGGATCGAGGCTGCGCCGTTGCCGGCGATTGCGCTCGATGCGGCGCTTGCGGCCGCGGCGCCCGTGCTCCCGCTGGTCGAGGTCCCCGACGGCGCGATGAATTCGCCGGCGCTGCTCGCCGAGATCCGCGCACGCGTGGAAGCGCGAAAGCGGGGGGATCCGGCGCACGTGCTCAACCTCACGCTGTTCCCGCTCACGGCGGAGGATCACGTGGTGCTGGAGCGCGCGCTGCCGGTGGGCCCGGTGGCGATCATGTCGCGCGGCTTCGGCAACTGCCGTGTCACCTCTACGCTCGCGCGCAACGTGTGGCGCGTGCAGTACTTCAACACGATGAACACGCTCATCCTCAACACCCTCGAGGTCGTCGAGGCGCCCGAGGTCGCGATCGCGGCGGACTGCGATCTGACGGACAGCCGGGAGCGCTTCGCGGAGCTCATCGCGTGGATGAAGGAAGGCGTGGATTAGGCACGTCACGAGCGATGAAGACGTTCGAAGGCTCGTATCTCGGCGACCGCTCGAAGATCGGGCCCGCCACTCGCCTCGAATGCAAGGTGTGCTGGTACGTCTACGATCCCGCGCTCGGCGATCCCGTGTGGCAGGTTCCGCCGGGCACCGCGTTCTACGACCTGCCGCCGCACTGGAGCTGCCCCACATGCGCGTGCCTGCCGGACCAGTTCCTGGTGCTGTTGGATGACTGAGCCCTTCCTGCCCGATCCTTCGCCGCGGCTCGCGGCGGCGTTTCGCGCGATCCACGCCGGGCCGATGCGGGGACTGCCCTTCGTGAACCCGAACGTGCGCGTCGAGGCGGTCGGCTTCATGCCGTGGAAGCACTACTGGCTGGGTGTCATGGTCACCCCGTGGGCGATGAACCTCGTACTCGCGCCGCGCGATCCGGCGCTGTTTCGGGCGCTGCCCGCAGGCGAGAAGCGGCGCTGCTTCTTTCCCGCCGGCGCCTTCGACTTCATCAGCGTGCGCGACGAGACGATCGGCGGCTACTTCGCCTGCTCGCTGTTCTCGCCCCTGCTCGAGTTCCGCGACCATGAGACGGCGCGCGAGACCGCGCGCCTTGCGCTTGCGGCGCTGCTCGACCCGGCGCAATCCGAGGTCGGCGACGCACAGCCACTCGCGGAACTTTCCGCGCCCATGTCGCGCCGGGATCTCTTGCGCGGCCGCATCAGGAGGCGCGGCGATGACGCTCGAGGGTGAGGTCCTGGTGCGCCTGCGCCTCGACGGCGAGCGGGTGGCGCGCGCGGAGGTGACCTCGCTGCGTCCCCTCGCGCCGACGCGCTGGCTTGCGGGTCGGTCGCCCGAAGCCGTTCTCGCGGCGGTACCGGCCGCCTTCAGCGTATGCGGCGTCGCGCAGGGCGCGGCCGCGGCGCGTGCGCTCGCGTGCGCGGGCCATGCGGGCGCCGTCGTCGACGACGCTGCCGTGATGTACGAGATCGTGCAGGAGCACTTCTTCCGGTTGCTGATCGGCGCCCCCCAGGCGCTCGGCCGCGGTGTCGACCTTCCGGCGGTCGCGGCTGCCCGCCGCCGTGCCGAGGAGCGAAGCGGCGCAGCCATCGCGCAGACCGCGGCCGAGACCCTCTTCGGCATGCCGGCGAGCGAATGGCTCGCTCTGGAAGACGCCGACGCGCTGCAGGCGTGGGCCGAGCGCGGCGCAACGCTGCCCGCGCTCGTGCTCGCCGACGTGCTGCGCGAGATGCCGGACGTCGGTCGCAGCGACGTGCCGCTGCTGACCGAGGCGGCCCCGGAGGCGATCGCGCGCGGTGTCGTGCCCAATCTCGTGCGCGACTCGGCCTTCGCGCAGCAGCCGACGTGGAACGGCGCCGCGGCCGAAACCGGACCGCTGGCGCGCATGCGAGCGCATCCGCTCGTCGCCGCGCTGCTCGCACGCGACGGCAACACGGTCGCCGCGCGCTTCGTGGCGCGTCTCGCCGAGCTTGCCACACTCGTGCTCGCGCTGCGCGACGAAGAAGGCAGCGCGGGGCGCTGGGTCGCCGGCTGCGGGCTTTCCGACGGTTCCGGTCTCGGCGCGGTGCAGACTGCGCGCGGACTGCTGCTGCATCGCGCCCGCATCGAGGGGGGGCGCGTGATCGAGTACCAGATCGTGGCGCCGACCGAGTGGAACTTCCATCCCGACGGCGCGCTGGCACGCGGCCTCGTGGACATGCAGGCGGAGGACGTAGCCTCGCTCGAGCGCAAGGCGAGGCTCGCGGTGCAGCTCCTCGACCCCTGCGTCGCCTCCCGGATCGAGGTGGGCCATGCATGAGCTCGCGCTCGCGGAAGGCGTGCGGGAAATCGTGGAGGACACGGCCCGCCGCCACGGCGCGCAGCGGGTAAGCGTCGTGCGGCTGGAGCTCGGCGCGCTCTCGCACGTCGAGCCGGAGGCGCTGCGCTTCTGCTTCGACGCCGTGATGCGCGGCGGCCTCGCGGAGGGCGCTTCACTCGCGATCGCGCGAACGCCCGGTCAGGCGTGGTGCATGCCCTGCGCAAGGGCGGTAGCGCTCGCCCGCGTCGGGGATGCGTGCCCGTGCTGCGGCAGCTACCAGCTCGCCGTCACCCAAGGCGACGCGATGCGCGTCGTCGACATCGAGATCCACTGAAGCGAGGACGAGAAACAAAGGAGAGCGGCCATGTGCACGACTTGCGGTTGCGGTCACGGCGACATCCACATCGAAGGTAGGAAGCCCGGCTACATCGAGGCGCTCATGTCGGCGCCGGCGCGAACCGTGCGCGTCGAGCAGGACATCCTCGCGCGCAACGACGCGATCGCGGCGGCGAACCGGCGCGAGCTCACGGGCCGCGGCATCTTCGCGCTGAACCTCGTGTCGAGCCCGGGCTCGGGCAAGACGACCCTGCTCCTGCGCACGATCGAGGCGTGGGCCAACCGCACGCCCGTCGCCGTGGTCGAGGGCGACCAGCAGACGTCGCGCGACGCCAATCGGGTGCGCGCCACCGGCACGCCCGCATTGCAGATCAACACCGGCAAGGGCTGCCACCTCGACGCGCAGATGGTCGCCTCCGCCATCGCCGCGCTCGCGCTTGCCGACGAGAGCCTGCTTCTCATCGAGAACGTCGGCAACCTCGTGTGCCCGGCGGCGTTCGATCTCGGCGAGGCGCACAAGGTCGCGATCCTCTCGGTGACCGAAGGCGACGACAAGCCGCTCAAGTATCCCGACATGTTCCGCGCCGCGGACGTCGTCCTCGTCAACAAGATCGACCTCCTGCCGTACGTCGACTTCGACCTCGACGCGGCGGTGGAGCACGCGCGGCGCGTGCGGCCCGGCATTACGGTGTTCAAGGTCTCGGCCAAGACGGGTCAGGGCTTCGACGGCTGGATGGAATGGCTCGATTGCAATGCGGCGCAGGCGCGTGCGCGGCGACCGCAGCGCGAGAACTCGCCGGCATGACCCTGGCCGCGCCGGCGCGCTCGCGCATAGAAGTGCAGGGCCTCGTGCAGGGCGTGGGCTTCCGGCCGTTCGTCTACCGCCTCGCGAGCGAGCTCTCGCTCGCCGGCTTCGTCAACAACCACGGCGCCGGCGTGACGATCGAAGTCGAGGGCGACCCGGTGAACATCGCCATGTTGGCGAGACGGCTGCGCGAGGACGCGCCGCCGCTCGCTCGCATCGACCGCCTCGCCGTCGAAGCCTGCGAAGCACGCAACGACACGGGCTTCGCGATCGCCGAAAGCCGCCGCGGCCCGGCGCGTACCGCCATCGGACCGGACAGCGCGGTGTGCGACGAGTGCCTGAGCGAGCTCTTCGACCCGGCCGACCGCCGCTATCGCTACGCCTTCATCAACTGCACCAATTGCGGACCGCGCTACACGATCGCGCGCGCGCTGCCCTACGACCGCGCGTCGACCAGCATGGACGCCTTCGTGCAGTGCCCGGCCTGCCTCGCCGAATACCGCGCGCCGGCGCATCGCCGCTTCCATGCCGAGCCCAACGCCTGCCCGCGGTGCGGACCGCAGCTCGTCCTGCTCGACCCCGCGGGCGTTCCGTTGGACACGGACGATCCCATTGCCGCCGTCGTGAAGGCGCTGCGCGAAGGCCGCATCGTCGCGGTCAAGGGGCTGGGCGGGTTCCATCTCGCCTGCGACGCCCGCAACGGCGACGCGGTGGCCCGGCTTCGCGCACGCAAGTCGCGCGAAGAGAAGCCCTTCGCCGTGATGGCTGCGAACGTGGCATCGCTGCTGGCGCTTGCGCGGCCGACGGAGGCCGACGCCGCGTTGCTGCGCTCGGCCGAGCGCCCGATCGTGCTCCTGCGCAAAAGGGAGGACACCGATGCCGCGCTTCCCGGCACCTCGCCCGGGCTCGCCTGGCTCGGCGCCATGCTGCCCTACACGCCGTTGCAGTACCTCCTGTTCCACGAGGCGTGCGGCCGTCCCCCGGGGACGGCCTGGCTCGCCCGGCCGCAGGACTTTGTCCTGGTGATGACGAGCGCCAACCCGGGCGGCGAACCCATCGTCGTCGCCAACGACGAGGCGATCCGGCGCCTGGGCGGCATCGCGGATCTCCTGCTCGTGCACGACCGCGCGATCGTGACGCGCTGCGACGACAGCGTCTTGCGCACGAGCACGCAGGGCCGCAGCCAATTCGTTCGGCGCGCGCGCGGATATACGCCGCGCGCGATCAAGCTCGCCCGGCCGGGACCTTCGGTGGTCGCCCTCGGCGGCGCCTACAAGAACACCGTGTGCGTCACGCGCGGCGACGAGGCGTTCGTCTCCCAGCACGTCGGCGACCTCGATAACGCGGCGACTTGCGCCGCGCTGGTCGAAGCCGTGGACCATCTCACGGCCATTCTGGAGGTCGAGCCGGAAGGCGTTGCGCACGACCTGCATCCGGACTTCTTCAGCTCGCGCCACGCCGCGAGCCTCGCGCGGCGGTTCGACGTTCCGCTTGTCGCGGTGCAGCACCATCATGCGCACGTCGCGGCGGTCATGGCCGAGCATCGCGTGACCGAGCCCGTGCTGGGTCTCGCGCTCGACGGCGTGGGACTCGGCAGCGACGGGCAGGCGTGGGGCGGCGAGCTGCTTCGCGTCGACCCTGCCGGCTTCCGGCGCCTCGGGCACCTTACACCGCTGCGCCTTCCCGGCGGAGACGCCGCGGCGCGCGAGCCGTGGCGGATGGCCGCATCGGCGCTCGCGCATTGCGGACGGCCGGCCGAGATCGCCACTCGATTCGGCGACGAGCCGGCGGCAGCGACGGTAGCGGCCATGCTCGAGCGCAGCCTGCGCTCGCCGCCGACGTCGAGCATGGGACGCTATTTCGACGCCGCGGCCGGCCTGCTCGGCCTGCGCAGGCGCATGGCGTTCGAGGGGCAGGCGGCGATGCTGCTGGAAGGGCTCGCCGAGAGACACGGTGCGGTCGAGCCTGACCTGCGCTCGTTCGTGTTCGCCGGCGCCGACCTCGATCTCATGCCGCTGCTCGCGCGGCTCGCCGACGAGTGCGATGCCGGCTTCGGCGCCGCGCTGTTCCACGCCACGCTCGTCGCGGCGCTCGCCGAGTGGGTCGCGCGCGCGGCGCGGGCGCATGGGATTGCGACGGTTGCCTGCGGCGGCGGCTGCTTCCTCAACGCGATCCTCTCGCGCGGCCTCGAGGCGTCGCTTGCGGCGCGCGGCATCGCGATGCTCGAGGCGATGGACGTGCCCCCCAACGACGGCGGCCTGAGCCTGGGCCAGGCGTTCGTGGCTGTGAACAGGCCCTAGCCATGTGCCTCGCCATTCCCGCCCGTGTCGTCGAGCTGCCGCAACCCGACGTGGCGGTGATCGACGTGGGCGGCGTGCGCAAGCGCGTCTCGCTGGCACTGGTCGACGGCGTGGCGGTCGGAGACTACGTGGTTGTGCACGTCGGCTACGCGCTGACCAAGCTCGACGCCGAACAGGCCGCACGCACCCTCGAGCTGTTCGCGCACGAGGGCGCGGCGTGAAGTACATCGACGAGTTCCGTGACGGCGGCCTCGCGCGCGGGCTCGCCGCGGCGATCGCGCGCGAAGCGCGGGCGCAGCGGCGCTACCGCCTCATGGAGTTCTGCGGCGGCCACACGCATGCGATCTCGCGCTACGGCATCAAGGACCTGCTGCCGCCCAACGTCGAGATGATCCACGGCCCCGGATGCCCGGTGTGCGTGCTGCCGATCGGGCGCATCGACGGGGCGATCGAGCTCGCGATGCGGCCCGGCCTCATCCTCGCCACGTATGCCGACACGATGCGAGTGCCGGCAGGCAAGGGGCTGTCGCTCGTGAAGGCGAAGGCGCGCGGCGGCGACGTGCGAATGGTGTATTCGAGCGCCGATGCTCTGCGCATCGCTCGCGACAACCCCGGCCGCGAAGTGGTGTTCTTCGCGATCGGCTTCGAGACGACCACGCCGCCGACGGCCGTGGCGATCCGCGACGCCGCCGCGTCGGGCCTCACGAACTTCAGCGTCTTCTGCAACCATGTGCTCACGCCGGCGGCGATCGCCAGCATCCTCGAATCGCCGCAAGTGCGCGAACTTGGCACCGTTGCGCTCGACGGCTTCATCGGGCCCGCGCACGTCTCGACGGTCATCGGCACGCAACCCTACGAATACTTCGCGGAGGAGTATCGCCGGCCCGTCGTCGTCGCCGGCTTCGAGCCGCTCGACGTCATGCAGGCGATCCTCATGCTCGTGCGTCAACTGAACGAGGGGCGCGCGCAGGTCGAGAACGAGTTCACGCGCGCCGTCACGCGCGAGGGCAACCTCAAAGCCAAGGCGCTCGTCGCGGAGGTCTTCGAGCTGCGCCGCACTTTCGAATGGCGCGGCCTCGGCGAGGTGCCGTACAGCGCGCTGCGCATCCGCGAGGCGTACGCCGGGTTCGACGCCGAGCGGCGCTACGGCATCGAGTACCGCGCGGTGGCCGACAACAAGGCGTGCGAGTGCGGCGCCATCCTGCGCGGCGTGAAGAAGCCGACCGATTGCAAGGTGTTCGGCACGGCATGCACGCCCGACAACCCCATCGGGTCGTGCATGGTGTCGTCCGAAGGCGCATGCGCCGCGCACTACACCTACGGGCGGTTCAAGGACGCCAAGGTGATCGCAGCATGAGCACGGTCAGACCGGACTACGTCCGCCCGGTCGACTTCAAGCGGGGCCGCGTGGACATGACGCACGGCAGCGGCGGCAAGGCGACCGCGCAGCTGGTCGACGAGCTGTTTGTGCGCGCGTTCGACAACGAGTGGCTGCGCGCGGGCAACGACAGCGCGCAGATGGCGATGCCGCCGGGGCGCCTCGTGATCGCGACCGACGCCCACGTCGTCTCCCCGCTCTTCTTCCCCGGCGGTGACATCGGCTGCCTCGCCGTCCACGGGACGATCAACGACGTCGCGATGGCGGGCGCCGCGCCGCTCTATCTCGCCGCGACCTTCGTGCTCGAGGAGGGATTTCCGCTCGCCGACCTCCAGCGGATCGTGCAGTCGATGGCGGCGGCCGCGCGAGATGCGGGCGTACCCGTGGTCACCGGCGACACCAAGGTCGTGGAGCAGGGCAAGGGGGACGGCGTGTTCATCACGACGACGGGGGTGGGCGTGGTGCCCGATGGCGTGACCATCGCCGGCGACCGCGCGCGGCCCGGCGACGCCATCGTCGTCAGCGGCACGCTCGGCGAGCACGGCGTGGCGATCATGTCGCTGCGCGAGAATCTTTCGTTCGAGACGACCATCGAGTCCGACACCGCGGCGCTGCACGGCCTCGTCGCGGCGATGGTCGGCGCCGTACCCGGCGTCCACTGCCTGCGCGATCCCACGCGCGGCGGCCTCGCCACGACGCTCAACGAGATCGCCGCGCAATCGCGGTGCGGGATGATCATCCGCGAGCGCGATGTGCCGATCAGGGCGCAGGTCGCGGCGGCCTGCGAATTCCTGGGACTCGACCCGCTGTACGTCGCCAACGAGGGCAAGCTCGTCGCGATCGCCTCCGCGGACGATGCGCCGAGGCTCCTCGAGGCGATGCGCGCGCATCCGCTCGGCCGCGACGCCGCGATCATCGGTGAAGTCGTCGCCGATCCGCACCGCTTCGTGCAGATGGAGACACGCTTCGGCGGCCGCCGCAACGTCGATTGGCTCACGGGCGAGCAGCTGCCGCGAATCTGCTAGAGGGCCCAAAGTGCGGATCCTCTTCCTCGCACATTCGTTCAACAGCCTGACGCAGCGGCTCTACGTCGAGCTGACCGAAGCGGGCCACGAGGTCGCGGTCGAATTCGACGTCAACGACGCGCTTACCGAGGAAGCCGTCGCGCTGTTTCGGCCCGACATGGTCCTCGCGCCGTTTCTCAAGAGAGCGATACCCGAATCCGTGTGGCGCGGGCATCGCTGCATCGTCATCCATCCCGGGGTGCCCGGCGACCGCGGCCCGTCGGCGCTCGACTGGGCGATCGCGCGCTCGGAGCGCGAGTGGGGCGTCACGGCGCTGCAGGCGACCGGCGAGATGGACGCCGGCCCGGTCTGGGCGCACGCGCAATTCCCGATGCGCGACGCGTCGAAGTCGAGCCTGTACCGGCGCGAAGCGACCGAGGCGGCCGTCGCCTGCGTGCGCGAGGTGATCGCGCGAGCCTCCGACCCCGCGTTCGAGCCCGCGCCGCAGCACGCCGCGATGCGCGGACGCCCGCGGCCCCTCATGCAACAGGCGGACCGCGCGATCGACTGGCGACGCGACGCAACCGACCTCGTGCTGCGCAAGATCCGCGCGGCGGACGGCTCTCCGGGCGTGCGCGACGAGATAGCGGGCATGGCGTGCCACCTGTACGACGCGCACGCCGAGGGGCGCCTGCGCGGCGCCGCGGGCGCTGTCCTCGCCACGCGCGACGAAGCCATCTGCCGGGCGACCATCGACGGCGCGGTGTGGATCACGCATCTTCGCCGCGCCGGCGACCCTGCGGCGTTCAAGCTCCCGGCCGCGAGGGTGCTGGGCGGCCGGCTCGACGGGGTGCCCGAGTCTGCGCTCGCGCCTGAAGAGCCCGTCTCCTATCCGACGTGGCGCCCGATCCGCTACGAGGAGGCGGGGCCGGTGGGCTTGCTCCATTTCGACTTCTACAATGGTGCCATGGGCGTGCGCCAGTGCGACGCACTCCGGCGCGCCTACGCGCATGCCCGCTCGCGCCCGACGCGCGTCATCGTGCTCATGGGCGGCCGCGATTTCTGGAGCAACGGCATCCATCTCAACCTGATCGAGGCGGCGGAGCATCCGGCCGAGGCGTCGTGGCACAACATCAACGCGATGAACGATCTCGTGCGCGACATCGCGACCACCGCGACGCATTTCACGATCGCGGCGATGAGCGGCAATGCCGGCGCCGGCGGCGTGTTCCTCGCGCTTGCCGCCGATCGCGTCTGCGCCCGCGACGGCATCGTGCTCAATCCGCACTACAAGGGGATGGGCAATCTCTACGGCTCGGAGTACTGGACGTATCTCCTGCCGCGGCGCGTCGGGCCGGGCGAGGCGCGCATGATCGTCGACAACCGGCTGCCGATCGGCGCGCGGCGTGCCGCCCGCATCGGGCTCGTCGACGACTGGTTCGCAGGCGATCCTGAGGCGTTCGGCGCGGAGGTCCTGAGGCGTGCCGCGGCGCTTGCGTCCGACACGGATTTCGCC
>DATJXV010000039.1:0-32662 GCA_035499955.1 Casimicrobiaceae bacterium
GTGCCGCCACGGCCGACACCGCTCACGTTGTTGTACGCGAGCGTCCCAGCGCCGAGCCCGTCGTACCTGAAGTCGAACTCGATCGTGTGCTTGCCGGGTGCGAGCGCCGGCCCCTCCCACCGGGTCCGCTTGATACCCTGATTGTTGTACAGGAACACCGGCTTGCCCTTCAGCATATACAGCCCGTAGCCGAAGAAGCGCCCGCCTTCGTTGTAGATCATGCCGTCACCACCTCCCTGGGGCACTTCGATCTCGGCGGTGATCGTGTACGACTTGTTGAGCAGGCTCGGCATGTTCCCTTCGGGGATGTCGCTGACGGTCAGCCCCGAGTATTCGAACTTCGTCCTGCCCGCGGCCAGGCTGGGACGCGGCGCGACGAACCGCGTGGCCGCGGATGCATCCAGCGGCAGCACCTGGTATTTGGCGAATTCGCCGAACATGAGGTCCCGCATCTCCCTCAACTTCTCCGGATTCTTCGCTGCGACGTTGGTGTACTGCGTCCAGTCGTTCTTGAGCTCGTAGAGCTCGAGCTCGTACGCCGTTGCCGGATCGGCGATGGCCGCGCCGGTAAGTTCCCACGGCGCACGCCGCGGCTTGGCACTCAGCATCCAGCCGTCGTCGTACATCCCGTAAACGCCCAGCATCTCGAAATACTGGGTGCGGTGGCGCGACGGTGCGTTGAATCCGCCAGCCTCCTTGTCGAAAGTGTAAGCAAGGCTCACGCCTTCGATCGGCTTCTGCGCGACGCCGTCGACCTGAACCGGCGCCGGGATACCCGCGATCTCGAGCAGCGTGGGCACGATGTCGATGACGTGATGGAACTGCCAGCGGATGCCGCCCGCGTCCTTGATCCTCGCCGGCCAGGAGATCGCCATGCCGTTCTTCGTCCCGCCGAAGAAGGAAGCGATCTGCTTCGTCCATTTGAAAGGCGTGTCGAACGTCCAGGCCCAAGCGATGGAGTAGTGCGGGTAAGTCTGGCTGTTGCCCCAGGCGTCGTAGAAGGGCATGTTCTCGGCAGCGGTCGGAAAGATGCCGTTGAACGGTATGACCTCGTTCCACGTGCCCATTGGCGAGCCCTCTGCGGAGGCACCGTTGTCGCCACTGATGAAGATGATGATCGTGTTGTCGAGCTTGCCCATGTCCTGGACGGCCTGGACGACGCGGCCGATCTCGTAGTCGGCATAGGCGAGATAGGCGGCGTAGACGTCGGCCTCCTTGATGAGCAGCTTCTTCTCTTCCGGAGTGTGCTGGTCCCACGTCTTGAGCAGGTCCTTCGGCCATGGTGTGAGCTTGGCATCGGGTGGAATCACGCCGAGCCTTTTCTGGTTGGCGAAGATCTGCTCGCGCACGGCCTCGAAGCCCTTGTCGAAAAGATGCATGTCGCTGATCTTCTTGATCCACTCCGGCGTCGGGTGGTGCGGCGCGTGCGTGGCCCCCGGCGCGTAATAGATCATGAACGGCAGCGACGGATCGAGGTCGTTGATCTGCTTCATCCAGCCGATCGCCTCGTCGGCCATGGCGGTGATGAGATTCCAGCCGGGATTGCCGACGAAGGGGGCGATCGGCGTCGTGTTGCGCGTGAGCATCGGCTCCCATTGGCTGACGTCTCCCGCGTTGAAGCCGTAGAAGTAGTCGAAGCCCATGCCGGTCGGCCACTGGTTGAACGGGCCGGCCTGGCTGGTCTCGAACGCGGGCGTGTTGTGGTTCTTGCCGTACCACGATGTGCGATAGCCGTTGTCCTTCAGGATGCGGGCGATGGTCGCGCTCTCGGGCCCCATTACGCTGTCGTAACCGGGGAAGCCGGTTGCGATCTCGGAGATCACGCCGAAACCGACCGAGTGGTGGTTGCGACCGGTGAGCAGCGCCCCCCGCGTTGGCGAGCACAGCGAGGTCGTATGGAAGTTGGTGTACCGCAGGCCGCTGGCGGCGATGCGGTCCAGCGTCGGCGTCGGGATGACGCCCCCGAACGTCGAGGGGGCGCCGAAGCCTACGTCGTCGGTCATGATCAGGAGAATGTTGGGCGCGCCTTTGGGCGGCACGACGCGCGCTGGCCATGCGGCCTGCGACTGCAGCGCATTGAGGTTGATTTGTCCCTGGAACCGCTGCGGCGGCGGCGGAATGTAACGGCCGTCGATCGTCGTCGTCGCGTCGGGCGAACCGGGGACGCCCGTGGTCTGCTGGGCCGCCGCCGGCGTGGCCGCCAGGAGCGCCCATCCGACCGAGGCGAGAATAGTGACGATCCGGTTGGTCATCGGGGAGCTGCTTTCACGAATCATGTCGATCTCCTTGATGCGGCTTGCGGCCGATTCGAATCTTCAATGCCGATCGAGCCGGCCGGCGAGAGCTCCGCGCACGGCGGCAATGGCTTCGATGCCCTCGCATACCGCGAGCGTACGAATGTGGAATTCGGGCGGCGAGTGGGCGCGCTCGGCCGTCGCGAGCAGGCGGCGGCAGTCCTCCGAGCGCAAGTGGCGATCGAGATCTTCGCGGCTCGCCCATTCCTCGACGAACTCGAGCGCGGCCGCGTTTTCGGCGCCCCGCAGCAGCGCACAGCGCAGGCAACCAGGCTGGGCGCGGGTAGGGCCGACGAGCGCGGCGAGCTCGCGAAGCACCTCCGCACCGGCTACGATACGCAGGCTGAACGTGACGACAGGCGCTGGCATTGGGGCGTCATTCATCGCGCCGCCGACGGGCGGCGCGTTCGGTGCGCGTTGCCTTCGCAATCCGCGTGCCGGTGTGACCAGGTTCGCGACAGGAACCACGTCGCACGCGAAATCAGGCAGTTGCCGTTGGATGCGAAAGAACGAGGCGAACGCCGCACCGAATCAGCCCCGACATTTCGTGGAATCCCCGAGGCGCACCTTTGATGTTTCGGGGATCTGCCGCCGTCGCGGCTCGACGCCTTAGCTCGGGCGACTGATCCCGAGCTTGCGCATCCGCGATTCGAGTGTGGAAGGCTTCAGCCCGAGCCGCGCGGCGGCACCGCGCTCGCCGCGTATGCGCCACCCGCACTCCGCGAGCATCGCCTCGATGTGGCGCCGCTCCGAATCCTTGAGCGTGGGGCCGTGCGTGGCGGGCGCGGGCTCGGCTCGAGTTTCGGGTAGCGCGATGCGCAACGTCGAGTCGGTCGCGCGGATCATCGCACGCTCCACGACGTTGCGCAGCTCGCGAACGTTGCCCGGCCACCCATAACGCGCGAGCGCGGCCATGGATTCGTCCGCGATCCACTCGATCGGTCGGCCCATCGTGTCGGCGAACTCGCGCGCGAACTGCCAGACCAGCATGGGAAGATCTTCGATCCGCTCCCGAAGCGGCGGCAGGCGGATCGGGAAAACGTTCAGCCGATAGTACAGATCCTCGCGGAACTTGCCGTCGCGCACCGCTTGGCTCAGGTCGCGGTTGGTCGCGGCGATCACCCGCACGTCCGCCCGGATCGTTTTCGTCCCGCCCACCCGCTCCAGCTCACCATCCTGGAGCACTCGAAGGAGCTTCGGCTGCAGCTCGAGGGGCAGGTCGCCGACTTCGTCGAGGAAGATCGAGCCGCCGTCGGCGAGCTCGAAGCGACCGAGCTGTCGGGACAGCGCGCCGGTATAGGCGCCTTTCTCCCGGCCGAACAGTTCCGCCTCGATGAGCGTCGCCGGCAGCGCGGCGCAGTTCACCTTGATCATCGGCCGATCGGCGCGCGGCCCGAGCTCGTGGATAGCCCCGGCCATCACCTCTTTGCCGGTGCCCGTCTCGCCGAGCAGCAGGACCGTCGCTTTGGTCGGCGCGACCCTGCGCATCTCGGCGATGGCCGCGCGGAACAGCGGCGACTGGCTCACCAGCGCGTCGGCCCCTACGCGCGGCCCCGCCGCTTCACGGAGGTAGAGGTTCTCGGCCTGCAGGCGATCCTTGAGCTTGCGCAGTTCGACCATGGCCGAGCGCAGGCGCTGCTCGCTGCGCGCGCGCTGAAGCGCAAGCACCAACAGCTCCCCGACGATCCTGAGGCGGCCGACGAGGGCCTCGGGGAACGCACGAGTGTGGTGAAACGCTCCGATGGCGAGGCAATGACGCACGCCGTCGCGACGCTCGAGGGGCACTGTGAGATTCGACCGCAATCCCGAGCGCGCGCAATACTCGCGCTCGGCCCGCGCATCCGGCGGCAGGTCCTCGGGAATGCGAGGCAGGATCACGGCTCGCCCGCTCGCGAGCTGCTCGACATACCAGGGAAGGTGAGGCGCCGCTTCGCCGGGGGCAACCGGCGCGATGCCGGAGGCGGCCACCGACGAAACGGCCACGAATCGACCGGGATCGGACTCGTAGGCGAACAGCGTGCAGCGGTCGAAGCCGAGAAACACGATCAGGCGGTGCATGGCAGCTGCGATCTCGGCGTTCACCTCGCTCGGCGTGACGCTCGCGATGCGCGTGGCGATCTCGCCGAGCATGTACTCGAATGCAAGCTGCTCCTCGAGGCTGACACGGCCTGCGACGTTGGCGATAGGAAGGTAAGCTGGGGCGCTCACGGCTGATCCCGGGGATGCGATCTTAGCGCAACATGCGACAAGGAGCGATGCGCCGCTCCGCTTCGCTCACGATCCCGACAAGACAATTCCATCGCAACGATGACTTTCGCTGACCGTCGGCGGCGCGTCTTTCGGCGGAATCCGGGCCATCGCCGCTTCCGCCATCGCCGTGATCGTGAGGCTCGGATTCACCCCCGGATTCGCCGGTATCGCCGCGCCGTCGCAGACCAGCAGGTTGCGGTAGCCGAACACCTCGTGGCGCGCGTCGATCACGCCGTGCTCCGCGTCCTTGCCGATCACCGCGCCGCCGAGAATGTGCGCGGTCGTCGGGACGCCGAACAGCGCCTCGGCGAGGAACGATTGTGCAATGCCGCCGTGCCGCTTCGCGAGCCATTCGGCGACGCGGTTGGCGATCGGGAAGAAGGTCGGGATCGGGTGTCGAGGATCCTGCTCGGTCGACAGGCGAATGCCCGATCGAAGCCAGCGGCGCTTCGCCTTGAACCGGATGGCGTTGTCGAGCGTCTGCATCACGCCGGTCACGATCGTGCGCCGCGACCAGCCGAACGGCCACAGCTTGCGCACGAACAAGACGGGGTGACGTAACGCCGTCCCGAGCGCGAGAAAGGGTCGAGCGAGCCGCGAGGCGTTTCCGGTCAGGAGCGCAAACATGAAGCCCATCGCATCAGCATTGCGGCCGAAGGTTACGAACTCGATGTGGCTCGCGGGATCGGGGAAGATGCTCCCGGTGATGGCGACCGAGTCCGCGAGTCGGTCGTTGCCCGGGATCGTCACCGCAACGAGCGTCTCGCTGTTCGTGCGCACGAGGTCGCCGAGACGATCGGAGAGGGCGGGCAGGCTGCCGCGCGCCTTGCAGTTCGCAAGAAGTCGGTTGGTGCCGAGTGCGCCGGCGGCGACGATGACGCCCCGCGCGGTCGTGGTCCGCCGATCCTTGGCGAGCCACGCCCCCGTGCGCTCGTGCGCGACCGAGTACCCGTCCGTACCGTCGCCGCCGCCCAGCGGACGAACGTCCGTCACCGTGCGCTCGGCGCGGACCGCAGCGCCTTTCTTCTCCGCGAGGTAGAGATAATTGCGCACCAGCGTGTTCTTGGCGCCATACGGGCATCCCATCATGCAGGCGCCGCAGCGATGGCAACCGGTGCGCGCTGGTCCTTCGCCGTCGAAATAGGGGTCTGCGACCGCCTTGCGCGGCTCGCCGAAATGTATCCCCACGCGCGTCTTCTGAAAGGTGTCGGCGCAACCGAGGTGCTCGCCCAGCTCCTTCAGCAACCGATCGGCTTCGCTGTCGAACGGCGGCGTCACGACGCCCAGCATCCGCTCGGCGGTTGCGTAATGAGGCGCGAGACGTGCTTCCCAATCGTCGAGGTCGGCCCATTGCGGGTGGCGAAAATAGGCGCTTGGCGCGCGATAGAGCGTAGCGGCGTAGACGAGGCTGCCGCCGCCCACGCCCGAGCCGCTCAGGATGACGACATCCTTGAACGGGGTCAGCCGCAGGATGCCTTTGAGCCCGAGCATCGGCGCCCAGAAGAAGCGGCGCAGCTGCCACGCCGAGCGAGGAAGGTCCTCGTCGCGGAAGCGGCGGCCGCACTCGAGCACGGCGACCCGGTAGCCCCTTTCGGCGAGGCGTAGGGCTGCCACGCTGCCACCGAACCCCGAGCCGATGACGATCCAGTCGAAGTCGAACGCGCGAGGCTCCATGGCGTGGCGTTCGGGAGGTCGGCAGGCCGTGATCACTTCCACAGATCGATCGCCACTCGCGCGCGCTGCAGCTGCGCTTCGTCCTCGGGCGTGAGCTGCGCGTCCGCAAGGCGGATGAGCACGCGCTCGAGCGTTCCCGTGAACCTGAACGGAACGACGTAGTCGCCGCTCACCGGCGTGCCGGTGTCCTCGCCGACGTCGAAGGTCTCGTCGAGCGAAACGCGGAACGCATAGGTGCGGTCGATCCGGCCCTGCGCAACCGGGTTTCCATCCACACTCAGCGTAAGCGTGCCGCCCTTGCCCAAGCCCCCGCCGTCGTACTTGAAGTCGACGAGCACGAGATGCTTGCCCGGGGCGAGCTTGTCCTTGCCGGCGAAATCGAACTGCTGGACGCCGACCAGGTTGTAGTGGAACACCGGCCTGCCGTCCTTGAGATACAGTCCCCAGCCGTTGAAGCGGCCGCCCTGGGTGGCGATGACCCCGTTCGCGCCGCCTGCGGGAATATCCATCGAGGCACCGATCTTGAATGATTTGTTCTTGAGGTCCGGCGCGGTGCCTTCGGGGATGCGGATCTGTCCCGGGAAATACGTGAATACGCTGCGGCCGCGCGTGAGGCTGGGGCGTATGCGCACGTCGAAACGCTCGATCGTGCTGTTGTCGAGCGGCAGCACGTCGTACTTGGCCGCCTCGATCCAGAACATCTCCTGCAGCTCCTTGAGCTTCGCGGGTTCCTTGTCGGCGAGGTTGACGGCCTGGCTGTAATCGTCGGCGACGT
Source organism: Casimicrobiaceae bacterium (assembly GCA_035499955.1). Lineage (GTDB taxonomy): Bacteria > Pseudomonadota > Gammaproteobacteria > Burkholderiales > Casimicrobiaceae > VBCG01. The sequence goes on from DATJXV010000039.1 coordinate 6,994, forward strand.
GGTAGAGCTCCCACTGGTAATCGAGAACGTCGGGCTTGCGGCCGCCGACGATCCATGGCGCGACGGGGGGAATCGTCGAAGCGATCCATCCATCCTGATAGAGCCCGCGGTTGCCGAGCATCTCGAAGTATTGCGTGCGATGACGCGAAGGCGCTTTCGCGTCGTCGAACGTGTAGACCATGCTCACGCCCTCGATCGGCTTCTGCGGCACGCCGTCGAGGATCGCGGGCGCCTCCACGCCCACGGCTTCGAGAATCGTCGGCGCGATGTCGATGACGTGATGGAACTGGGTGCGGATGCCGCCCCTGTCCTTGATCCGCGCCGGCCACGAGACGACGAGGCCGTTGCGCGTACCGCCGAAGTGGGACGCGATCTGCTTCGTCCACTGGAACGGCGTGTTGGTCGCATGCGCCCAGCCGACGGGGAAATGGTTGTAGGTGTTCGGCCCGCCGAGCTCGTCCATCCGGCGCAGGATCTCGCTGAAGTCCTCCGCAATGTTGTTGGCGAGCGTCATCTCGTTGAGCAAGCCTTGCGGCGTGCCCTCGGCGCTGGCGCCGTTGTCGCCCTGGATGTAGATGACGAGAGTATTGTCGAGATCGCCCTGTTCCTCGATGGCGTCGAGGATGCGGCCGAGCTGGTAGTCGACGTGCGACAGCGCGCCCGCGAACACCTCCATCATGCGCGCGTACACCTTCTTGCGATCGGGGTCGAGCGTGTCCCACGCCTGGATCTCCTTCGGCCGCGGCGTGAGCGTCGCGTCGGCGGGAACGATGCCAATCTGCTTCTGCCGCGCGAAAGTCTCCTCGCGCAGCTTGTCCCAGCCCTGGTCGAACCGGCCCTTGAACTTGGCGATCCATTCCTTCGGCGCGTGATGCGGCGCGTGCGCAGTGCCGGGCGCGTAGTACTGCAGCCACGGCTTCTCCGGCGCCATCGCATGCAGCAGGCGAATGCGCGCGATGGCCTTGTCGGCCATGTCCCGGTCGAAGAAATAGTCCTGGTCGTGCGGCGGCTCGATCGGCTTCGTGCCTTCGAACAGTGCCGGCGCCCATTGATTCGTGTCGGCGCCGATGAAGCCGTAGAAGTATTCGAAGCCGAGCGCGGTGGGCCACAGGTCGAAAGGTCCGGCCTGGCTCGATTGCCAATCCGGCACGTTGTGGTTCTTGCCGTACCACGCGGTGTTGTAGCCGTGCTGCTTCAGCACCTCGGCGAACGTGCCGGAGCTCTTCGGCATGAGCGAGTTGTACCCAGGGTAGCCGGTGGCGAGCTCCATGATCGTGCCGGTCGCGTTGCTGTGGTGATTGCGGCCGGTGAGCAGCGCGGAGCGCGTCGGCGAGCACAGCGCAGTCGTGTGGAATTGCGTGTAGCGAAGTCCCGCCTTGGCTACACGGTCCATCGTCGGCGTGGGAACGGGTCCTCCGAACGTGCTCGAGGCGCTGAAGCCGACGTCATCGGTCAGGATGAGCAGGATGTTCGGTGCGCCTTTGGGCGCGCGCACCGGTTGCGGGAAGTCCGGCGTGGACGACCTCGCCGTGAGTCCGATGCGCCCGGCAAAAGGCGAGGGGAACGCCGGCAGGTAGGTTCCGGGCGCCGGGTCGGACGAGCCGGCCTTGGCATTCGACGGTTGCGCCGCTGCAGTCGCCGCCCCAGCGAGCCCGAGGACCACCGCTATCCCGAGGGCGAACCCCCGCCGATTGGATTTCATTGTCGTGCTCTCCGCATGAAGATCGTGACTGCGCGTACGATCACCTGCGGCGCATTGTGTGGCGCGCGGTCCTTCCGCCGCGCCCCCAACCTGGGGGGCGAGCGCCGCCTTCCGGCGCCATAGTGCGGTGGCGCAAGACGGGGCGCTCGCGCGTGAGCGTCGACGTCGCAGCGATGCCTGGGTCAGCGGCTGCGGGAGACGCCGGGCGACCGCGACGATCCCGTCGATCGCGCGGATGCTTGCCTGCACGACGGCGCCATCTCGGCGGTGGCAGCCTCGACCGTCAAGGCGTAACGTCGCCGCAGCGGCAGTTCCATACCCGTTTGTCCTGCAACAGATAACCCTCCTCGGACGTCGCGGTCAGCCTGTATGCCGCGAGCTTCGCCTGCGGGATGTAAGTGCAGGGGCACGGGTGCTTCCGGTCCTCGGGGCATTTCAGCGTGTCGCAGCAGAGTTTCTTCGCGGCGGCGTCGAGCACGGCCTTGACGCCGGCGGGCCCGAGGATCACCGGCGCCTGGGGCGCAAACGTCCTCTCGTAAAAGCCCGCGATCTCCGCAACCTTCTCGCAGCCGTTGCCTTGGACGCGTCGCGCCGTCACGACGACGGTGTTGACCGGAGCGGCTGGCGCCGCTGCAAGTCCCGCGGCCGCGCCGCCCCGCAGCGTGGCGATGCTCGACAGCAGCGCCGCGGGATAGGCCTTGTTCGGCGAAAAGGCCGCGCCCGTGAACTCGCGCCACCGGTTGCGAAACGCGCGCGTCGCCTTGACCGCGGACGCTGCGCGTGGACGTGCAGGGCGTTTCTTGGCGGCAGGCATGGCGTCGGTTCGACGATGCGGATCGCAGGGGAGCGCTCGAAGTATACGGGACTGCCCGCGACCCGGTGCGGCCGGCAACACCCTCGAAAGCCCGAGATTAGCAGCCGGGGCAACAAAAGCCTTGACAATAATTGCTTAGGCAAATAAAATGGGTGCATGGCCGAGGAAACCGCCCTCCGAAATCCGGTGTACGACGCGAAGTCCTACGACCCGCGGCGAAGCATCGGCGCGCTGCTCGGCCGGGTGAAGGCACAGATGGGCGCGGCGTTCGATGCCGAGCTGGCGCCTCTGGACATCACGGCCGCGCAGTATGTGATCTTGATGTCCCTGGCGCACGGCGAAGCCGATTCCGCCTCGGATCTGTGCAAAGGCATCTCCTACGATCCCGGGGCCATGACCCGCATGCTGGACCGCCTCGAGCGCAGGGGACTCGTGCGCCGCGTCCCCAACCCGGATGACCGGCGCACGTTGCGTCTCGAGTTGACCGAGGAGGGCAAAGCCGTCGTGCCGAAGCTTCGGGCAGGCGGAATGAAGGTTCTCAACCGTTTTCTCGACGGATTCAGCGCCAGGGAAGCGCAGCAGTTCGAGCGCTTCCTGCTGCGGATGCTCGACAACGCTTGAGTTTTTTTGTGCAGATAGTTGCCTAGGCATTTAGTGTCTAGACAGGAAACAGAAGGTTCGAATGAGACCCCAGCCGGCCGATGCAAGGGATGCGTCCGCGGTCGACGCGTTGCAAGCCACTTCGTTCACGCAACATCCAGTGGCGCAGCACGCGGCGGTCAACGATGGGGCATGGGGAGTCTTTTCCAAGCTCCGCTACGCGATCGTCCGCATGGCTCGCGGGCTCCGCTCGCTCGGCCCCTATCTCGCGATCGAGCTCATCCTGCCCGGCGGTTCGATCATCGCGGTGGCCCTGTGGACGTATCGTCACCGACTCCGCCAGCGGCCTCGTATCGCGGCGTCGCAGATCGTCGACGCCTCTCCGGCGCGCAAGCCCGTTCTCGCGTGCGTTCGCTGCGGCAGCGGACGATGAGCGGCGACGGCGAGGGCATGAAGCGGGACGCGCTGGCGGTAACGCCCGCCGTTTGGGCGGCCACGTTCCTGAAGCTCGACATTGCGCGACGCGCCCGCGTGCTGGGGCGCTTGCTGGGACTGCTGGGACCGCTCGCGCTCGCGGCGGTCGCGGGAGGTGCATTCGTCAAGTACGTGCGCTTCGCGAGAAGGGTCTGCGTGCCCGTGTCGTTCGAGGATGCGGCGCGCGCGACGGAGAGCGAGGTGCGCGACCTCGTGCGTTACGTGCAACAGAGCCACCCGAGCTTTTTGCGCGGCCTCGATGTCCGAGGGTGAGCGCCGGCTTCGTATCTATCGACGTCGCCGGCACCCGGCATGCGACACGAGCGTTGCGCCGCGCGCCGCCCTGGAGCGCGGTCCAAGGCGGCGCAGGTTGCGGCTCGGCGCCGTGATGCCCGCTACTGCGGGGGAAATACGACGTCGACCGGCTTCTTGTCGGCGATCGGCGTGAACGAGACGCCGATCGTCGGCGGGCTGGCCAGGCTGAAGGGCGGCCCGGAGAGACTCGCCCCGCCCTGGATCGACAGCCCGGTGCTCGACTGCTGCCGCTCGAGGAAGTTGGGCGAGTGCGGCGTGTCGTACGGGACGGGGTTTGGAAGTCCGCTGCCGATGCAACTGTCGCCGGGCACGCAGGGCCCGATCGCGAAGCTCTGCGGGGATCCGATAAACGTGAGGTAGTAGTTGCCGAACCAGATCACGTCGTTGTTCCAGCGCATCTCCATCGGGAACGACTGCACCGGGTAGACCGTCGCGTTCGTGAGCAGGACGCCCGTCGTGTTGGTGAACGAGCCGGCAGAGGATGGCTGGAGCGCGGCGACGATCGTACAACCCCCCGACGGGATCTGATTCCCGGCGGGCAGCGTGATCACTTGCCCCGAACCGCTCGCACCACAGGTACCCGAGATCCCTCCTTGAATGGTCAGCGAGCTCGGAAGGGCGTCGACGAAGTCCTCGCTGAGCGTGATCGGTTGGTTGCCCGCGTTCAGCAGCGTGAGCGTCAGCGTGGCCGTGCCGCCCACCGCGACGGAAGGCGGCGAGATCTGCTGCGTGACATTGCCGGTCACGCCTGTCACCGTCAGCGGTGCGCTCGAAGGCCCGGCGGAACGACTCGAGGTCGAGAGTGTGCCCGTGGTCACGACCGTCGTTCCCGGCTGCGAGGCGGAAACGCCGGCGGTGATCGAGCAGGTACCCGACGGCACGGTCGAAACGCCGGTCGCGATGTTCGTCGCCGTGATAGACACGCCGGGGCAGGGCGCGCTTGCCACGGTGAACGGAATCGTGGCGCCCGTCGCTCCCGTACCGGCGCTGGTCGCCATGATGCTGGTGAGGATCGGCTGCGTGCTCGCGCTCGTTGCCGTGAGCGTGGCGGCGATCGTGCAGCTGTTGTTGAAGGTCGACCCGTTGGCGAGCTTGAGCCCGCCGGGCACGGCGGTCACGCTGCCGCAAGTCGTGGCGCCCCCGGCGATCTGCAATGGCGCCGTCGCGGCGGGCCCGTCGCCGTTGCTCGTATCGAGCGCTGTCGACGTGAGTACGTACGTCCCCGACGCCGTCGTCGATGTCGTCACGACCGCGCCGATGGTGCACGTGCCCTGCGGCTGGGCGACGGCCCCCACGACGATGTTGCCTGAGTTCACGACCCCGCCGATGCAGGTCGTGTCCGTTGTCGGGCTCTGCGTCGAGGTGAGCCCGGCGGGCATCGTGATCTGGAATCCGTTCGACATGCTAAACGGCGTGGCCGTGCCGTCACCCAGCGTGATCACGAGATTCGTCGCCGAGCCCGGATTCACGCTCGTCGGCGAGAGCGCCATCTGTACCTGCATGCCCGTGCCCGTCACGCTGAGGCCGAGGCTCGAAGGCGGCGCGTTGCCGCCGCTCGTGCGAAGCCCGCTCGTCGTGTTCGCGAGCGAGCCGGGGGACGCCGGGGTGATCGTCGCGACGATCGTGCAGCCTCCGGGCGGGATCGCCCCGCCGGCCGCCATCGAGAAATTCGCCTGTGTGAACGTGACTCCCGGGCACGTGCCCGCATTGGTCGTCGAACTCGACGTCACGCCCGGTGGGAATGTGTCGGTGAACGGTGCGTTGAGCGTGATGGCGGCGTTCGACGTGTTGGCGAGCGAAATCGTAAGCTTGGCAGCGCTGTTGGCGGCCACCTTTGTCACCGGGCTGCCTGACTGCGTGAGCGCCTGGCTGATCCCGGTGGCGCTCGTCACGACCGATACGCCTGCCGGCAGGGCGATCGTAAAGCCTCCCTGCAGCGTCGTCGTGCCTTGTGCCGCATCGTTGAGGGTGACGACGAGGCTGGCGGTGCCGCCGGGGAATATCGTGGAAGGCGTCACCGATCCGTAAACCGACTGCAGGCCGCCCATCACGGTCAGGGCCGCGCTGGCCGCGGAGGCGGCTCCGACGTTGGTCTGCAGCGCGCTCGTCGTCGCCGCGAACGATCCCTGCGCCGAGGACGTCACGCCGACCACGATATTGCAGCCGTTGGGCGGGATCACGCTGTTCGAGGCCATGGTGATCGTGGACGCGCCCACCGTCGCGCTCACGTTGCTGCATGAGCCCGAGTTCGGTGCATTCACCGTCGCGCCGTTCGGGAGCGTCACCGTCAGCGGCGCGGCCAGCGTCGCACTCGCCGGCCCGTTGTTGCCGAGGGCCACGGTCAGCGTCGACGATCCTTGCGTCGGGATCGAGGGCGGGTTGAACTGCGCCGCCAGCGACACCGGAATGGCCGAGAACGTCACGCCCTGAGGCGCGGCGATGACGAAGGCGCTCTGCGGCGTGAACGAAGATAGCGCGGGATCGCCGAGCGTGACGGCGAGCGTTGCCACACCGTTGGGTGCGACGCCCGGCGGATCGATCGTCTCGATCACCGCGAGGCCCGTGCCCGTGGCCGTGAGCCCGGAGGTCGTCGTGGGCGGTCCGGTGACGATCGGCGTCGTGCTCGTCGTGCTGTACGTGCCCGCGCCTGTGCCCGGGTCATAGGTGTACTTCGTCCCGGCTATGTAGAGGTCGGGGGCCGACGATCCGAAGATCGAGGGCGGCGGCGTCCAATTGAGACCGAAATGCGTGCTCGCGTTGCCCGCAGGCGACTGCGGCTGCTGCCCCGTCGTGCGCGTGTAGACGGAGACTTCGGCCGAGCCCTTCGTCTCGTCGGCGTCGAGCGCGCGCACCGTGACGAGGTACGGCGTGCCTCCCGTCGATACCGGCAGCACTGCGCTGACATTGCCGGATTGGGGCTGGGGCACGGTCATCCGCTGCGGCTGGTAAGGGGGCGACCAGGTCACGGCGTAGTGATCCGCACCGTTGACGGGCGGCCACGCCACCGTTATCGAGCTCGGGCCGGGCGTCGCCGTTACTTGCGGCGCGTCGAGGCGCTTGTCGGGGAGGATCCACACCCGGACGGTGCCGCCGACCGGGAACGATATGTCCGGTGACGGGCGGCCGTTGCGATCCGAAAATGCAAAGCCGTACGCGTCGGAGAGGTTGTACATGAGCGCGGCCCACGCGTTGTAGTAGCCGTCGTTCGTCTTTCGTGCGCGGGCGAAGGGGTAGGGCACGGGCGGCAACCCGTACCAGGCGCCCGAGTGGCCCACGCCGTTGGCATCGTCGAGCTTGCCCTGCAGGTAGCCGAAGTTGATCGCGGCAAGCACGTCGGCCTGGATCCACCCGTAGACCGAGTTGGCGAGGGTTTCGTTGGATGTGGCTCCATCCGTGCATGGGTAGCGCTTCCCCGAGACGGGATCGTAGATGCCGATCGCCTCGCAGCTTTGCGATGCGCCGTAGATCAGGTAGTCGACGTTGTTGTTCTTGGTGCGGTCGGTCACCAGCGGTATGCAGATGTCCGCGTTGCTCGGCAGCGTGGAGGCGTTGGTCGTGCCGGTGAGCTTGATGAGCCAGCCGTTCCCGGCCAGGGAGGGATCGAGGCACGTCGCCGTCGTCTGGGGCGTCATCGGCAGGACCGTCCCCGTGTAGTCGAACACGAACGAGGAGACCAGCTTGTCGTCCTTCTCCTTGAAGGTGTAGTTCTGCAGGGAGGTGAGGTAGCCCGCGAAGCTCGGGTACGGCCACGGCGGCACGCTGCCGGTCGCCGGTGGGGGCAGTGGCGAGGCGCCGGGCGCGGCGACCTGGTTGGGACCGATGACGCGAAGGAAGTCCTTGTACGGCGTCGTGCCCGGAACGAACGCGGCGGTGGTGCAGGGGCTCGAGCTGCACGACTTTGCCACCATCGCGCTCTGCATGTTGCTGCTCACCGCGAGCATCGCATTGAGGATGCCTTCGGTCGAGCTGTAGTACGTCACGAGATCCTGCGGGACCTTGAACGCCGTGTCCCCTGGCGCGTACGTGGTGAGCTCGAGCGGGATGCCGTAGAAGTCGATCGACGTCAGGTCGCCGTTGGACACGGTGAAGTCGGCGTAAGAGAATTCGAGCGGCTGGAAGCGGTACGGCGCGGTTACCGTCGGCGCGACGGGGTAGGTGACCGGCGTGTCGTAGGAGACGTACAGGACACCCGAGCCGACGGTCGTCATCGTGAACTCGTAGACGGGAAGGTTCTTCGCTCCCGTGTAGGGAGAGCGCACCGTCAGCGGCTGACCGCCGGAGGTCGCCTGCTGGATGGGCGTGCTGCAGGGCGAGGGGGCGTTCAGGCACGAGAGCGGCGTGCCGGTGGCGGGGTTCGATGTCGTGTCGGGGTCGATGCTCGTCACGCCGCTCACGCTGAACGCATGGTGCACGCCCGCGGCGTCTTTGATGCCCTTGCCGGTCAGGAGCAGGAAAACCTCGTAATCGGAATGTCCGCTGTCGTTGACAACCTGAACGGTGATCGGCGTTCCGGCAATGGCGCTTGCGGCGAAGGCGGCGGCGTGGGCCGCGATGGCGGATCGAAGTCGCATGGGGTTTTGAGATTAGGAGCGCTCGAGCGAGCGCGACGCGCCCATCGTGCGCAAGAGGCGTGCCCGCGGGCCGACGCGCGAGGCGCGTCGGCCGCACAGGTCGCCGGGGGCAGGCGAATGGCCGCGCAGCGTCACCCTGTGCCGCGGCTTATGGCGCCTACCTCTATTACGCGACGACGCCCTTGCCGCGCAGCGCGGCGATCTCGTCGCTCGAATAGCCGCTCTCGCGCAGCACGTCGTCCGTGTCGTCACCGAGCCCGGGAGCGGACAAGCGAATGCTCCCCGGCGTTCCCATCAGCTTCGGCACGATGCCCGGAACGTCGAGCTCGTACCCGTCGCGCGCGATTTGACGCAGGATCATGTCGCGCGCGCGGAAGTGTGGATCCTCGTCGATGTCCTTTGCGGTGTAGACCTTGCCGGCCGGCACGCTCGCCTTGCCGAGCGTGTCGAGTACGTCGGCAACCGCCTGCGTCCGCGTCCACGCTTCGATGGCCTGGTCGATCTCGCCGACGCGGGCGACCCGGCCGGCGTTGTTGGCGAGCCCCTCGTCGGTGGCGAGGTCCTTGCGGCCGATGGCCTCCATCAGGCGCTTGAAGATGCTGTCGCCGTTGCCGGCGACGAGAACGAAGCCGTCGCTGCAGCGGTACGCGTTCGACGGCGCGATGCCCGGGAGGGCGCTCCCGCCCGCTTCGCGAACGACGCCGAACACGCTGTACTCGGGCAGGAGGCTCTCCATCACGTTGAACGTCGCTTCGGTGAGCGCGACGTCGATCACCTGCCCGCGACCGCCGTTGACGTTGCGATTCCACAGCGCGAGCAGCACGCCGATCGTTCCGTGCAGCGCGGCGAGCGTATCGCCGATCGAGACGCCGCAGCGCACGGGCACGCGGCCGGGCTCGCCGGTGAGATGGCGCAGGCCGCCCATCGCTTCGCCGATCGCGCCGAAGCCCGGCAGGTCGCGATACGGCCCCGTCTGGCCGTAGCCGGAAATGCGCAGCATCACGAGACCCGGGTTGGTCTGCGCGAGCTTTTCGTAGCTCATGCCCCACTGCTCGAGCGTGCCGGGACGGAAGTTCTCGATGAGCACGTCCGCCGCACCGATGAGCCTGCGCGCGATCTCCTGTCCCTCCGGCGCGCGCAGATCGAGCGCGATCGAGCGCTTGTTGCGGGACTGCACCTGCCACCAGACGGAAGTGCCGTCCTTGATGAGCCGCCAGTTGCGCAGCGGATCGCCTGTTCCGGGCGGCTCGATCTTGATCACGTCGGCGCCGAAGTCGCCGAGCGTCTTGCCGGCGAAGGGGCCGGCGATGAGCTGGCCCATCTCGATGACGCGCACGCCGTCGAGCGCGCCGGGTGGAATGGGGGGGTGCGGCGAGCGGTTCATCGCATTCCTCCTCGTCGATGCGTGGACTCGGATGATGCCTGGGCCATGCCGTCGCGCAAGCCCAGGCCGGCGCGCGGGCGGCGGCGGAGTAGTGTTACGCCTTCGCGGAAGATTCGAGGTACCCCGTCATGCAGATCGATCCCACCTTACGCAAGTCGCTGGCCGGCATCTCGGGCATTCTGGTCACGCCGTTCGACGCCTCGGACAAGCTCGCGCCGGCGCGCTTGCGCCCGATCGTCGACCGCGCGGTCGAGGCGGGCGTCCACACGCTCGTGGCGAACGGCAACACCGGAGAATTCTACGGATTGACGACGGCGGAAGCCGAGACGATGGTGCACGCCGTCGCCGAGCACATCCGCGGACGCATTCCGCTCATCGGCGGCGTGGGCCGTAGCATCGGCGACGCTTGCGCGCTTGCGCGCGCATCCGTGGCCGCCGGCGCGAAGGCGCTGATGGTGCACCAGCCTCCCGATCCGTTCGTGGCCCCGCGCGGCGTGGTTGCCTACGTGCAGCGAATTGCGGAGGTCGCTGCCGGACTTCCTCTGATGCTCTACCTGCGCAACGACGGCGTGGGCCTCGACACGATCGTCAGGCTGACGCAGATTCCCGGCGTGGCGGGTGTGAAGTGGGCGTGCCCCACCCCGCTTCGCCTGGCGGAGGCGATGCGCCGCGCCGCGCCCGACATCGTCTGGGTCGACGGGCTTGCCGAGCCGTGGGCGCCGCCGTTCTTCGCGGTGGGCGCACGCGGATTCACGTCGGGACTGATCAACGTCTGGCCGCAGCATTCGGTTGCGATTCACCGCGCGCTCGAGCAGGGGAATTATCGCGAGGCCAACCGGCTGATCGACATCATGGCGGGGTTCGAGGACATCCGTGCCGAGGAGCAGAACGGCACCAACGTCACGGGCGTCAAGGCGGCGCTCCGGCTGATCGGCGAGGACTGCGGGCCCGCGCGGCCGCCGTCCGCCTGGCCCTTGACGGACGCGCAGATGGCGAAGATGCGCGAAAGGCTCAAAGCGTGGGGGCTTCCGCTCGTGCAGTGAGATCACATCCCAGCCGCCAAGTCGGCACCCTCGTGGGGAGGCTCGAATGAAGACAATCCTGGTCGCATGCGCACTCGTTCTGTCGTCGGCGTTGGCTCTCGCGGCCGACAACCCGTGGGTCGGGACCTGGAAGCTCGATCCCGCCAAGAGCCGCTTCACCGGCGAATCGTTGACCTACACGAAGGGCGCCGACGGGCTCCTGCATTATTCGGACGCGAGCGAATATCGCTACGCGTTCGCGATCGACGGCAAGGAATACAAGACGTTCGCGAACCGGACCACGGCCTGGACGGCCGACGGAGACAACGCGTGGACGTCGATAACCCGGCAGGACGGGAAGCCCATCTTCGAGATGCGACGCGAGCTGTCGGCGGACGGCAACACACTGACCGTCCGCGCGAAGGGCACCGGCGCGGATGGACCGGCGCTGGACACCGTATCGGTGTTCAAGCGGGTCGCGGGAGGCAAGGGCCTCGTCGGCACCTGGCGCTCGACCAAGGTCGACGTGAACGTCCCCGACGTCGTCGTCATCTCGCAGCCCGCGCCCGGCGTGCTGCGCTTCGAGTCGCCGAGCTTCAAGTACGTCGCCGAAGGCAAGAGCGACGGCACCGAATTCGTCCCGAGCGGCCCCTATCAGCCCGCGGGCTACACGATGAGCATGAGGACGCTCTCGCCGACGAAGCTGTCCACGGCGGCCAAGCTCGACGGCAAGCCCGACTCGTACGAGGAGATGACGCTCGCGGCCGACGGCAAGTCCTACACGGATGTCTCGTGGGGCGCCAAGGCGCCGAAGGAAAAGACCAAGGCGGTCTACGTCAAGCAGCCGTAAGCGCGCTCAATTCGCGACGACTTCCGGTTTCGCGGGCGCCGCCCCGGGTCGCTTCGCATCGGTGCGCGGCGCCTTCGCCGCGGCGACCCTCGCGCGCTCCTGCTCGTCGGTCTTCTGGCGGTCGCGCATGCGGGCGCGGGCGATGTCTTCGGCGGTCGGGCTGCCGTTGGCGGTCATCCGCTTCTCGGTCCCGGCGAGGCAGGGGCGGTCCTGGTAGGCGGTCTTGCCCGCGTCGTCGCAGCGAAACATCGTCTGCGCCGACGCGGCCGGCGCGAGCGCGGCCGCGGCCATGAGGATTGCGAGCAGTCGCGTCATTGCCACCCCCGTCGCATCGGTTGCGTCGAGCGGAGCAAGATTCCCGCCAGCGCAGTGGGGTGTCGTCGTATCGCCGCGATGAGCGTCAAGTTGTAAGGTACGGCCCGTCGCGCGAGCCCACTCAGCGCCTTGCGCGCTTGCGAGGCGCTTGCGCGCGGACCTCGATCCACGCCGGCGCGTGGTCGCTCGCGCCGGGCTCGCCTCGCACGTGGCGATCCACGTTCGCGTCCGTCAGGCGCGCCTTGAGCTCGGCATTGAGTAGCAGGTGGTCGATGCGCAGCCCCGCGTTGCGCTCCCAGCGTTTTCGCATGTAATCCCAAAACGTGTAGATCGTTTCGGTCGGGTGCAGGGAGCGGATCGCATCGGTCCAGCCCTGCTCGAGCAGTACCTGATACGCGGCGCGGCTTGCCGGCTGCACGAGCGCGTCGTCGTCGTACGACGTCGTGGCGTAAATGTCGGCGGGCGTGGGCACGACGTTGAAGTCGCCGGCGAGCACGACCGGCGCTCCGCAGGCGTACAACGACTTGGCGTGCGCCGCGAGCCGCATCATCCACGCGAGCTTGTAGTCGAACTTCGGGCCGGGCTGGGGGTTGCCGTTCGGCGCGTAGAGGCACGCGACGACCACGCCGGCGACGGCGGCTTCGAGGTAGCGCGCCTGCGTGTCGCTGCGCTCGCCCGGGAGATCGCGCCGGATCTCGACGGGCTCGGTGCCGCGAGCGAGGATCGCGACGCCGTTATAGCGCGGCCTCTGGCCGCGCCACAGCGCGCCGTAGCCCGCCGCCGCGACGGCCGCCGCGGGAAACTCTTCCGGATAGATGCGAAGCTCCTGCAGGCACACGACGTCGGGCGAGGCCTCGCGCAGCCACGCGAGAAGCTGCCCGAGCCGCCCGCGTATGCTGTTGATGTTGTACGTGGCGATCTTCACGTCTTATCGATCGATGATAGCCGCGGCGTGTCGCGCTGGGCGCTTGGCGCAGTGCAGCACGTCCGCCGCGATCGACGCGCGCGCGGATCGGCTACCTGTCGTTTTCACCACTGTTGGAGGGCTTGCCGGCGGCTCTAGAATAGGGTCCCAACCGTGTGAAGGGCGCGACCATGTCAGCCGATCCTGCTTATCTCGTCAACGTATCGAGCGCGTTCGTCGGCGCCCTCGAGGAAGCGGAGGCCCTCGCGGACTCCGGCGAAGCCGGTGCGCCGCTCGCGGAGCTGCTCCGGCATTGCCGCGAGCTGCACGAGATCATGGTGGAGGAGCTCGGCGGCGCGAACAGTTCCCTCGGCGAGCATGCCGGCGGGGTGCTGCTCGACCTGGGCGACCGCCTGGCGCAACTCGAGAAGCAGTGGCCCGCGGACTGACTCCGGCAACTGTCAGCGATGCCAGGCATCACCATCCACGTCGTCGACGTCGCCCTCGGCAAGCCCGCGGCGGGCATGTTCGTCGAAGTGCACGCCGTGAACGGCGACGTGCGGCGCGTGGTTGGCACGGGCTGTGTCGGCGACGCCGGCACGCTCGAGCACGCGATGAACGCGGGCGATGGCGTGGCCGCGGGCATCCACGAAGTGCTGCTTCACGCCGGCGAGTACTTCCGCTTCGTCGGGCTGGTCAAGGACAAACCGGCGTTCCAGGAGATCGTGCCGCTGCGCTTCACCGTGCTCGACGCGAGCGAGCATTACCATCTGCCGGTGAAGATCTCGCCGTGGGGCATCTCGGTCTGGCGGGGCGCCTAGTCCGGCTTCGAGCCGCCGTCCTTGCCCTGGCGCTCGCGGCCGCGGCGCACGCGGGCGCGGCCGTATGGGGCTACCTCGACGAACAGGGCCGGCCCCATGTCGCGACCGAGAAGCTCGACGATCGCTACGAGCTCTTCTTCAAGGGTCCCACGGACGCGGAGCTCGCCGCCTCGCGCCGCGAGCCCGGCGAGGCGTTCGTCGAGACGCCGCTCTCCCGGCGGCTCATGAATCACCCCAACGTCAGGCGCTACGAGCCGCTGATCGCGCGCTACGCGAGGGAGCACAACGTCGACGCCGCGCTCGTGAAGGCGATGGTGGCCGTGGAGTCGGGGTTCGAGCCCACCGCGGTCTCGAACAAGGGTGCGCTCGGCCTCATGCAGGTCGTGCCCGAGACGGCCGAGCGCTACGGCGTGGTCGCGGACGCGAAACGTACGATCGAGCAGAAGCTCTTCGACCCGGCCACCAACCTTCGTATCGGAACGCAATACCTGCGCGATCTTCTCGCGCTGTTCACCGGCGACGTCACGCTCGCGCTCGCCGCGTACAACGCGGGCGAGGCGGCGGTGCAGCGCTACGACAACCGGGTGCCGCCGTTCCCCGAGACGCAGGAGTTCGTGCGGCTCGTCACCCAGTTCTACGCGCTCTACAAGCCTCCGGCGCTTCCGCCCAAAGGCTCGCGCATCACGGTTCCGAAGCGCGTCACGGCGCCAGCGAAAAGTCCATGACCTGGCCGTTGACGAGGCATGTCCAGCAAAGGCCTGCGGCGCCGGCCTCGGTCATGATCCCGTAGATGTTGAGGTGCGGCGCCGTGGTTTCCGCGGCGAGGAACGCCGCCGAGCCGTCGCCTTGCTGCCGCAGCGTGAACGTGTGCGCGGTCACCGCCGGGCGGACGCTGAAGTTCGCCCAGTTCAGGTCGTTGGTGCGCACGGTGATGCCGTTGCCGCTGACCGTATCGACGATGCTGCTCGCCTGCACGAACACGCCCTGGAACGCAGCCCCCGAGGTCGTCCATCCGTTGTCGATCGAGACGCCGTGCGCGTCGAACACGCCGCCCGCGATGAGCACGACGCCACCGGGGAACACGTAGTCGTCGCTCGCGCCGCCGCCGAGCGTGAGCGCGCCCGTCGACTGCACGATCATGCTGCCTCCGCCGTACGCGGGGTCGGGCACTCCGGCCGGGCGCACTTCACCCGGCATGACGGGCCTGTTGTTGGCCGGCAGGTTCGCGCCGTTCGGCCACACCGACGGCATCGAAACCGTCGCGTCCCCGTACATCATGAGGTTGATGAATTGCGGCGAGGCACCGAAGCCCGCGAGCGCCACCGTCATGCTCGAGGCGGTGCTCGGATAGAGCTGCAGCCCGTTGGCGATGAAGTGCGACCCGTTCGCCGGATTGTTGAGGTTGCCGAACGTCGAAAGCGACATCGCGTTCCCCTTGAAGGCGCCGCCGCCGTTCACCTTCGCCGCCGAAAGCGCGAGGCTGCTGCCGCCGTCGACCGTGCCTTGATTGACGAGGGTGCCGCCCGTCTGGAACGCCTGGCCGAGCGTGTCGAGCGTGAGGCCCGAAGGCGCGCTCACGACGCCACCCCTGTCAACGGTGAGCCCCTGCGCGCTCTGCACGACCAGCACCGGCGCCGCCGCCCCGTTGCCGCCCTGCGCGAGCAGCATCCCGGTGATCGAGGTCGCCGCGCCGTTCACGTTCGTGAGGTACACGGTCTGGCCCGGTGCCCCGGAGCGGATCGTGAGCGTGTTGCCGCCGCCGATGTCGAGCCCCTGGAAGTCGATCTTGGCGAACGACCCGGGCGCGCCCGCCACCGCGCCGAGCTGGATCACGGCGTTGCTGGTCAGGTTGGAGATGGTGCTGCCGTTCAGCGTGCCGCCCTGCACCGACATCGTCCCGTACGGATTGCTCGCGACGGTGGCTGTTCCAGGCATGGCGAGCGGCACGCCGTCGTCGTCGAGAATGGTGACGGTCGTGCTGGCGACCGCGCCGAGCGCCGCGCCGCTCGGATTCGACAACGCGACGGTGAACGTCTCGTTGCCCTCGGCGAGCGCGTCGTTCACGATCGGGATGGTGATCGCGCGCGGCGTGGAGTCGTTGGGGCCCCAGCTGAGGGTGCCGGAAGACGGCGTGAAGTCCGCGCTCGCGGTGGCGGTGCCGCTGCTCATGGCATAGGACACGCTGGCGGCCGACGTGGCGTCGCCGAGCCGCGTCACCTGGACGGTGACGCTGCCCGCCCCCTCGTTCACCGAGTATGCCGCGGCGGCGAACTGGATCGTGTCGCCGATGCCAGGCAGCGCCACGACCTGCGAGAGGATCATGCTGGCGGACCCGGTGCTCGCGCCGTCGCCGCTGTAGGTCGCGGTCACGCTGTGCGCGCCGCTCGCCAGAGCCGCCGTGCAGGTCGCCGTGCGGTTGCTGGCCGATGCGGCGATGGGCACGGCGTCGCATCCGGCGATCGGCAACCCGCCATCGGCGAAGACGACGCTTCCGCCCTGCACCGGCGGCACCGCGACGATCGTCGCGACGAGCACGGCGGCGCTGCCGCTGGGCGCGGGATTCTGGAGGCTCGCGAGCGTCGTTTCGGTGGCCGCGGTACCACCGCCGCCATTCACGAATTGCTGTAGCGCCGTGCTGCTCGACGCCTGGTTGCTTCCGTTGCCGGCGTAGCTCGCCACGATCGAATGCAGGCCGACCGCGAGCGTGCTCGTCGTGCAGGTCGCCGTGCGGCTGTTGCCGCTGCCGCCGAGCGCTTGCGCGGCGCAGCCCGTGATGCCGGCGCCGTTGGACGTGAACGCGACGTTGCCGGTGGGTCCGTTGCCGCTGACGGTCGCGGTGAAGGTCACGCTCGCGCCGGAGGTCGAGGGGTTGAGCGAGCTCGCGAGCGCGGTGGTCGTCGGCGTGTTCACGGTCTGCGACAGCGACGAGCTCGTCGAGGTCGCGTTGCCGGCGTCGCCGCCATACGTGGCGGTCATGCTGTGCACGCCGGCCGCCAGCGCGGACGTCGTGCACGCCGCCGTCCTCGTGTTGCCCGAGCCGGTGAGGGCGATGGCACTGCAGATCGCCGTGCCGCTGTCGTTGAACGTGACCGAGCCCGTGGGGTTGCTGCCCGTGACGCTGGCGGTGAACGTCACGTTCTGCCCCTGCGCGGAGGGGTTCGCCGAGCTCCCGAGCGTGGTCGTGGTCGCGCTGGCGCCGCCCATCGACACCTGCACGGTGACCGCCGTGGAGCTCGCCGCCGTCACCTTGATCGACAGCCCGGTCGACGCGTCGGTGTACGTCTGGCCGTTGGCGAGCGCGCCGTCGGTGAAGTTGCCGGGCGGCGTCATGTCGAGGAATTGGGTGTCGTCGTACCTAGGATATGGCGGCGTGTATCCCGCGGCTTGATTCTCGAAGGGGTATGAGAGGCGCACTTGCGCGCCGAGGGCGCCGACGCCGGAGAGCCCAGCATCGAATCCGAGGCTCTGGCGGAACTCGACCCAGTAGGTGCGGTTCGGGTTGCTGGTCGGGATGTGCACGGCGTAGAGGCTCTGACCGGCCGATTCGATCGGACCGAGCGTGTACGACGCCGTTCCCGTCGTGTGTGTCGCGACGCCGCTCGGACCGAAGTAGCCAAGGGCGCTCTTCTGATAGGCGTTGAAGTGCCCGGCGTTGATGTTGCCCATGACGACGAACGGATCGCCGTATTCGGTGACCGTGCAGCCGGACGGCGCGATCACGCCCGAGGGACAGCCCACGCTTCCGGCGTGATACAGGCCGAAGTTATGGCCCATCTCGTGGCCGATCACGCCGAGCGTGTTGCTCTGGTTCGAGTACGCGCGCGGGAAGCCGATGTAGCCCAGCCCGATCCAGCCGCAGTTGAGCTGGTCGGTGATGTAGAGGATGCCGTTCGGGTAGCTGCTCCAGTTGAGGCCGGTCACGGGAGGCGTGGCCGACGCAGCCAGCGTCTCGGATTGGGTCTCGATAGCGTTGAGCGTACCGTTGAGGTCGCCTGAGCAGTCGGGCCGCGCGACCTGGGCCTGCAGCCACGCGTTGCTCTGGTTGATCACCTGCCCGTTGAGCAGCTGGGCGCCGTAGGAGACTTCCTTGTAATACTCGGCGGCGCTCTTCGTCGGTGCGGCGCCGAAGACCGTCGTGTTCATTGCCGAGATGGTGAACGGGTCGGCGTTGTAGGTGAACGGCGTTGCCGTGTTCGTCGGGAACTTGAGCGGCGCGACGGCGTAGCTCGTCGTGGTCGCCTGGGCGGTGACGGTCGTCGCTGCGCCGTGCGTCGTCGCGGGGGAGGGTGGCGCGAGGATCTCGATCGTGTCGGCGCGGATGTAGCCGTAGGCGTCGAGCGGCCCCGAGATCGTCGCGCGCGCGCCGTTCTCCACACCCGGCGGCGGCTCGCCGAGGTCGACGATGTTGCGCCGACCGTTGTCGCCGGCGAGCGTGTAGCCGTACTCGCTCGTCTTGTCGGCGTAGTCGATGTGGAACACGCGGATGATGCCCGTGAGCGATTCGCGCTGCGCCGACTTCGGCGCGACCGCCGCCGCCTGCGGTGCCGAGCGGAAGCGGTCCACGACCATCGTGTGCCCCTGGACGCGGCCGGTGGCCGTGACGAGCACGCCGGTGGGCGCGGCCCCCGCGTTCTCGAGGCGGTAGCGCGGACCGCTGGCGACCGCCAGCATCGGAAATTGCCGCCTGACGCCGCTGTCGCGGTCGATGACCGTCACCGTCTCCACGCGCCCCGTGAGCTCGCTGGCCGCCGCTGCGGCATTGGGTGCCGGATGCGCAACGTTGTCGTGTGCAAGGAGTGCAGTTGGCGATACTCCCGCCAGGGCCAAAAGCAGCACGCGGGTCAGCGATATGAGGCAGGAAGAAGACGACGAGCGGTCAGGATGCATGGATCGAGGCTTTCGCAATGGGTGCGCCGCGCTGACTGAAGATGTGAGCCTCGCGACCACGGACGGCGGTAGCGAGCTGCTGTCCGGGCCGCCTCACCACGCAGGCTGAATGGCTAATGTTCAACAAATCAGGGCCTTAACGAGAGAACAGGACATGACGAGTGCATGAACTACAGAATCTCTGCAAGAGTCACGCCATCAGACGGCGGGTGCTTGTGCGATAACGGTATTATGCCAAATGCATAACGGTGCGGAATGGGGTGCGACGCCAGGGCAGCTCGCCGGGCGACGAACGGCCGGGGCGATAATGGCCGCGCCCATGGACACCCCCGTCATTCCGGTCGCTGCCGAAGGGCCCGAACCCGCAACGCTCGGCGAATCGGCGGCGGACCGCTTCGACCACGCCTTCGACCGGGCGGCGGGCGCGACGCTCACGGGTGGCAATGCAATCCGACTCCTGCTCGACGCGCGCGAGAACTTTCCCGCGTGGCTCTCCGCGATCGCGGCGGCGCGCCGCTACGTCCTGTTCGAGAGCTACATCATTGCCGACGACGGCGTCGGTCACGCGTTCATCGAGGCACTCGCCGCGAAGGCGCGCGAAGGCGTTCGCGTGTGCGTGGTCTACGACTGGCTGGGCTCGACCAAGTTGAGCCGTCCCTGGGAGCCGCTGCGCGCCGCCGGTGCGCAGGTGCGCTGCTTCAACCCGCCGAGTGTGGAGAGCCCGCTCGCGTGGCTCACGCGCGATCACCGCAAGTCGATCGTCGTCGACGGCGAGGTCGCCTTCGTGAGCGGACTTTGCGTGAGCAGCGCGTGGGAAGGCGATCCGGCGCGTCGCCTGGAGCCGTGGCGCGACACGGGCATCGAGCTGCGCGGCCCCGCGGTCGCCGACATCGCCGCGGCCTTCACGCAGGTCTGGTCCGCGTGCGGCGGCGAGCCGTTTCACGCAGCTGCGCCGTCCGTGCGCGACGAGGGGGGGGTCCGCGTGCGCGTCATCGCGGGCGTGCCGAATTCGGCCGCGACGTACCGCACCGACCTTCTCGTCGCCTCGCTCGCCCGCGAGCACCTGTGGCTCACCGACGCGTACTTCGTCGCGACGTCGGCGTACACCGAGGCGCTGCGCGCCGCAGCGCGCGACGGCGTGGACGTACGCTTGCTCGTGCCGGGCGCGAGCGATCTACCGCCCGTGTCGCCGCTGTCTCGCGCCGGCTACCGGGCGCTGATCGAAGCGGGCGTGCGCGTGTTCGAGTGGAACGGCACCATGCTGCACGCGAAGACGGCGGTGGCCGACGGCCGCTGGGCGCGCGTAGGCTCGACCAATCTCAACTTCCTGAGCTGGGTCAGCAACTACGAACTCGACGTGGCGATCGAGGATGTCGCGTTCGCGCAGGCCATGGCCGGCCAGTACGAGAAGGACCTCGCCCGCTCGACGGAGATCGTGCTGACCAGCCGCAATCGCGTCCGTCGCAGCGAGCCGCGCGCCGCTACCGAGCCCGGCGCCGCCGCGCGGCGCGCGATGTCCGGCAGCGCGGGTCGCGCGGCGGCAGGCGCCGTGAGCGTGGGCAGCGCGCTGGGCGCGGCGCTGACCAACCGGCGCACGCTCGCGCCGTCGGAAACGGGGCTGCTCACGACGGTGGCGCTGGTCACGCTCGCCATCGCGGTCGTCGCGGCGTGGTTCCCGCGCGTGCTCGCGTGGCCGGTGGCGGTCCTCGCAGGCTGGCTTGGCGTTGCGTGGGGCTGGAAGGCATGGACGCTGTGGCGCAAGGCGCGATCGCACCGTTCGCCCGATTCCGCGCCGCGCCCCGCGTCGCCGGGTACGCGCGAGGGCGGCTCCTAGGGCCCTACGACTCGATCTTCGCCCGTTCCGCGGCGGCTTCGCGCGGCGCGCTGTCCGCCGTCACGACCTCGCGTACCGAATAGCCCTTGCCCAGCGTGGCCGTGCGCAGGACGAGCTCGGCCAGAAGCCCGATGAGGAACATGAGCAGCCCCGCGAGCACGAGGAACACCGCGATGATGAGCAGCGGGCGCGTGGTGAGCTGGAAGCCCATCGCGGGATTGATCACGTAGAGGACGTGGTTGTAGAGCAGCCACGCCCCGACGAGCCCGCCGAGGACCACGAACGGCAGCCCGATCAGCGCGAAGAAGTACAGCGGCTTCTGCGAGAACTTGGTGAGGAGCAGCAGCGTCAGCAGGTCGAACGCCCCGTGGAAGTAGCGCGAGATGCCGTAGTTGCTCTTGCCGAAGCGGCGCTTGTGGTGCAGCACCGGAATCTCGGCGATGCGCGCGCCGCGCCACGACAGGATCGCGGGAATGAAGCGGTGCTGGTTGCCGCGAAGCTCCAAGCCGTCGAGGCACCAGCGGCGGTACGCCTTGAAGCCGCAGTTGTTGTCGCGGAGCTTCACCCCCGACACCTTGCGCACGACCGCGTTGAAGAAGCGCGACGCGAGGCGCTTCTCGAGCGGGTCCAGACGCTCCTTCTTCCAGCCCGATACGAGGTCGTAACCCTGGTCGATGGAGTCGACGAAGGCGGGAATCTCGGTGGGGTCGTCCTGCAGGTCGGCGTCCATCGTGATGACGACGTCACCCGCGGCTTCGCGGAAGCCCGCCATGAGCGCCGCCGACTTGCCGAAGTTGGTGCGCAGGAGCACGGCCTTGATGCCGGGGCGGGACGACGCGAGCCGCGTCATGAGCGCGGCGGTGCCGTCCGTGGAGCCGTCGTCGACCAGCACGATCTCCCACGAGGCGAGCGGCATGCGCTCGACTGCGGACACGATCCCGTCGACGAGCAGCGGCAGGCTCTGCACCTCGTTGTAGGCCGGGATGACGATCGACAGCGTATGAAGTTCGCTCACGGCAGCCCCTGCGCGCGCAGCCACTTCTGCAGCATGAAGAGCACCCAGATCTGCTTGTAGCGATTGTGCCGGTTCGAGAAATGCTCGTCGAGGAGAGTCTTGACCACGGCCGGCTCGAACAATCCCTGGCGCTGCAGGTAGGCCGGGCCGAGATGCTCCTCGATCTCGCCTCGCAGCGGACCGTTGATGAGCGAGGCGACCGGGGCCGTGAACCCCATCTTCCGGCGCCGGGCGATCTCGGGCGGGAGCACGTCGGCGGCGATGGCGCGCAGGATGGACTTGGTTTGCGTCCCGCGCATCTTCATCGCGTCCGGAAGCGAATTGAGCTTGCGCACGAGGTCGGGGGCGAGGAACGGCGTGCGCAGCTCCACCGAATGCTGCATCGACGCGCGATCCGAGTTCGTGAGCACGTAGTCGGGGAGGTAGCGCTGCTGGTAGAGGCACGCGAGTCGGCCGAGACGCCCGTGGGCGCGATGCCACAATTCGCGCAGGAGATCGAGCTGGCGGCGAAGGTCCGCGAAATCGTGGCGCTCGGGGCGCAGCAGGTTCGGCAGCGCGGCGTCGTCGAACGCGCTCGTCCAGTAGAAATTGCGCAGGTGGTCGGGCGAGGGGAAGCCGCGGGCGAACTGCTTCAACTTCAAGTCGAGGCTCATGTAGCGCGTGCTCGCCGGCATGAGCTGCACCAGGGGCCGGATCAGTCCGCGGTGCAGAACCGCCGGTAAGCGCTTTGCGTAACGCGCGATGCGCTGCGCCTTGAAGATCTCGTAGCCGTAGAAGATCTCGTCGCCACCGTCGCCGGTGAGCGCGACCTTGGTCGTGCGCGCGATCTCGGCGCATACGATGGACTTGGGCAGGAGGCCGGGGTCGGCCTGCGGCTCGTCGAGCTTGGCCGGAAGCTCGCTCGCGGCGGCGGCGAGCATCGCCGGCTCGGCGGTTACGACTGTGTGCGCTGTGCCGAACGCGTTGGCGACCACGGCGGCCGCCGCGCTTTCATCGAAGGAGCGGTCGACGTTGCGGATGGTGAAGGAGCGCAGCGACACCGACGGATGCACCTCGCGCAGCGTGGCGAGCACCATCGTCGAATCGATGCCGCCGCTCAGCAGCATCCCCACCGGCACGTCGGCGCGGAAGCTGCGCTCCACCGCCCGGCGGAAGAGCGCGTGCACTTCCTCCTGCGTGTCGCCCGGCGAGGCCATCGCCGGCGCGTCCATCGGATACGACTCGAAGTAGGGCCGCACCTCGAGCTTGCCGCGTGCATAGCGAAGGCAATGCCCGGGCGGCAGCTTGTGCACGCCGCGGAAGATCGAGCGGTCGTAGGGAAACGATTCGAAGGCGAGAAAGTCGGCGAGCGAGCCCATGTCGATCTCACGCGTGAAGCCCGGGAGCGCGGCGAACGTGCGGCACTCCGAGGAAAACGCGAACGCGCCGCCGTTCTCGCAGTGGAAGAAGGGCTTCTGCCCGAACGGGTCGCGGGCGCAGAAGAGCTCTTCCGCGGCCTTGTCGTAGATGGCGAACGCGAACTGGCCGTCGAGGCGATCGAGCACGCCGTCGCGCCAGTGGCGGTACCCGGTCAGCAGGACCTCGGTGTCGGAGGTCGTGCGAAACGCGTGACCCGCGGCGGCGAGCTCGTCGCGCAGCTCGAGGTAGTTGTAGATCTCGCCGTTGAAGGTGATGAGGAGGCTGCCGTCCGCCGACACGAAAGGCTGGTGGCCGAGCGCGGGGTCGATGATCGCAAGCCGCGCGTGGCCGAACGCGAAGCGAGGGTCGAGCTCGAGGCCGACGTCGTCGGGTCCGCGATGATGGAGCAGGGCGAGCTGCTTGCGCAGGACCGCCTCGGTCTCCGCGAGCGAGCGGATACCGCCCACCTGGCCGACGATGCCGCACATCGCGTTACGGCGCACCCGTCTTTTCGGCGTACAGCGTGTAGCGGCCGAAGCGCCCGAGCGGCGCGAGGTCCTTGCGCTCGACGACGGTGTCCTTGAGCTGATCCTCGGTGAGCGCGAAGAAATTGCGGATGCCGTCGGCGAGGTAGGGATCAAGGCCGCCCGCGCCTTCCACCGTCGTCACCTTGCCGCGCGCGTAGAACTCCGCCGACTGAGGGGCCTCGTGCAGGTACACGAGTCGCTCGCGGTCGCTCGCCCGCTGCGCGAGGTACTCGGACACCAGTGCGCGGTGCGAATACATGGGCGCGAGCCTCGGCACGACGAAGAGCACGAGGAGAACCACGACGAGCGGAGTATCGAGTCCACTGTAGCGCATCAGCGCTTCGCGCCTGCTCGGCAGGGCGATCGCCGACCAGCCGCGCGCGACGAGCAGCGCGAAGGCGGGCACGCCCGGCAGGAAATAGGTGAAGAGGATGTTGCCGGCAAAGGTGAAGAACACGATCGGCGTCATCATCCAGAGCCACAGGTACGCGACCCAGCCGTCGTCGGGGCGCGTCGCCTCCCGACGCGCTGCCGCGAGGCGAAAGCGCCTGAACTGGATCAGCCAGAGTCCGCTCCACGGCAGCGTGAAGAGCAGCGCCATCGGCCAGATCATGCCGCGCGGCTGCTCGTGCGCCGTGCCGAACATGTCGCCCTTCCAGCCGCTTTCGGTATAGCGCTTCCAGTGTTCGCCGACGAGGAAATAGTCGATGAATCCGGGGGTGCGCTGCTCGGCGAGCACGTACCAGGGTACGGCCAGGACGATCGTGAGGAGCAGCCCGGAAATCCACGGCAGGCGCCGCCACACGTTGCGGATCCCACCCTTCCACAGCGTCCACAGCCCGACGGGCGCAAGCGTGAGCACCACGCCCACGGGACCTTTGGCGAGCAAGCCGATCGCGAGACCGACGAAGAACGCGTAGCCCCAGGCGCGGGCGACCGCACCGGTCTGCGTCATCGCGAACCAGAAGCCGGCCATCGACAGCGTCGTGCCGAGGACGAGCGCGGGATCGGTCATCACGGCGCCCGCGGAGACGAAGAAGAGCGGCGTGGTGACGAGCACGACGGCCGCGCGCAGGCCGTCGTCCGTCCCGCTGCGCACGGCCGCGAGGCGGTACGTCATCCACGCCACGGGCAGACACGCGACGAGCGAGGCTAAACGCGCGGAGAACTCACTGATGCCGAATGCGAGATACGAAACCGCCGTCATCCACATCGACAGCGGCGGCTTGCTCCAGAACGGCACCCCGTACTTGAACTGCGGCATCACCCAGTCGCCCGTCTCGACGATCTTGCGCGCGATCTCCGCGTAGCGCGCTTCGGTGTTGTCCATCAGCGGGTAGGCGCCGAGGGTGGCCACGCGCACGACGAGGGCCAGGAGCAGGAGCCCGACGAGCCACTTGCGGTTCGACGAGGCGGCGGCCGCCATCGTGGCCGCCGGTGCGCCCGGATTCAGAACGTCCATGCGCGATTCGTGAGGAATGCGGCGATCAGCACGACGGCCGTGGCGAAGAGCTGCGCGAGGAAGTAGTGCATGCCGGGGACCGTCATCGCGAGCGCGATGACGATCGCGTTGAGCGCGATGCCGGCCACGGCCACGGTGAAGTACTTCGCGAGCGCTTCGCGATGCGGGCGGCGGCTTTGGAAAGTGAATCGGTAATTCAGCGCGTAGTTCACGACGGCTCCGGCCACGGCCCCGCAGGTCGATGCGAGCACCGGGCGGACGGCCGCCATTTCGACGAGCGCGAACAGGATCCCGTAAGCAACCGCGGTCCCTCCCGCTCCCGCGGTGGCGTACTTGAGAAATTGCGCAAACACCCGATTTGTCGCGGCGATCGCGGGATCGGTCTCGTTTCGATCAGGAAAGCAGCACGAGCGCCATTCTAGCAAGGCATGACGCCTCGCCCGCCGGGCTGCTATAATTCCGGCCTCGCGCCCGTAGCTCAGTTGGATAGAGTACCTGGCTACGAACCAGGGGGTCGTGGGTTCGAATCCTGCCGGGCGCGCCAGTAAAATCAAGGAGTTAGGATGAAGATCCTAGCTCCTTTTTCTTTGGAGTTTTGATTTTGGGTGCCATTTTGGGTGCCGCCCAAGTGGGGCTAGTCCGGACCAGATTTAACGGCGACTCGATTTGCTCGATGGTCGGTCGGCAAGACCCAAAATTCGACTGCCGCCAGCAAACGGGTATCAATTCCCGTGATAGCCTTTGCAGCATCAATGCCTCAGCGCGTTCGCGCTA
>DATJXV010000040.1:0-12799 GCA_035499955.1 Casimicrobiaceae bacterium
CTGGACGCTGCTCGTGCAGGGTGCGAACCTGCACAGCGACGCGGCCGACGCGCTGCTGCGCCGGTTCGCCTTCATCCCGTACGCGCGCCTGGACGACCTTATGGTGAGCTATGCCGCGCCGGGCGGCGGTGTCGGTCCGCACTTCGATTCGTACGACGTGTTCCTGCTGCAAGGCTTCGGACGCAGGCAATGGCGCTACGGGCGGCAATCCGACCTCGCCTTGCGCGAAGACCTGCCGGTGAAGATCCTGCGCCGCTTCGAGCCCGCGCACGAAGCCGTGCTCGCCGCGGGCGACATGCTGTACCTGCCGCCATCGCTCGCCCACGACGGCACCGCCCTCGATGCGTGCACGACGTATTCGATTGGCTTTCGCGCCGCGAGCCGCACCGAGCTCGCGCAGGCGTTCCTCGATTTCGTGCGCGACCGCGTCGACTTCCCGGGAAGGTACGCCGACGCCGGCTTGCGGCCGACGCGCGAGCCGGCGCGCATCGGCACGGCGATGCAGCGGGACGCGACGCGCCAGCTCGCGAAGCTGCGCTGGAGCGCCCGCGAGACGGCGCGCTTTCTCGGCGAGTTCCTCTCCGAGCCCAAGCCCTCGGTGTTCTTCGAAGCTCCGGAGCCGGCCGGGTCGCCGCGGGAATTCGCGGCCGCAGCGCGCAAGCGCGGTGTCCGGCTCGACCGGCGCACGATCCTGCTCTACGACAACGACGCGCTCTACATGAACGGGGAGACCCGTGCGTGGCCGCGCGGCGCAAAGCGCGCGCTGCAGGCGCTGGCCGATGGTCGTGCCCTCTCGCCGACTCAGGTGAAACGCCTCGAAAGTGGCATCATCGCGGCTTTGTACGACGATTACCGCCATGGATACCTCCGCGCCGGCTGATGCGACGCCCGTGCCACGCGAAGCGGTCGTCGACACGATCGCGGCGCAGGCGGCCGCGATCGACGAGATCATCGCGCTCGGGCGGCATCGCGTGCAGATCTTCGACATCGACCTGTCGCAGGCGGGCTGGCAGTCGGCCGAGCGCGCGACCGCGCTCTCCGACTTCGTGCGCAGCAACCGCGACGCGCGTGTCGAGATGATCCTGCACGACACGCGCTTTCTCGAATCCTCGTGCCCGCGCCTTGCGGCGATCCTCAGGCTGCATTCGCACGCGATCACCGTGTATCGCACGGGCCCGGAAGCGCGCGGCGCGATGGACCCGCTCGTGATCGTCGACGGCCGTCACTTCCTGCACCGCTTCCACATCGATCGGCCGCGCGCGGCACTGGCGGTCGAGCACCCGCAGCTCGCGCGCCCGCTCGTCTTGCGCTTCGAGCAGATCTGGGCCACCGGCGAGCCGGGCTGGAGCGCGACCGTGCTCGGGTTGTGATTGCTGCAATGCAGCAAAGGCTGTGGTATACTTATTCATTCGGCCATGACTGCAGCGCGCGGCGCCCAACCGCGCGCGTAGGCCGAAGCTCGACTTTACGAACCGACAACTCCACAGCAAAGGAATCGTGATGAACAAGACGCTGATCCTCGCGGCCTCGGTCGCGCTGGTCCTTGCCGCGTGCGGTCAGGACAACAAGCCCGCGGCGCCCGCTCCTGCGCCCGCCGCCGCCCCCGCGCCCGCTCCGGCGCCTGCCCCCGCACCGGCTACGGATGCGAAGCCGGCCGACGCCGCGCCGAGCGCCGCTGCAACGCCGGCGGCCGCGCCCGCCACGCCGCCCGCGCCTGCTGCGGACGCGCCCAAGGAAGAAGCCAAGAAGTAGTCGAACGAGCAGCGACTGCTGATCGGGAAAGGCCGGCCTCAAGCCGGCCTTTTGGTTTTCTCCGAAGCTTCGGGTCCAAGGGCTGGACGAAGGCTGCGCGTCGCCACGTAGCTACTGTGGTCGGCGCAGGCACGCGCGAGCAACACCGCAACGAGACCGACTTCAGCATCATCTATCTACGAAGATGAAACGGGCGGGTCAAGCGTAGAATTGCGCACGCTCACGCCGTGGTTCGCAAGGCGATCGCGCTTCATGGCCTTGCCATTGGCGTAAACCCGGGGCCGATGCCGCGCTCCCCGGCGGTGCGTTCAATCGAGCGCGCTCGCACGCAACTCGGCGGCGGAAGGTGGAGTGATGGGAAGAATCGGGTTGCTTGTCGCTGCCCTCGCCCTCGCGGCCTTGTCCGGGTGCGCAACGATCGCGGGAGGACTTATCGGCACCGGCGTAGGGGTGGCAACCGGCCATCCCGTCTCGGGCGCGCTGATCGGCACTGGCGTCGGCATGATGATCGATACCGCACCGCACCCGTAGGCGCCGCCGAACGCGAGCCGGCGACGCGCGCTACAGCGGCGCGCCTATCCGCCGCGCCACTTCCCGGTAGTGCTCGATCACCTCCCCTAGGTCCCGGCGGAAGCGATCCTTGTCGAGCTTCTCGCCTGTTTGCGCATCCCACAACCGGCAGCCGTCGGGCGTGAACTCGTCGCCCAGTACGAGCGCGCCGTGCGGATCGTCGGTCGGGTGGCCGAACTCGAGCTTGTAATCGACGAGATCGATGCCGGCGTTCGCGAACATCGGCTTCAGCACGGCGTTGACCTTGTGCGTGAGCGAGCGCATCTGCGCGATCTCGTCGGCGCTCGCCCAGCCGAGCACGCGGATGTGATCGTCATTGCACAGCGGATCGTGCAGCGCGTCGCTCTTCAGGAAGAACTCGAAGATCGGCTCGGACAGTCGCGTGCCTTCCTCGATCCCGTAGCGCTTGGCCATCGATCCCGCGCACACGTTTCGAACGACGCACTCCACGGGCACCATCTTCATCGCCTTGACCAGCGACTCGCGCTCGTTAAGCATGCGCACGAAGTGCGTCGCGACGCCCGCCGACGCGAGCTTGCCCATCACGTAGGCGTTGATCTTGTTGTTGGTCTCGCCCTTCAGGTCGAGCTTGGCGAGCTTGACGCCGTCGAACGCGGACACGTCGTCGCGGTAATGCATGACGAGCCGGTGCGGGTCCTCGGTCGCATAGACGGTCTTGGCCTTGCCGCGATAGAGCTCCTGTTTTTTTTCCATGGCGTTTTGCGGTGTTAGGAGAGACTGCGCCAGCCGAAACCCTCGGCCTGGTCCGCGATGCCGATCCAGTCCGAGGCACACCCGAGCGCGCCGGCAAGCGCGCAGCGCGCCTTGGCGGGGGTGTTGTTCTGCTGCGAAAGATGCGCCGCGACGACGTGCTGCAGGCGGCTCCTGTCGAGCGCGGCGAGGAGCGCGGCCGCCGCTTCGTTGTGCAGATGGCCGAAGCGCCCGGCGATGCGCTGCTTGAGCGATGGCGGATAGCCGCTCTCTGCGAGAAGATCGAGATCGTGATTGCACTCGAGCACGAGCGCGTGGCAACCCGAGAGGCTCGCCTCGACGTAGGGTGTCGACCCGCCGATGTCGGTCAGCAAGCCGAGGCGGAACGCACCGTCGCTCACGACGAACTGCACCGGCTCGCGGGCATCGTGAGGCACCGGGAACGGCCGGATCTCGAGGTCGCCGATCGTGAACACGTCGTGACTGTCGAATCCCATGACCTGCGCCACGCCGTCGAAGCGGTCGCCGGCGGCGGCGATCGTGCCGAACGTGAGCCACACCGGGATTTCGTAGCGCGCCGCGAACGCGGGCGCGCCGCTCATATGATCGTTGTGCTCGTGGGTGACGAGGATCGCGGCGAGCGACTCGGGCTCGATACCCAGGCGCGCCAGGCGCACCGCGGTGTCGCGCACGCCGAAGCCGCAGTCGATCAGGATACGGGTCGCGCCCGCTTCGACGACGAGGCCGTTGCCCTCGCTGCCGCTGCCGATGGAAGCGAAGCGCACGTAGGACCCGCTGCTACTTCAGCTGGTCCTTGAGCAGCGCCAGGATCTTTTCGCTGGTCGGCGTGCGGTCGGGTACGCCGCCCGGGTCCTGCACGCTCACCACGCTGTTCTGCGCCGATTCGGCCACCACGATCTGGTACTGCTCGGGCTTGTCCTTCTCGTCGGACTTCCAGAACTGGAGCTTCGTGAGCCACCCCTGGTTGTTCGCCTTCTCGGCCAGCGCATCCGGGTCGCCATAGCGCACGAAGTACACGCCGCGCGAACGGTCGCGGTCGATCACGGTGAAACCGGCGCGGTCCAGCGCGAGGCCCACACGGCGCCAGGTGCGGTCGAACGGATCTTGCACGGTGAGCTTGTACGAGCCGTCGGCGTTCTTGTCGATGGTCGCGCGGTCGGGCGAGATCGACGCCTGCACGACCGCGGCGCGCGCCGCGGGCTCGGGCGTGCCGAATTTCATCATGAGGCGCGTCAGCATCTCGGACTCGAGCGCCGGGTTGGGCGGCATGACGGCCCACGCGAAGGCGGCGGGAGACGAGTTGTCGATCTTGCCGGTGGGCACCTGCTCCATGCCGCGATGGGAGATGAAGATCTCGACGGTGCCGGGCTCGGCGCCGCGCTCGATGCGCGTCTTGAACTTGTCCTGCTTGTACGTCGTGTAGAAGATGTCCGCGACCTTGCCGATGGTCCTGCGGATGATGTCGTTCGGGATCTCCGCGCGATTCTCGGCGAAGTCGGTCTCCATCACGCCGACCTGCGGATTTTCCACGGCGAGCACGAAGCCGTTCTCCTGCCAGAACTCGCGGCAGGTGTTCCACGCCTGCTCGGGCGTCGCCTTCACGACGAGCCAGCGCTCGTTGCCGGCGCGGACGATCTTGGCATCCGGGGTGGTCGGCAGGAACTCGGTCTTGCCGCCCTTGTTCGTGCCCGCGGCGGCGAGGCCGGCGGCGGAGTTGACCTGGTAGCGGTCGTCGTACTTGGGGGTGGTGAGGTCGGGCGGGAGCTCGAGCGCCGGCCCCGACGAGACCGACTTGTAGTCGATGCGCTTGGTCGGCGAGATGCTGTACAGCGACTCGCAGCCGGCGAGCGCCAAGGCGAAAGCGGCGACGGCCAGGACGCCGGTGCTACGAAGGAATGCGTTCATGCGTTCTTACCTCGTTGCTTTGCGCAAGACAGCCCGCCTCGCGCAGCGCAGCGCGGACCGTCTCGTGGAACTGCGGCGAGAGCTTGACCAGCGGCAGGCGCAATTCGTTCTCGATGAGGCCCATCTCGGCCAGCGCCCACTTGGTGGGTATCGGGTTGGCCTCGACGAAGAGCCTGCGATGCAGCGGCAGCAGGCGGTCGTTGTGGGCGCGCGCAGCGACCGTGTCGCCCGCGAGCGCCGCCGCGCACATCTGCGACATCAATTTCGGCGCGACGTTCGCGGTGACCGAGATGACGCCGTGTCCGCCGAGGAGCATGAGCGGGAGCCCGGTGAGGTCGTCGCCGCTGTACACGCCGAAATCGGAATGGCCGGCGTCGGCGAGCGCCTTCAGGAGCTCGCTGCCGCGCCCCATGTCGCCGGTGGCGTCCTTCAGGCCCACGATGCGCGGTACGTCGGCGAGACGCAACGCCGTCTCGTTGGACAGATCGGCGACCGTGCGGCCCGGCACGTTGTACAGGATCATCGGCAGGTCGACGCGCTCCGCGATCGTGCGGAAGTGGCGATACAGCCCTTCCTGCGTGGGCTTGTTGTAGTACGGAACGACCGACAAGTGCGCGTCGGCGCCGACCTTGGCGGCATACGTGGCGAGCTCGAGCGCTTCGGCGGTCGAGTTGGCGCCCGTGCCCGCGACCACCGGGACGCGGCCAGCGGCGTGCTCGACGGCGGTCCTGATGAGCAGCTCGTGCTCCTGGACGTCGACGGTGGGCGATTCGCCGGTCGTGCCGACGACGACGATGCCGGACGTTGCGTTGGCGACGTGGAAATCGATGAGCTTGCGCAGGGCCGGCAGGTCGAGCGCCCCACCCTCGCGCATCGGCGTCGCGATGGCGACAAGGCTTCCGGTCAGCATGATGTCAGGCGGGCGAAAATGGGGCATTTTACCCCATTCGTCGCGACAGGGATTTCACGGCAGCGGCGGCGGCCAGGCGCAGCGCTCGCCGACGGCGGCAATCCGCTGCACCACCGCGACGCGCACGCCGTCTTCGACCTTGCCCTGCTCGAACGCGACCACCTGCATTGCCGGCGCGAGCGACGCAAGCGTCAGGAGCTCGTCGCGGCAGAGCAGGAAGTCGGGACTGGCAGGGCGCCCGTAGGCCTCGTTGCCCATCGCGAACGTCTCGTACAGCAGCACGCCGTCGGGCGCGAGCGCGGCGCGAAGATGCGGGAAGAGCGGCCGGTGCAGATAGTTGACCACGACGATGGCGTCGAACGTCTCGCCCGCGAGCGGCCAGCGCCCGGTCTCGAGGTCGAGCACGCGCGCGTCGATGCCGCTCGCGCCGGAAAGCGCCGCGAGCGCGTCGGCATCGCGGTCGACGGCAAGGACGCGCGCTCCGCGCGAAGCGAACAGCCGCGCGTGGCGTCCGCCGCCCGCGGCGACGTCGAGCACGCGGGCGCCCACCTTCACGAGCGGCGCGAAGCGCGCGATCCACGGCGACGGCGAAAGATCGTGCTCGTGGCTCATCGCTTCGTCCTCCGCTTCGCCGGCGCCGCTGCGCTCGACTGCCTGCGCAGCCAGTCGACGAACGCCGCGACCTCCGGGCGCTGCCCGGCGTGGGGCGCAGTGAGCGCGTAGTAGCCGCGCGGCGCATCGTAGCGCTTTCCGAACGGCGCGACCAACTGCCTCCGCTCGAGAAAGCTCGCGATCAGCGGGATGCGGCCGAGTGCCACGCCGTGGCCGGCAAGCGCGGCCTGGATGACCTGGTCGTAGAGCGAGAAGTGCATGGCGCCCGCAGGCTTCAGGCCGGGCGCGCCGTTGGCGGCGAGCCAGGCCGCCCAGTTGGCCCAGGGGACGCGGCCCTCCGGATCGTCGAAGTACAGGAGCACGTGCCGCGCGAGGTCGGCCGGGCGCTTCAGTGACGGGCCGTGTTCGACGAGCGCCGGGCTCGCCACCGGCAGCAGCCGCTCGCCGAACAGGTGCACCGAGCCCGGCGGCGCGCTCGTGTCTGCGAGGTAGCGGATCGCGACGTCGACGTCGCCGCGCGCGAGGTCGACCATGCGGTCGTCGGCCGAGACGTACACGTCGGTGCCCGGCGCCGCGGCGCGGAAGTCCGGCAGGCGCGGGATGAGCCACAGCGATGCGAACGACACCGTCGTCGACACCGTCAGCCCCGGTTCGCGCTGCGGCGCTTGCACCGCGTCCGCGGCGGCGGCGATCTCGCGCAGCCTTTCCGTGATGTCGCGGTGGAATGCGGCGCCGGCCTTGGTGAGCGCCAGCGCGCGGTGCTTGCGCTCGAACAGCGGCACGCCGAGCGCGTCCTCGAGCGCCTTCACCTGGCGCGACAGCGCCGACTGCGTGACGAACAGCTCCTCGGCGGCAAGCGTGAACGAGAGCCGGCGGCCGGCCGCCTCGAAGCCGCGCAGGAAGTCGAGCGACGGCAGGCGGCGCAACGTCTTATGCATTCCCGCAAGTCATGCGAAGCATGTCTATTCGGCGTTTGAGGCGGGGCCCGCGGCGCCGCAGAATTCATTCGAAGCCGGAACGATCGTTGGACCCCGGCGGAGGCCGGCGGCCAAGCCGGCGACGGCTGAATGATACGCATGTGAAAGGAGAAGCACCATGTCCCGCAAGACCCATGGAACGACGTTCGACATGACCGCCCGGCAGAGCCTGGGCCTTCCCGACGCGCGCGGCACGACGCTGCGCGTCACGCGCGGGACGCTGTGGATCACGCAGGAGGACGACACCCGGGACGTCGTTCTCCGGCCGGGCGACAGCTGGACTGTCGAGCGGCAGGGACTGACCATCGTCGAAGCCCAGTCGCACGCAACCGTGCACGCGGTCGGTCCCGCGGCCGGACGGGGCATCGTCGTCACGCCGAACGCCCGTCGCTGGCTGCACAGCCTGCGCCGCGCCGCGGTAAGATGGCTGGCGCTCACGCCGCGCAAGCCGCTTCCCTATTACTGATCGTGAGAGAACCCGATGCCCCTCGTCACCGTCACGTTGCGTCCCGGCAAGCCGCCCGCGTGGAAGCACGCCATCCTCGACGGCGTGCATCGCGCTCTGGTCGCCTCGGGGGTTCCGGAGGCCGACCGCTTCCAGCGCGTGATCGAGCTCGCCGAGACGGACTTCCGGTTCGACGCGGGCTACCCCGATCTCACGTCGCCGCGGACCGGCGACTTCGCGCTGATCGAGATCCTGTGGTCGGTCGGGCGCAGCGTGAAGGTGAAGAAGCAGGTCCTGCGCGACATCGTGCAGGCGCTGCGCGAGTCGCCGGGCCTCGATCCCGACAACGTGATGATCGTGTTCAAGGAAACGCAGTGGGAAAACTGGGCGTTCGGCGGCGGGCGCCTCATCCACGCGGCGTAGCGCACGCCCGCTGCTCGATCGCGATGCCACCGGCCGCGATGCGCAGCGATGGCGGAACGCCGGGATGCGCAGCCAGCGCGGTGCAATGCGCTGACAAGGCGCACCGAAGCTCGTAGCTTTCGCCGGGGTCCCGCCCGCCGCGGGCAAGACGCGTGAGCAACCATAACAACGGCCCCAGCAGCGTCTCGGGATCGCGGTCGGCGAGCGCGACGCGCAAGTCAATGCAACGCGCGCACATCGCCGACGGCCTCACCGTTCGCCTCGCGTGAGCGGGCCTCGGCCCGGATCGCGTCCCAGCGCCGTGCGAGACGCGCGCAGATCGTACGCAATTCCGGCGAGAGCTCGTCGAACGCGGCCATGCGCTCGAGATTCGTGGCGACCTTGTCCGCGTACGCCGTCACCGGATGCTGCATGTAGCAGCTCATGAGGCACAGCGTCCCCGCGATCACCGCGTCGGGGCGCGCCCTGTCCTGGTCGATTTCCACGTCGTCGCCCACTTCGATTCCTCCGCGCGCACCACATGGAAATGATAATCATTCTTATTTATAAGTCAAGCGCCGGCCGCACGCCACGCGCGGGACGCACGGCAATCCGCCGTGTCGCACCGCGCGGCGGGGCCCTTCATGGCTCCGCGCATTCAACCTACCCGAGATACGTTACGACTTCGCGAAGACGATCTCGCCCTTCTTCTCGCGCACGTGGATCGTGTCGCCCTGCGCGAAGCTCCCGGCGAGGATCTCCTTCGCGAGCGGGTTCTCGACCTGCTGCTGGATCGCCCGCTTGAGCGGCCGCGCGCCGTAGACCGGGTCGAAGCCCGCCTGCGCGACGACCTTGAGCGCGTCGTCGGTGACGTCGAGCTTGATCTCGAGCTTGCGCAGGCGATCTTCGAGCGACTTCAACTGGATGCGCGCGATGCTCGCGATGTTCGCCTGGTCGAGCGGGTGGAACACGACGATCTCGTCGATGCGGTTCACGAACTCGGGCCGGAAGTGCTGCTTGACCTCGGCCATCACCGCGATCTTGATGAGCGCCTGCTCGCTGCCTTCGTCGGCCATCTGCTGGATCTTGTGCGAGCCCAGGTTCGACGTCATGACGATCACCGTGTTCTTGAAGTCGACGGTGCGGCCCTGGCCGTCGGTCATGCGGCCGTCGTCGAGCACCTGCAGCAGCACGTTGAACACGTCGGGGTGCGCCTTCTCGATCTCGTCGAGCAGGATCACCGAGTACGGCTTGCGGCGCACCGCCTCGGTGAGGTAGCCGCCTTCCTCGTAGCCCACGTAGCCCGGCGGCGCGCCGATCATGCGCGCGACCGAGTGCTTTTCCATGAACTCCGACATGTCGACACGGATCAGCATGTGTTCCGAGTCGAACAGGAATTCGGCGAGCGCCTTGCACAGCTCGGTCTTGCCCACGCCCGTCGGGCCGAGGAACAGGAACGACCCGTACGGACGATTCGGGTCGGACAGGCCCGAGCGCGAGCGCCGGATCGCATCGGACACGAGGCGCACGGCCTCGTCCTGGCCGATGACGCGCTGGTGCAGCTTGTCTTCCATATGCAAGAGTTTCTCGCGCTCGCCCTGCATCATCTTCGACACGGGAATGCCCGTGGCGCGCGAGACGACCTCGGCGATCTCTTCCGCGCCGACCTGCGTGCGCAGGAGCCGCGGCGCCTTGGACTTGTCCTTGGACAGCTGCGAGTCCGCTTTCTTGAGCTGCGCCTCGAGCTGCGGCAGCTTGCCGTACTGGAGCTCGGACATCATCTGCCAGTCGCCCTTGCGCTTGGCCTCCTCCATCTCGGTCTTGACCTTGTCGATCGCCTCCTTGATGTGCTGCGTGCCGGCGACGTCCGCCTTCTCCGCCTTCCACACTTCGTCGAGGTCGGCGTACTCCCGCTCCAGTCGCTTGATCTCCTCCTCGATCGCGGCCAGGCGCTTCCTGCTCGCTTCGTCCTTTTCCTTCTTGACCGCTTCGCGCTCGATCGTGAGCTGGATCATGCGGCGCTCGATCTTGTCCATCGCCTCCGGCTTGGAGTCGATCTCCATCTTGATGCGCGCCGCCGCCTCGTCGATGAGGTCGATCGCCTTGTCGGGCAGGTAGCGGTCGGTGATGTAGCGATGCGAGAGCTCCGCGGCCGCGACGATGGCGGGGTCGGTGATCTCCACGCCGTGGTGGAGCTCGTAGCGCTCCTGCAGGCCGCGCAGGATGGCGATGGTCGCCTCCACCGACGGCTCGTCGACGAGCACCTTCTGGAAGCGCCGCTCGAGCGCCGCGTCCTTCTCGACGTACTTGCGGTATTCGTCGAGCGTGGTGGCACCCACGCAATGCAGCTCGCCGCGCGCAAGCGCGGGCTTGAGCATGTTGCCGGCGTCGATGGCGCCTTCCGCTTTCCCGGCGCCGACCATGGTGTGCAGCTCGTCGATGAAGACGATGGTGCGGCCCTCGTCCGCCGCGATGTCCTTCAGCACGGCCTTCAGGCGCTCCTCGAATTCGCCGCGGTACTTGGCGCCGGCGAGCAGCGCCGCCATGTCGAGCGACAGCACGCGCTTGTTCTTGAGCGTCTCGGGCACCTCGCCGTTGACGATGCGCTGCGCGAGGCCCTCGACGATGGCGGTCTTGCCCACGCCCGGCTCGCCGATGAGCACCGGGTTGTTCTTGCTGCGGCGCTGCAGGATCTGGATCGTGCGGCGGATCTCGTCGTCGCGGCCGATGACGGGGTCGAGCTTGCCTTCGCGCGCGCGGGCCGTGAGGTCGATGGTGTACTTGGCGAGCGCCTCGCGCTGGCCTTCGGCTTCCTGCGAGTCGACGCCGGCGCCGCCGCGCACGACCTGGATCGCGTCCTCGAGCGCCTGGCGCGTGAGGCCCGTCTCCTTGAGGATGCGGCCGGTGTCGCCTTTGTCCTGGGTCAGCGCGAGCAGGAAGAGCTCGCTCGAAATGAACTGGTCGCCGCGCTTGACGGCTTCCTTATCGGTAAGGTTGAGCAGGTTGTTGAGGTCGCGGGAGAGCGTGATCTCGCCGCCGGTGCCCTCGACCTTGGCGAGGCGATCGATGGATTGCTTGAGCGCGCTCTGCAGCCGCGGAACGGCCACCCCGGCGCGGGCGAGCAGCGACGCCGTGCCGCCATCCTGCTGCGCGAGCAGCGCAGCCAGCAGGTGCTGCGGCTCGATGAAGCCGTTGTCGTTGCCGAGCGCGAGGCTCTGGGCGTCGTTGATCGCCTGCTGGAATTTGGTGGTCAGCTTGTCGAAGCGCATGACTTACCCTCGGTTCGATTCGATTTGGGTCCTACGTGGGGGAAAAACCTACAATTTCAACAGGGAAATGCGGCCATGTTAGGCTGTTTCGCATGGACACGCCGCCTGACGAGCCGCCGCCACGCGAAGCCACGCTGCGCGATGTCGTCGCCACGGTGTTCTCGAGCTTCCTCGGCATCCGCAGGGGCTCGGCGATGCGCAAGGACGCCGTCCGGCTGCGGCCGCATCAGGTCATCCTGGCCGGGATCGCGCTGGCCGCTGCGTTCGTGGTCGCGCTGATCCTCGTCGTCCGCATCGTCATCCGCTCGGCCGGAGCTTAGCGACCGCTTCGGCCGCCGCGACGAGCTCCGCCTCGGTGGTCAGAACGTCCGGGCACAGGCGCAAATGGCGGCCGCGCGCGTCCGTGACGACGCCCGCCGCGCGGAGGCGGTCGGCCCAGGCCTCGGCGTCCGCGGCGGTCACCACGACGAACGCGCCTCGGCACTCCTCGCCCCCCACGGCTGCCACGCCGCGATCGGCGAGCAGCGATACGAGGCGCCGCTGCATCGCAAGAGACCACGCGCAAAGACGCGGGACGCCGACCGCCAGCGTGAAGACCTGCCCGGCGCGCGCCTGGAAGAGCGGCAGCACCGGGGGCGTCGATTCGAGGAAGGCGTCGCCGCCCTCGGCCAGGATCGGCGGATCGGGCCGCAGGTAGGCGAACGGATCGCGCTTGGCGAACCACCCCGTGTCGAGCGTGCGCAGGCTCCCGTCGAGATGGCGCGGGGCGAGGTAGAGAAAGCACGCGCCCGGGCCGCCGCGCAGGTACTTGTAGGAGCCGCCGACCGCGAAGTCGACGTCGAGGGCTCCGACGTCGACCGGAAAAACGCCGAGCGAGTGGTACACGTCGAGCAGCACGCGCCCGCCCGCGGCACGGGTCGATGCGATGACGGCGCCCAGGTCCGGCAGGCGCTCGCCCGTGCGGAACAGCACCTGCGAGACGACAACCAGATCGACAGCGCCTGCGACCGCGCGCACGACGTCGTCCGGCTCGACCATCGACAGCGCGATGCGCCCGCGCCGCGCGTACTCGCGCAGGATCACATCGAGCGAATCGAATTCCGCACGCGTGGCCACGACGCGCGGCACGCCGTCGTAGGTATTGAGAATGGCGCGCAGGCCCTGACCTGCACTCGTTTTCGGCACGACGCAGTCCGCGCGCGGCGCGCCCATCAAGCGGGCCAGG
>DATJXV010000041.1:0-23757 GCA_035499955.1 Casimicrobiaceae bacterium
ATCGAGGCGGTCGCCGGATGCATGCCGGGTGCGAGGATCACCGAGCGCGACGCGAGCGGCGCGTACAAGGGCACGGTCACCGTCAAGGTCGGCCCGGCGACGATGTCGTTCCGCGGCACGGTGGAAGTGCGCGACGTCGACGCCGCGAGCCGCTCGCTGCGGCTCCTGGGCAAGGGCACCGATAGCACGGGAACGTCGGGGGCGTCGATGGATCTCGCCGCGCGCGTGGAGAGCGCGGCGGACGGCACGAGCAGCCTCGTCGGCAAGAGCGAAGTGACGATGAGCGGCAAGGCCGCGGCCTTCGGCGGGCGGATGATGAGCTCGGTCGCCGACCAGGTGATGTCGCAATTCGCGCAGAACTTCGCCGCCCGGGTCTCGGCGCTCGCCGCGGAGCAGCCCGCTGCTGCCGCGGCCTCCCCCGGGACCGATGCGCCCCAAGCCGCGCCGCCGCCTGCGGAGCTCGACGGCCTCGCGCTCCTGTGGGCCGCGTTCAAGAGCTGGCTGTGCGGGCTCGTTCGCCGGAGATCCACGTGAGCGCGAAGGGCCCATCGAGCGCAACGTCGCGCCGCATGGGCGAGGTTGTGGACTTGCAGAAGCGCCTGCAAGACGCGGGCTACATCGCGGAGACACCGCTCGCGGCGGCACTGCTCCTCATGATCGATCTCGGCCGGCCGCTGCTGCTCGAGGGTGACGCCGGCGTCGGCAAGACGGAGGTCGCGAAGGCGCTGTCGACGATCCGCGGCGCGCGCCTCATCCGGCTGCAATGCTACGAAGGGCTCGATGCGCACGCCGCGATGTACGAGTGGAACTACCAGCGGCAGCTCCTTGCGATCAAGCTCCTCGAGCACGACGAGCGCGGTGTCGAGCAGAAGGAGCAGGACATATTCTCGGAGCGGTATCTCCTCAAGCGCCCGCTGCTCGAGGCGATCACCAGCGCCGATCCTCCCGTGCTGCTCATCGACGAGGTCGACCGCGCCGACGAAGCCTTCGAGGCCTACCTGCTCGAGCTCCTCTCGGATTTCCAGATGTCGATCCCGGAGCTCGGCACGGTTCGCGCCGTGACCCGGCCGCTCGTCGTGATCACCTCCAACGGCACGCGCGAGCTCTCCGATGCGCTGCGCCGCCGCTGCCTCTACCAGTACATCGACTTCCCTTGCTTCGAGAAGGAGCTTGCGATCGTGGAGCTCCGCGCGCCGGAAGCCGCCGGGCGGTTAGCGCGAGAGCTCGTAGCATTCGTGCAAAGCGTCCGGCAGATGGACTTGCAGAAGAAGCCGGGCATCGCGGAGACGCTCGACTGGACCGCCGCGCTTCTGCGTCTGGGCATCACGACCCTCGACGACGACGGCGCGGAGCGGATCGTGGAGACGTTGAGCGCCCTCGTGAAGACGCGCGCCGACCGCGCCGGGTTCACGCGCGAGGTCGTTGCCCGCATCGCGGCCGCATGCTGATCGTCGCAAGCGCTGCCGCCGACCCGGGCGCGCTGCTGCGCGCGCGCCTTGCCGGGTTCCCGGGATTCCTGCGCGCCAACGGTTTCGGGGTCGGCGGCGGCGATGCGGTGCGCATGCTCGATGCAGCGGATCTCGTGGGCCTGTTCGACCGCGATCTGCTGCGCGACAGCCTCAAGGCGCTGCTGTGCGGGCGGGGCGAGGAATGGCGGCGCTTCGACGCGCTCTTCGATGCCTATTTCCTGCCGCCGAATCGCCGCGCGTTTCCGGCCAGCATCGCGGAGGCGCGCGCAGGATCGCCGCGCCAGGGAGAGGCCGCCGTGACGCTCGCGGCTTCCGGGGAAGACGCCGCAGGGGAAAGCGACGCCATCGCGCATCGGCACGGCGCGAGCCGCGAGGAATCGCTGGCCTCCACCGACTTCCGCGACCTCAACCGGGCCGACGAGGCGCGCGAGATCGAGGTCCTCATGCGCCGGCTCGCCCGGCGGATGAAGCACCTCGCGCTTCGCCGCGAGCGCACCTTCGACCGCGGGCGCCGGCTCGACGTGCAGGGCACCATCCGGCGCAGCGTGGCCAGCGGCGGCACGCCGTTTCGCATCGCGTGGAAGGACCGCCGCCGCGTGCGGCCGCGCCTTCTGCTGCTGCTCGACGTCAGCCGCTCGATGAGCGCCTACAGCTTCTTCTACTTGCGCCTTGCGCGCGCGCTGTGCGCCGAGCTCGCCGACGTGCGCTGCTACATCTTCCATACGCGCATCGCCGCCGTGGACGATGCGCTGCGCGACCCCGACCCCTGGCGTTCGCAGGAGCGGATGCATCTGCTTTCCGAGGGGTTCGGAGGCGGCACGCGCATCGGCGAATGCCTGGACGAGTTCAGCCGGCGCGACGGCGCGCGCGTGGCGCATTCGCGCACCGCCGCGATCGTCGTAAGCGACGGCTACGACACCGGCGAGCCCGAGCTGCTCGGCGGCGCGCTTGCGGCGTTGCGCCGCCGCGTGCGCCGGCTCGTATGGCTCAATCCGCTGCTCGACCAACCGGGCTTCGCGCCTGCGAGCCGCGGCATGCAGGCGGCGCTGCCGCATCTCGATCTGCTCGCCGCCGGCGCGGACCTCGCGGACATCGAGCGCATACTTCCCAGGCTGATCGAGACCTTGCGATGACCCCGGACGACATCCTCGACATGGCGCGCGAGCTGAATGGCCGCGGCGAGCCGTATGCGCTCGTGACGGTGGTGCGGGCGATCGCGCCCACGTCGGCGTTCGTGGGCGCCCAGGCTATCGTGCTCGCCGACGGGACGCTGCACGGCTGGATCGGCGGGGGCTGCGCCAAGGGTGTGGTCATCGCCGCGGCGCAGGCGACAATCCGCCGGGGCGAGCCGAGGCTCGTGCGCATCTCCAACGAGGCGCTGCAGCCGGACGAAAGCATCGAGCAGCACACCATGTCCTGCGCGAGCAACGGCACGATCGAGCTTTTCATCCAGCCCTACAGCCGCGAGAGCGCGCTGTGCGTGATGGGCGACACGCCTGCGGCCGACGAGGCGCGCTTCCTCGCCGAGCGGCTGCGCATCCGGCTCGCCGATGCGCCGGGCGATGCGCCGATCGTGCTCGTCGCCACGCAAGGGCAGGGCGACGAGGATGCGCTCGAGCGCGCGTTGAAGAGCGCTGCGTCGCACGTATTGATGATCGCGAGCCGCCGCAAGGCCGACAAGCTGCACGAGGTCATGCGCGCACGCGGCATCGGCGAGGCCCGGCTCGCGCGCCTCGTGGCGCCAGCCGGTCCGGACGCGGGCGCGAAGGCGCCGGGGGAAATCGCGCTCGTGGCCATCGTGGGCGTGCTCGCTTTGTTGCGCGGGCGCGGTCAGGCGGCGGCCGAGGTCGCGCCGGCCGACGTTGCGCCGGCGAAGCCCGGGAAATTCGTCAATCCGGTCTGCGGCGTCGCAGTCGACATGGCGGCGCCCAAGCACGTCGAGCGCTACGAGGGCGTGGACTACTACTTCTGCTGCGACTGCTGCCTCGCGGCGTTCCGCGAGAGCCCGGCCAAATACGCGGCGGTGCATCGCGCGGCGGCCGCATAGCGAAGCCCGTCAGGGATGCACGACGATCGCCGTCGTGTTGACCAAGCACGTCCAGCATTGCCCGTTGGCTGCCGCGTCGATCAGCACCGAATAAGTGTTCTGGTGCGGGGCCGTGGCATCGGCGTTCGCGAAGCTCGCGCTGCCGTCGCCGTTCTGCACGAGGGTGTACGCCGTCACCTTGGCTTGCGGGAACGTGCTGAAATTGATCCAGTTCAGGTCGTTGGTGTAAGCCTGCACGGTCCCCGCGGTGCTCTTGATGACGGGCGCCTCGAAGAACATTCCCTGGAACGCCTGGCCCGCGGTGGTCCATCCCTGGTTGACGGCGACGCCGTTGAGGTCTAGGAAGGTGCCCGCCTTGAGGACGATCGAGCCCGGGAAGATGTAGTCGTTCGACGCGCCTCCGACGAGCTTCAGCGATCCTGTCGATTGCACGATCATGCTGCCGCCGCCGAAAGCGGGCGGCGCCTGGCCTGCCGGGCGCGAGCCGCCCGCCGGCACGGCAGGGTTGTTGGGCTGCGCGCCGGGCGTGCCCGACGACGACATCGAGACGGTCGCGTTGCCGTTGACCATGACGTTGAAGACCTGTGGTGCGCTCCCATAGCCGTTGAGCGTCAGCGCGACGTCGGTGCCGGTGCTCGGGGCGATCTGCAGCGAGTTCGACAGGTAATGGGCGCCGTTGACGGGATTGTTGGCGTTGCCGAATGTGCCGATGAACACGCTGTTGCCCCTGAGCGCGCCGCCGCCCGTGATCCTTGCACTGCGCAACTGCAGGCTCGGACCGCCGTCCAGGGCGCCTTGGACCGTGAGCGGCTGACCCGACGACGGCGTGGCGCCGAGCGTGTCGACGCTCAAGCCGTCGGGTGCGCTGATCGATCCCGACGGATAGACCGTGACGCCGTTGCCGTTCTTGACGAGCAGCACCGGCGGCGGCGCGCCGTTGCCGCCGGCGGCGGTGATCGAGCCCGCGATCGCGCTTGCGG
The DNA here is from genome assembly GCA_035499955.1 of Casimicrobiaceae bacterium. GTDB lineage: Bacteria > Pseudomonadota > Gammaproteobacteria > Burkholderiales > Casimicrobiaceae > VBCG01. The sequence continues at coordinate 4,497 of DATJXV010000041.1, forward strand.
CGTTGTCGGAGCTCGCGAGCAGCACGGTCTGCCCCGTGGCGCCGGAGCGGACCACGAGGTTGCTGCCGGGGCCGATGCTCAAGCCCGCGACGTCGATCTGCGCGAAGGAGTTGGCGGCGCCCGGCGTCGTGCCGAGCTGGATCGTCGCGTTTTGCTGGAAGGAGGAAATGGTGTTGCCGACGAGCGTCGCGCCGACAACGCTCAGCGAGCCGTACGGGTTTTGCGAGACGACGGCGCTGACGAAGGCGGGGGCGAACGCGGCGAGCACGGCGGCACCCGCGTCGATGATGCCCGCGCCGCACAGCGCGGTCGTGCACGTGCACAGCTTCCACTGGCTGCTCGGCACCGGGTTGCTGATCGGGTCGTTCGACGTGTCGCACGCCGGGGCGCCGGTCGGAAACGCCCTCGCCGTGGATTGCACCTTGGACGTGACCTGGGCGGGCGTGAGAGCGGGATTGACCGAGAGCATGAGCGACACGACGCCGGTAACGTGCGGCGCCGCCATGCTCGTGCCCTGGTATTGCACGTACACGTAGCCGTTGGGATCGGGCGAGCTGCCGCCGGTGGTCGGCGGGGTCGTCGTGATCGGGATTTGCACGCCCGAATTGATCGTCGACAGGATGCCGAGCTTGTTGGGGTTGAAGGCGGCGTCCACGTGCGAATCGCCCCCGGGGGCCGCCACCTCGACCTGCATGCCGAAATTGCTGTAGAAAGACTTGTAGCCCATCTGGCCAGTAGCCGCGACGGTGATGACGCCGGCGCAGTTGGCCGGCGTGGCGTAGGCGGCGTCGTAGTTGTCGTTCCCCGCCGAGACGACGACGACGGTCTGGCGCGAAAGCGCGCCGCTGATCGCATTCTGGGTTGCCGGGTCGCACGTCTTCGTGTCGCTGTACCCGCCGAGGGACAGATTGAGCACGCGTGCCGGCGTCGGATTGGCGGGCGAGAGCGGCACCGTCCCTCCGGAGGCCCACACGATGCCGTCCGCGATGTCCGAGGTGTATCCTCCGCAGCGCCCGAGCACGCGAACCGGAAGGACCTTGCTCACCTGGTTGATGCCGGCGATGCCGATGCCGTTGTTGGCCGCCGCGGCGATGGTGCCCGCCGTATGCGAGCCGTGGAACGAGCTGCCGAACGCCTCGCACCCGTAGAACCAGTTGAAGGGAGCGGTGACCTGCGACTGCGTGAGCCAGTCGCCCGGGTCGGCCGCGTTCGCATCGCGGCTGCCGAAGCATCCGCCGACCGTGGTTTCCGGGCACATGGGATCGGGGTCGTTGTCGTTGGCGACGAGGGCATCGTCGATCATGTCGCGCCCCGGCAGGAGCCTGCCCGCGAGGTCCGGGTGGCTGTACAGGATGCCTGTGTCGACGTCGCCGATCACGATCGAGGACGATCCGGTCGTGATGTTCCACGCGGCCGGCGCGTTGATGCCGCCTTTGGCCTCGAAAAGGTCCCACTGGTAGCCGTTCGCGCAGTCCGGCAGCGACTGCATCGCGTAACACGGATCGCTCGGCGAGATGTTGATCTTGCGGATGTAGTCGGGTTGGGCGAACTCGACGTCGGGCTGCGCCGCGATGCGCGCGGCCATCGCCTCGACATCGGCGAGCTGCGAGCGGCTCGGCAGGCGCAGCACGTTGGCGTCGTCGTGCATCGAGCGCACGTAGGTCAGCGTGACGCCGCTCGCGGCGGAGATGCGGCTGAGGCGCGCCTGCGCGAGCGATCCGCTGCCGCCCAGCGAGTTGTCGGTGACGACGCTGTCGCGGAACTTCACGATCAGGCGGTTCGTCGGGAAGGTGAACAGGGGCGACGCGACGGGGCCGGGGAGAGGCGCTACGGCAATCGACGCATAGACGATGTCCGGATCCAGGCGCAGCCGATTGAGCGCGGAGCGCGCGTCGTCTACGGACAGCGGCGGCGTGAGCTCGAGACGGTACGCGCCGTCGCGCGTGCGGCCGCTCTGGTTGAAGCCCGTGCGAAGCGCCATGCCGATCTGCTGGCGACGCTCGCTCGAAAGCGAATCCGTTTGCGATGCCGCCGGTCCGCCGTCAAGCTTGACGATGATCTCGCCGACCAGCGCCTGCGCACCGGCCGCCGCGGAGAAAGCGGCGCTGACGGCGAACGCCGCCGCGAGGCCGAGCCTCGTCAGGGCGCGGGCGGGGACAGCGTGTGTCGTACAATGTTCCGGGTTGCTTGTCGACGATTCGGGCGGCACTTGGAACAGCCTCGGGAGCGTGAGCGGAGGAGCCCGCGATGATCACGCGATCTTGACTTCGAATTGCCACGGACGCAACTTTGATGCGAATGCGGGACATCGCGGCGCCCCTTCCCACGTGACCGGCCGCACGCGCGTCCTCTTCGTCTGCCTCGGCAACATCTGCCGCTCCCCGACGGCGGAGGCCGTGTTCCGCGCGGCGGCCGCCAGGGCCGGGCTCGCCTCCCGCGTGGAGATCGACTCCGCCGGCACAGGCGACTGGCACGCCGGCAGTCCGCCCGATTCGCGCGCGATCGTGCACGCGGCGCGCAGGGGCTACGACTTGCGCAGGCTGCGGGCGCGGCAGATCAGCGCCGCGGACTTTGATCGCTTCGACTGGATTCTCGCCATGGACCGGAACGTGTTGCGAGAGCTCCAGGAAGTGCAGCCCGACGAGTTTGCAGGGCATCTCGGCCTTTTTCTCGATATTGCCCCGGAGCTCGGCGAGGTCGACGTGCCCGACCCTTACTTCGGAGGAGCGCAGGGCTTCGAGCGCGTGCTCGACCTCGTCGAGGCGGCGAGCGATGCGCTCGCGAAGCGCATCGCCGCGTCCGACGGTTAGGGACCGACTCCGGGAAGTCGATAGTCCCTGTATATCTCCCGGAGCGTCTTCTTCGAGAGCTTGCCGGTGGCCGTGTGCGGGAGCTCGTCGACGAAGACCACGTCGTCCGGTACGGACCACTTGGCTGTCTTGCCCTCGTAGAAGGCGAGCATCTGATCGCGCGTCACGGCAACGCCATTCTTCTTTACGACGAGCAGCAGCGGCCGCTCGGCCCACTTCGGATGCGCAACACCGATGACCGCCGCTTCCATCACCGCCGGATGTCCCATGGCGATGTTCTCGAGCTCGATCGAGCTGATCCATTCGCCGCCCGACTTGATCACGTCTTTCGACCGGTCGGTGATCTGCAGGTAGCCGTCGGGGTCGATGGAGCCGACGTCGCCGGTCGGGAACCAACCCTCGGCCGAAAGCGGGCTCGGCCCGTCGTTCTTGAAGTAATCGCGCATGACCCACGGCCCCCTGACCATGACGTGGCCCGTGGCAATCCCGTCGCGAGGAAGCTCCTTGCCGGAGGCGTCGACGATCTTCATCTCCACACCGTACAAAGGCCGCCCCTGCTTGAGCGCCAGGGCGAATTGTTCGCCGGCCGGGCGACTCGCGTGCTTCGCCTTGGGCGTGCCGATGGTGCCGACCGGGCTCATCTCGGTCATTCCCCAGCCGTGCACCACGTGCACGCCGAAATCCTCGCGCAGCGTCTGCATCATTGCGGCGGGACAGGCCGACCCGCCTATCGTCGTCCGCTTGAACGTCGTGAACTTGAGGTTGTTCTGCTTCATGTACTGGATCAGACCGAGCCAGACCGTCGGCACGCCCGCGGACGTTTCCACGCCCTCGCTCTCGAGCAATTCGTACAGGCTCTTGCCGTCGAGCGCCGCGCCCGGAAAGACCAGCTTGGCGCCGACGATCGGCGCCGAATAGGGAATGCCCCAGGCGTTGACGTGGAACATCGGAACGATCGGGAGGACCACGCTTCGCGACGAATAGCCTTTCGCGTCCGGGAGGCAGGTGGACAGCGCGTGCAGCACGGTCGAGCGATGGCTGAAGAGCACGCCCTTCGGGTGGCCGGTCGTGCCCGACGTGTAGCACAGCGCCGCGGCCGTGTTCTCGTCGAACTGCGGCCATGCGTAGTCGTCGCTTGCGTCGTCGATCAGGAGCTCGTAGCAGCGCACGTTGGGCAGCGTCGTGGCCGGCATGTGGGCGCGGTCGGTGAGCGCGACCCAGGTCGTCACGGCAGGGCAGTCCGACGCGAGCTTCTCGACGAGCGGCAGGAACGTGAGGTCGAAAAAGACGATCCGGTCGCATGCATGGTTGACGATGTACTCGATCTGGTCGTGGAACAGCCGCGGATTGATCGTGTGGATGACCGCGCCCATCCCGGAGACCCCGTAGTACAGCTCGAAATGACGGTAGCCGTTCCATGCGAGCGTGCCGACGCATTCCCCGGGTTTCACGCCGAGCCGGCCGAGGGCGTCGGCGAGCCTGCGCGCGCGACGATGTGCATCGCGATAGGTGTACCGATGGATCGGCCCTTCGATCGTGCGCGACACGATCTCGGCGTCGCCGTGACAAAGGTCCGCATGCCGGATCAGCGACGAAATCAGCAGCGGCCAGTTCATCATCAGCCCGAGCATGGCAAGCTCCCGTTGGGGTCTTCTCGCCCTTCCATGTTGCGCTGCGGCATCGCTTCGAGGTGCGCCGCCGCTTGTAAGCCGCATGCGGGACGACTAGCATCGGCTTCCGCGATCCCGCCCCGACGGGCAGGGGTTCTCGGGACGCTTTCCACCGGAGGATAAGTCATGAGCGGACGCGCGCGGAGGATGGTGGCGCTTGGCTTCGCGATCGGGTGTCTCGCGGCATCGGCCAGCGCGGACATCAAGATCGCATTCATCGATCCGCTGTCCGGAGGGGGCGCGGCCACGGGCATTCTGGCCCAAAAGACACACCAGTTCTACATCGACGGCATCAACGCGGCCGGCGGGCTCAACGGCGAGAAGCTGGTGCTGCTTTCGTACGACAACAAGGTCAATCCGCAGGAGTCGCTGATCCAGCTGAAGCGCGCGCTCGACGAGGGTGCGCGGTACGTCGTGCAGGGCAACGGCAGCGGTGTGGCGCTCGCGCTTACCGATGCGGTCCAGAAGTACAACGAGCGCAATCCGGGGAAGGAGGTCGTGTACCTCAACTACGCCGCGGTCGATCCCGCGCTGACCAACGAGAAGTGCAACTTCTGGCACTTCCGGTTCGACGCCGACGCCGACATGAAGATGGCGGCGCTCACGGACGTTATCGCCCGCGACACGCGCATCAAGCGCGTGTACCTCATCAATCAGGATTACTCCTTCGGCAAGGCAGTCGCCGCCGCGGCGACGAAGATGCTCGCGGAGAAGCGCCCGGACATCAAGATCGTGGGTGACGAGCTGCACCCGCTGCAGAAGGTGAACGATTTTTCGCCGTACGTCGCCAAGATCAAGGCGGCGGGCGCCGACACCGTGATCACAGGCAACTGGAGCAACGACATGGTGCTGCTCATCAAGGCGGGCAAGGATGCCGGCATGAAGGTGGATTGGGAGACCTACTACGGCGGCAGCCCCGGCGCGGTCACGGCGATCGGGGAAGCGGGTGTGGATACGCTGAAGCAGGTTTCGGAATGGCATCGCAACGCGACCCCCGAGCTCGACGCGTCCGTGCTCGCGTTCAGCGCGCGCTATCCGGGGGCCGAGAACGAGTACTCCTACTGGCGGGCGAAGACGATGTGGGAGATGTTCGCCGCCGCCGCCAGGAAAGCCCAGTCCAACGAGCCGGTCAAGGTGGCGCGGGCCATGGAAGGGATGAAGATGCCGACGGCGCTGGGTGAGGTCGAGATGCGCGCCGACAACCACCAGCTCCTGCAGCCGCTGTACGTCTCCACGCTGTCGAGGAACGCCAAGTACGACAGCGAGGGCACGGGCCTCGGCTGGAAGACCGACGCCAAGGTCGAGGCAAAGGCCACCGCGCTTCCCACCACCTGCAAGATGGATCGGCCGAAATAGCGCGGACTTTGCGTCTGACGTCGTCGCAGCAGGCAGCGGAATGCTCGAGCTCGTTACCGTATCGCTGCTGAACGGCATCGTCTACGGGCTGCTCCTGTTCATGCTTTCGTCGGGGCTGACCCTCATCTTCAGCATGATGGGCGTGCTGAACTTCGCCCACGCGAGCGTGTTCATGGTAGGCGCCTACTTCTCCTACCAGCTCGGCCGCTGGGTGGGCTTCTGGCCGGCGCTCGTCATCGCGCCCCTCCTGTGCGGGCTCATCGGGATGGCGATCGAGCGCTACGGGCTGTCGCGCGTTCACTCACGCGGTCACGTCGCCGAGATACTGTTCACGTTCGGCCTCGCCTATGTGATCGAGGAGCTGGTCACGATGGGCTGGGGCCGCAATGCTGTCGCGAACAACGTTCCGGCCGCCATCGACTTTCCGCTGTTTCACGTTTTCGGCAGCACGTTTCCCGCCTACAAGGGGCTGATGATGGCGATCTCGGTCGCCATCTTCGCCTTCCTGTACATCGCGCTCAAGAAGACGCGCATCGGCCTCGTGATCCAGGCGGCCCTGACGCATCCGAAGATGGTGAGCGCGCTCGGCCACGACGTTCCCGGCGTTTTCGTGCTCGTGTTCGCCGTCGGCAGCGGCCTCGCGGGGCTCGCGGGCGTGATCGGCGGCTTCATGCTGCTCACGCAGCCGACGCTCGCTCATGCGATCGGGCCGATCGTATTCGTCGTGGTCGTCGTGGGCGGGCTCGGATCGCTCGCCGGCGCGCTGATCGCGTCGATGCTGATCGGCATCGTGCAGACCTTCGCCGTCGCCATCGACTATTCGCTGCTCGATCTCTTCCGCGCGGCCGGCATCGCCGTCTCGCGTGCCTCGCCGTTCTACGAAGTCATGGCGATCAAGGTCGCCACCGCCGCGCCGATCGTCCCGTATCTCCTGCTGGTATTGATGCTGATCCTGCGACCGCGCGGGCTGCTCGGCAGGCGCGAAGTATGACGAACGGGGTGGCCGCGGCCGCCAAGCTGACCGCGTCGGAGGCGCCCAACTGGCGCCGCGAGAGGCGCCTCCTGGCGATCGCCGTCGCAGTGCTCGTCGTACTGCCTCACGTTCCAGGACTGAACACCGATTTCGGGCGCTCGCTGCTCACCCAGATGGGCATCGCGGTCGTATTCGCGCTGTCGTTCAACCAGCTGTACGGGCAGACCGGGCTCCTCTCGTTCGGGCATGCCGTGTATTTCGGGCTGGGCGGCTATGCCGCCATCCACGTGATGCGCGCGATCAACCACGGCTTGCCGATGCCGGTCTTCCTCGTGCCCTTGGCGGGCGCGGCCGGCGGGCTGCTCGCGGGTCTCCTGTTCGGCGCCTTGACGACAAGGCGGGCGGGAACCGTCTTCGCCCTGATTTCGCTCGGCGTCGGGGAGCTCGTCTACGCGGCGGCCTTCATGCTGCCGAGCGTCTTCGGCGGCGAGGAGGGCATCACGGCGAGCAGGACGCGGGCGCCGGTCGATTTCGGCGTGAACATGGGCTCGCAGCTCGACGTGTACTACGCAGTGATGGCGTGGGTCGTCGTGGCAGTGCTTGCGATGTACGCGTTCACCCGGACGCCGGTGGGCCGCATGTGCAACGCGGTCCGGGACAATCCCGAGCGCGCCGAGTTCGTCGGCTACAGCACCCCACGCGTGCGCTTCGTGGCGTTCGCGGTCGCGGCCCTCTTCGCAGGACTCGCCGGGGGCTTGCACGCGATCAACTACGAGATCGTCGGCGCGGAGGCGGTCGGCGCGCCGCGTTCGGGGACGGTGCTGATCATGGCGTACATCGGCGGCGCATCGTATTTCTCGGGCCCCATTCTCGGCGCCGTCGCCATCACGTGGCTTTCGAGCAGCTTGAGCGAGTACACCTCGGCGTGGCTCCTGTACCTCGGCATCTTCTTCATCGGCATGATCCTGTTCGCGCCGTCGGGCCTCGCCGGCCTGCTGCTCATGCATCGGCCGATCGTACGCACGCGCGGGATGCGCTGCGTGCTCGCGGCGTACGCGGTGGCGCTGATTCCTCTCGTCGTGACGGCGACCGGCGCGGTCCTCGCCATCGAGATGGCTTACCGGCTGGCCACGCAGCCGGAGCTCGGCACGCGCGTGCGCTTCGTCGGGACCACGGTGGATGCGGCATCGCCGGCACCGTGGATCGCTGCGGCCGTCGCGCTTCTCGGCGGGTTCGCGCTGTTCCGCGCGACGTGGCGCGTGGTCGCCTCCGCGTGGGATCGCGCGCTCGCCCAGGCGAAGGCATGACGAGCGCGCCTGCACTTCGGCTGCGCGACGTCGACAAGAGCTTCGGCGCGACGCCGGTCATCCGCGGCGTGTCGCTCGAAATTGCGTGCGGCCAGCGCCACGCGATCATCGGCCCCAACGGCGCCGGCAAATCGACGCTGTTCAATCTGATCAGCGGCCGGCTCGCTCCCACGCGCGGCTCGATCAGCCTGAACGGCGAGCAGATCGCCGGGCGGCGGCCGTTCGAGATCAACCGCCGGGGCCTTGCCCGCAGCTTCCAGGTCACGAACATCTTTCCGCGGCTGTCGGTGTTCGAGAACCTGCGCTGCAGCGTATTCTGGGCGCTCGGGCACCGATACTGCTTCTGGCGCAACGCCGATACGCTGGCCGACGCCCGCGAGAGCGCGCTCCACACGCTCGAGCAGATCGGTCTCGCGGCCCGGCGTGACGTCCCGGCCGGGGTTCTCACCTACGCCGAGCAGCGGGCCCTGGAGATCGGCATCACCATCGCCGGCGGCGCACGCGTGATCCTGCTCGACGAGCCGACCTCCGGGATGAGCCGCGGCGAGGCCGACCTGGCCGTGGCGCTGATCCACCGGATTTCGCAGGGGCGCACCCTCCTCATCGTCGAGCACGACATGAGCGTCGTGTTCGGCCTCGCCGATCAGATCTCGGTGCTGGTATACGGCAAGATTCTCGCCACCGATACGCCGGAGCGGATTCGCGACAACGCCGCGGTGCAGGCGGCCTACCTGGGAGCGGCGCCCGGTGCTTGAGGTCGACGACCTGCACGCTTACTACGGGAAGAGCCACATCCTGCAGGGCGCCTCGTTTCGCGTCGGGCAAGGGGAGATCGTGAGCCTCCTCGGACGCAACGGCGCGGGCCGCTCGACGCTCGTGAAGACCATCATGGGGCTGGTTCCGCCGGTCGGCGCCATCGCGTTTCGCGGCGAGCGCATCGACGGGCTCGCGCCGCACGAGATCGCGCGCAAGGGCCTTGGCTACGTGCCGGAGGACCGCGAAATCTTCCCGTCGCTGACTGTGCGCGAGAACCTGCTGCTCGGCGTGAAGCCTTCCGGGGCGGCGGGCCGCTGGTCGTTCCAAGACGTGTTCGCGCTCTTTCCGGTGTTGCGCGAGCGTGTCGACGTCCCCGGCGGCGTGCTGTCGGGCGGAGAGCAGCAGATGCTCGCCATCTGCCGCACTTTGATGGGCGATCCTGCGCTCGTGATGGTCGACGAGCCCACGGAGGGACTCGCCCCGCAAATGGTCGAGCAGGTGCGCGGGCTGCTGGAGGCGGTCGCCGCCCGCGGCGTGGCAATCCTGCTGATCGAGCAGAAGCTCACGATCGCGCTTGCCATCTCGAAACGCCTGTACGTCATGGGCCAGGGGCGTATCGTGTTCGAGGGCAGCGCGCAGGATCTGCGCGACAATCGCGCGGTACGGCAGGAATGGCTCGAAGTCTGAAGGGAGGACGATCATCGGCGCTCGCTACGAACTGCATCAACGCGTGGCAGTCGTCACGTTGGACAACCCGCCCGTCAACGGCCTCGGCCATGCCACGCGCGGTGAAATCGTGGCGGCCGTCGACCGCGCTCTCGCCGAGCCGCTGTGCGACGCGATCGTCATCACCGGCGCTGGCAAGACGTTCTCGAGCGGCGCCGACATTCGCGAGTTCAACACGCCGAAGTCGAGCGCCGAGCCGACGCTGCGGTCCGTGATCGGCGCCATCGAAGCTTCCGCCAAGCCCGTCGTCGCGGCGATCAACGGCGTATGCATGGGCGGCGGGCTCGAGCTCGCCCTCGGGTGCCACTACCGGGTCGCCTCCGCGCGAGCCACGCTCGCGCTGCCCGAGGTCAAGCTCGGCTTGCTCCCGGGGGCCGGCGGGACGCAACGCTTGCCCCGTGCGGTAGGCGTGGAGGCGGCCCTGAACATGATCGTCTCCGGCGAGCCGGTTGCCGCGGCGATGCAGAAGGACTCGGCGCTGCTCGACGCCGTCGTCGACGGCGACGTCGTTGCGGCCGGTTGCGCCCTGGCGCGCGCGATCGTGGCGCAGGGGCGCCCCCGCAAGCGGCTGCGCGATCTCGCGATCGACTATCCGAACGCGGAGGCCTACTTCCAGTTCGCGCGCAACACGATCGCCGCGACGGCGAAGAACCTGCCCGCGCCGCGCCTGTGCGTGGACGCCGTGGCGGCCGCGGTGTCGATGCCTTTCGAGGACGGGCTCGCCTACGAGCGGCGGCTCTTCCTCGAGCTCGCGCAAACCCCCGAGTCGCGCGCGCTGCGCCACGCGTTCTTCGCCGAGCGCGCCGCGGCGCGCGTGGCGGGCGTGACCGAGGCCACGGCGATACGCAGCATCGACCGGGTCGCGGTCATCGGCGCCGGGACCATGGGCGGCGGCATCGCCATGAACTTCCTGTCCGCTGGAATGCCGGTAGCCCTCCTCGAGACGGATCGCGGCGCGCTCGACGCGGGTGTGGCGAGGATACGAGCGAACTACGAGGGTTCGGCCAAGAAAGGCCGGCTGTCGGAGGCTCAGGTTGGCGAGAACATGGCACGTCTGCGGCCCACGCTCGACTACGCGGACCTTCGCGACGCCGACCTCGTCATCGAGGCGGTGTTCGAGGACATGGCGATCAAGGAGCAGGTCTTCGCGAAGCTCGACGCGATCGCCAAGGCCGGCGCCATCCTGGCGACGAACACCTCGACGCTCGACGTCGACCGCATTGCTGCCGCCACGCGCAGGCCGCACGACGTCCTGGGCATGCATTTTTTCAGTCCCGCCAACGTGATGAGGCTGCTCGAGGTCGTGCGCGGAGCCGGCACCGGCACCGACGTGCTGGCGACGGTGATGCAGCTTTCGAGGCGGATCGGCAAGACGGCCGTCGTGGCGGGCGTGTGCGACGGGTTCATCGGCAATCGCATGCTCGAGCACTACATGCGGCAGGCGATGTTCCTGCTCGACGAGGGCGCCTCGCCGTCGGAAGTCGATGCGGCGCTCGAGGGCTTCGGGATGGCGATGGGACCGTTTCGCATGAGCGACCTCGCCGGCAACGACGTCGGCTGGCGCATTCGCCAGCGCCGCCGCGTCGAGAAGCCCCACGTCGTGTATTCGCGCGTCGCCGACCGCCTCTGCGAGCAGGGACGCTTCGGGCAGAAGACGGGCGCCGGCTGGTATCGCTACGAGGCGGGTCGACGCGACGCGCTACCCGATCCCGCCGTGGATGCGATCATCGCGGCCTATCGCGGCGAGATCGCAGCAACGCCGCGCAGGATCGCGGCCGGCGAGATCGTCGACCGCTGCATCCTGGCGCTCGTGAACGAGGGTGCGCGCATCCTCGAGGAAGGCATCGCCCAGCGCGCGTCCGACATCGACGTCGTCTACCTCGCCGGCTACGGCTTCCCGCGCTACCGTGGCGGGCCGATGCTCTACGCCGACATGCTGGGCCTCGTCAACGCGGTGCGCAGGATGCGCGAGTTCGCTTCCGCACCGGGCGCCGATGCGGTTTTCTGGGCGCCGGCTCCGCGGCTCGCGCGCCTCGCCGCGGAAGGCGGCGCCTTCAACGCATGATCGCGCGCGGGAGTCCTCGAACATGACCGAAGCCGTCGTTGTATCCACCGCGCGCACCGGGCTCGCCAGGAGCTGGCGCGGCGCCTTCAACATGACGCACGGCGCCACGCTGGGCGGGCATGCGGTCGCGCACGCCCTCGCGCGCGCTCGGCTCGCTCCCGGCGAGATCGACGACGTGCTGATGGGTTGCGCGCTGCCCGAAGGCGCGACGGGCGGCAACATCGCGCGGCAGATCGCGCTGCGTGCCGGGTGTCCGGTGAGCGTCCCGGGCGCGACGGTCAACCGCTTCTGCTCGTCGGGGCTGCAGACGATCGCGCTCGCCTCGCAGCGCATCGTCGCCGGCGAATGCAACATCGTGGCGGCCGGCGGTGTGGAGTCCATCTCCTGCGTGCAGAACGAGCTCAACAAGCACATGCGCCGCGACGCGTGGCTCGTCGCGCGCAAGCCGGAAATCTACTGGTCCATGCTGGAAACGGCCGAAACCGTGGCGAGCCGATATGGCATATCGCGCGAGCGCCAGGACGAATACGGCGCGCAAAGCCAGCAGCGCGCGGCCGCGGCGGCCGCCGCCGGCCGGTTCGCGGAGGAGATCGTGCCGATGACGGTGACGATGGGCGTCGTCGACGCGAAGACGTCGCGCATCGGCACGAGCGAAGTCACCATTGCCGCGGATGAAGGGATCCGCCCGGGCACGACCTACGAGGGTGTGGCCAAGATCAAGCCGGCGCTGCCGGGCGGGAGCGTCGCGGCGGGCAATGCGAGCCAGTTCTCCGACGGTGCGAGCGCGTGCGTCGTGATGAGCGACGGCGAAGCGGCGCGTCGCGGGCTCGCGCCGCTCGGCGTCTTCCGCGCGTTCGCGGTAGCCGGCTGCGAGCCCGACGAGATGGGCATCGGACCGGTGTTCGCCGTACGCAAGCTCTTCGCGCGCACCGGCATGACGGTCGACGACGTCGACCTGTGGGAGCTCAACGAAGCGTTCGCGGTGCAGGTGCTCTATTGCCGCGACACGCTCGGCATCCCGAACGACCGCCTGAACGTCGACGGCGGTGCCATCGCCGTCGGCCATCCGTACGGCGTATCGGGGGCGCGCCTTACCGGTCACGCCCTCATCGAAGGACGCCGCCGCGGCGCGAAGCGCGTCGTCGTCACGATGTGCATCGGCGGTGGCATGGGCGCTGCCGCGCTGTTCGAGGTGGGATAGCCGCGCGCGATCAGGGCGGGCGGCGCTGTTCGAGGAGCGCGTTCGTCCGCCGCACTTCGGCGATGAGCTCGCGTAGGAGCGGCTTCGTGCCGATCAACGCCAGAGGCAGGATGATCCACGCGATCGCGAGCACGACCCCGAACACGAAGACCGCGAACCAGAAGGCAGTACCTAACGTCGATGGATCCATTCCTTCGTCTCCAGCGGATTCAACTCTCGTTGTGCGCGACGTCCACCCGCTTTCGGGTCCCTGACGCCACGTCGTAGATGTTGAAGTCGCTCATCGTGCGGCCGTAAAGATGCAGGCTGACGGCGCGGGCCCGGTCGCGCGGCACGCCCGTCATGTGGATGTGATCGGGGTTGGGCACGAAGCTCGTGACGGCGCCGCGCCCGAGCAGGATCACGCCGCCGCGTACGAGCTCGATGCCGTCGTCGGCACCGCGATCCTCCGAGAGGCGCACGTAGTTGCGCTCTTCGAGCACGCCCTCGAGGACCGCGACCACGCCCCAGCTCCCGTGGTCGTGCACGGGCGTCCACTGGCCAGGCAGCCAGACGAGCGCATACAGCGAGAGACTGCCGTCGGCCGCGTCGTAGACGAGATTGCGCGAATAGCCACCCGGGTCGCTCGAAAGGTGTCGCGGCTCGAGGAACGACCCCGCCTTGTCGGCGAGCTCGAGCATGAGCGGAGCGATCGCCACGACGCAGTCGGCCGGTTCGGGATTGCGATTGCACAGCGCGTGCGCCCGGCAGATGAAGCTGTCGAGGTCGGGAGAGGTCATGTCGATTCGCGTTGGTCGCTAAAGTGCCTGCTTGAGCCTGTTCTTCAGGATCTTCCCCGTGGCCGACACCGGCAGTCCCGGCAGTATGACGATTTCCACCGGCCGCTTGTAGGGCGCGAGATGCCGCGCCGCAAATGCCGCGATCTCATCGACGGTGGCACGGGCCGCTGCGCCGAGCTCCACGAAGGCCACCACCTCCTCGTTGCCGGGGACGGTCCGTCCGACCACCGCCGACTGCCGCACGGCGGGGTGCATGTTGAGTACCGCCTCCACCTCGGCAGGATGCACGTTGAACCCGGAGCGGATGATGAGCTCCTTGGCGCGGCCGACGATCGCGAGCGCGCCGCTTTCGTCCGTGGTTGCGAGGTCGCCCGTGTGCAGCCAGCCATCGGCATCGACCGTTTTGGACGTGAGCTCCGGGTCGCGATAGTACCCGCGCATGACGTTCGGGCCGCGGACCAGAAGCTCGCCGGGCTCGCCGCGCGGCACGTCGCGGCACGCCGCGTCGACGATGCGGATCTCGACCCCCGGAATCGCGGGACCGACCGAGCAGTCGCCGCGCGGCGCGTCGAGTCTCGTCTGGGTGACGGTGGGGGAGGCCTCGGTGAGTCCGTAGCCGTTGTGCAGCGGCCGGCCGAAGCGCGCTTCGACGGCGGACTTCAGCGACGCGTCCAGCGGCGAACCGCCTGCATAGAGGAAGCGCAGCCGCGGCGCCGCGAGCGTGTCGCGTTCCGCGTCGAGGTGATCGAGCAGCTTCGCGTACATCGCCGGCACGCCCTGCAGAACGGTGAGTCCGCGCTCGCGCAGCGCCGCCAGGAGGAGCTGCGGCGCGTACCTGGGCTCGAGCAGGATGCAGCCGCCGGCGAACAGCGTGCCGAGGCATACGGACGCGAGACCGTAGACGTGCGTCATCGGCAGCACGCCGTACACGCGGTCGCCGGGTCCGACCAGACGCAGCGCGCTGGACACGCGCGCGATGAAGAGCAGGTTGCGATGCGTGAGCATCACGCCCTTGGGCACGCCGGTGGTGCCCGTCGTATAGAGCACGGCGGCGACCTGCACCGCGGTATCGTCGCTTACCGGCTCCGGCACGGTCTCGCGAAGGCCGCTCATCGCTACGCCGGGAAGCGAGAGCGCGTCGCTTGCCGCATGGCGCGCGGCATGGGCCGACGCCTCGGGCGAGGCGCTCGAGAGGTAGACGACGCGTCGCGGCGTGCAGTGGCCGAGTATGGCGTCGATCTCGCGATCGGCGAGTCGCGCGTTCACCGGCACCGCCCAGGCAGACAGGTGCGAGGCCGCGAACAGCAGGACAACCAGCGCGGCGCAATTCTCGCCGACGATCAGAAGGCGGTCGCCGCCGCGCACGCCCGCGGCGGCAAGCTCGTCCGCCGCGCGCAGGCTCGCCGCGTGCAACTCGGCGAACGTCCACGTGCGCCCGGCGTCTTCGAGCGCGGGGTCCTCCGGCGCCCGGGCCGCGGCCAGTGACGCGACGTCGCCTATGCGCCGCGGCAGCGAGGCTAAGAGGCGCGCGGTATCGCGCAGAGAGGACTCGTCGACGAACGGACGGTCAGGCGTCCCCATGCTCGCGGATCATGTTGCGCGCGATCACGAGCTGCTGGATCTGGCTCGTGCCCTCGTAGATGCGGAACAGGCGCACGTCCCGGTAGAAGCGCTCGATCGCGTAGTCGCTCACGTACCCGGCGCCGCCGTGGATCTGCACGGCGCGATCGGCCACGCGCCCGCACATCTCGGAGGCGAAGAGCTTGGCGCACGCGGCCTCGGTGCCGACGTCGCGCCCCTCGTCGCGACGGCGTGCGGCGTCGATCACCATCGAGCGCGCGGCGTAGATCTCCGTCTTGCTGTCGGCAAGCATCGCCTGCACGAGCTGGAACTCGGCGATCGGCCGCCCGAACTGCTTGCGCTGCACGGCATAGGCGAGCGCATCGCCCAGCATGCGCTCGGCGGCGGCGACGCATACCGCCGAGATGTGCAGGCGCCCTTTGTCCAGCACCTTCATCGCGGTCTTGAAGCCCACGCCTTCGCGGCCGCCGATCAGATTGCCGGCCGGCACCCGGCATCCTTCGAAGATCACGTCGCAGGTGTGCGCGCCGCGCTGGCCCATCTTGCGGTCGTGCTTGCCGAGGGCAAGTCCGGGCGCGTCGCGCTCGACGACGAAGGCGGAGATTCCGCCTGCCCCCTTGTTCGCCGGGTCCGTGCGCGCCATCACCGTGAAGATGCTCGCTTCCGGCGCGTTGGTGATGAAGCGCTTGGTGCCGTCGAGGACGTACTGGCCGCCCTCGCGTCGCGCGGTCGTCGCGAGCGACGCGGCGTCCGACCCCGATCCCGGCTCCGTCAGCGCGAAGGAGCCGACGATCTCGCCCGACGCGAGGCGCGGCAGCCAGCGCCGCTTCTGCTCCTCGGTGCCGTCGATCAGGATGCCCTGCGAGCCGATGCCGTTGTTGGTGCCGAGCAGGGAGCGGAACGCGGGCGACGTGCGGCCGAGCTCGAAGGCCACGCTGACCTCCTCCTCCATGGTGAGGCCCAGGCCCCCATAGGTCTCCGGGATCGACAGCCCGAAAAGGCCGAGCTCGCGCATCTCCGCCACGATGTCGGCCGGAATGGCATCGGCCTCCTCGACGGCGGACTCGAGAGGGACGAGCCGCTCGCGCACGAAGCGCGCGACGGTTGCGAGCAGCGCGTCGAGCGTTGCGGCATCGCGGATCATGGTCGCTGGCGCGCGAACGCGCTCCTGTCACGGAATCGCGACATAATAGCGCTACAAGAGGTGCGTCAGCGCCCGTCACGAGGAGAGACCCCATGAACGACACCACGGTCGAGCAGGACCGCCGCGCGGAGCGCCTTTCCGAGCTCGTGAACCTGGTTCGAACGAAGGTCGCGCCCGAGCAGCGCGACATCCTCGCGGCTTTCGTTCGCGAGTACTACGGTCAGGTCGACACCGACGACCTCGCCGAGCGTCAGCTCGCAGACCTCTACGGCGCGGCGCTGTCCCACTTCAACTTCGCGCGCAAGCGCGAGGCTGGCCGCATCAAGGTCCGCGTGTTCAATCCGACGATCGAGGAGCACGGCTGGCAGTCGACGCACACGATCGTCGAGATCGTCAACGACGACATGCCGTTCCTCGTCGACTCGGTGACGATGGAGGCCAACCGGCACGGCCTTACGCTGCACCTCATCATTCACCCGATCATCGGCGTGGCGCGCGCCGCCGACGGCACCTTGACCGCGGTCGGCGCTTCGGCGGGCGAGGGCGCCCGGCGCGAATCGCTCATCCACGTCGAGGTCGACCGCTTCGCGGGCCATGGCGCGCACGAGGAGCTCGCGCGCGACATCGAGCGCGTGCTCGACGACGTACGCCTCGCCGTCGGCGACTGGAAGACGATGCAGCAGAAGGCGCTCGCCATCGTGAGCGAGATCGACGCAAGACCGCCGCCGCTGCCACCGGCGGAGATCGACGAAGGCAAGGCGTTCCTCACCTGGCTCGCCGCCAACCACTTCACGTTCCTGGGCTACCGCCGGCACGACCTCGCCACCGTCGACGGGCAGGACGCGCTAAAAGTGGTGCCGGGGTCGAGCCTGGGCATCCTGCGCGAAAAGGAGGGCAAGGACGTGGCCGCGAGCTTCGCCGCGCTGCCGCAGGAGATCCGCGCATACGCCCGGCGCCCCGAGTTGCTCGTCATCACGAAGTCGACGTCGCGCTCCACGGTGCACCGTCCGGGCTATCTCGATTACATCGCGGTCAAGCGCTTCGACGGCACCGGCAACGTCGCGGGCGAAGATCGCTTCCTCGGGCTTTTCACGTCCACCGCGTACAGCGCCAATCCGGCGGAGATCCCGCTCCTGCGCCGCAAGGTCGCCAACGTCGTCGCGCGCGCGGGCCTCGCCCCCGGCAGCCACGCCGGCAAGGCGCTCCTCAACATCCTCGCGACGTACCCGCGCGACGAGCTGTTCCAGACCGGCGAGGACGATCTCCTGCGCACGGCGATGGGCATCCTGCACCTGTACGACCGCCAGCGCTTCCGCCTCTTCGTGCGCCGCGACCCGTTCGAGCGCTTCGTGTCGTGCCTCATCTACGCGCCGCGCGAAAACTACTCGACCGATCTTCGCCAGAAGTGGCAGGCGATCCTGATCCACGCCTTCAACGGCACGAGTTCCGAGTTCAACGTGAGCCTGTCCGAGTCGGTGCTCGCGCGCATCCACATCACCGTGCGCACCACACCCGGCGCGATTCCCGAGTTCGACGTGAAGGAGATCGAGGCGCGCCTGGTCGCCGCCGCGCGCAAGTGGACCGACGACTTGAAGGCGGCGCTCGTCGAAGCGCTCGGCGAGGCGAAGGGCAACGAGCGCTTCCGCCAGTTCGGCCACGCGTTCCCGGCCGGCTACCGCGAGGAATTCGCGGCGCGCGCCGCCGTTCCGGATATCGAGATGATGGCAAAGCTCACGGAAGGCGAACCGCTCGCGATGAGCCTGTATCGCCCGCTCGAGGCCGCACCGGGCATGCTGCGCTTCCAGCTCGTGCATCTCGGCCGGGCCGTCACGCTGTCGGACAGCCTGCCGATGCTCGAGCACATGGGGCTTCGGGTGCTGGACGAGCACCCGCACCGGATAACCCCGCACGGCATGGCGCCGATCGCGATGCACGACTTCGGGATCGCGAGCGCGCTGACCGGCGCCGACATGGAGGTCGACACGCTCTCCGGAGTGTTCGAGGACGCGTTCGGCCGCATCTTCCGCGGCGAGGTGGAGAACGACGATTTCAACCGGCTGGTGGTGGCGGCGCGCATTCCCGCGGAAGAGATCGTCGTGCTGCGCGCGTACGCCAAGTACCTGCGCCAGATCGGCTTCCCGCTGTCGCAATCGTTCATCGAGGCCACTCTGGGCCAGCACGCGGACATGGCGCGCATGCTGGTCGAGCTCTTCAAGGCGCGCTTCGATCCGGAGGCCGGCGCGGGCGCGGGCGCCCGCAGCGCGGAGCACGAGCGCGCGCTCGAGGCCGCGCTCGAGAACGTCGACAACCTCTCCGAAGACCGCGTCCTGCGGCAATACCTCGCGCTGATCCGCGCGACGACGCGCACGAACTTCTGGCGGCGCGACGCGAGCGGCAAGCGCAGAACCTTCCTGTCCTTCAAGTTCGATCCGTCGAAGGTCCCGGGCCTGCCCGAGCCGAAGCCCATGTTCGAGATCTTCGTGTACTCGACGCGCTTCGAGGGCGTGCACCTGCGCGGCGGGCGCGTGGCGCGCGGCGGCCTGCGCTGGTCGGACCGCCCCGAGGATTTCCGCACGGAAGTGCTGGGCCTGGTCAAGGCGCAGATGGTGAAGAACACGGTCATCGTCCCGGTCGGAAGCAAAGGCGGCTTCGTGCTCAAACGCGCGCCGGCGATGAGCGACCGCGACGCGTACATGAAGGAAGGGGTCGCCTGCTACCAGGATTACCTGCGCGGGCTGCTCGACGTCACCGACAACCGGCAGGGCGACAGGATCGTGCCACCGCCGCAGGTGAAGCGGCACGATGCCGACGACCCGTATCTCGTGGTGGCCGCCGACAAGGGCACGGCGACGTTCTCCGACTACGCGAACGCCATGAGCGCGGAATACGGCTT
>DATJXV010000042.1:0-24803 GCA_035499955.1 Casimicrobiaceae bacterium
CGTACGCGCAGGTCTCGGTCGAGCCGTACAGCTGCTTCAGGTTGATGCCGATGGAGCGGTAGAAGCGGAAGAGGTCCGGCCCGATCGCCGCGCCCGCGGTGTACGCAACGCGGATGCGGCTCATCCCGAGCACGTTGCGCAGCGGCCCGTAGATCAGGAGGTTGCCGATACCGTACAGCAGGCGCGATCCCGGCCCGACCGGCTTGCCGGCGAGGATCTCGGCGCCGCACTCGCGCGCCACACCCATGAAATAGTGGAAAAGGTGGCGCTTGACCGCGCCCGCGTCTTCCATGCGGATCATGACCTGCGTGAGCAGGTTCTCGAACACGCGCGGGGGCGCGAAGTAGTACGTCGGGCCGATCTCGCGCAGGTCGGTCATCACGGTGTCGCCCGATTCCGGGCAGTTGATCGTGAAGCCCGCGACCATCCACTGCGCGATCGAGAAGAGGTGGTCGCCCACCCACGCCATCGGAAGATAGGACAGGATGCTGTCGTCGGCGGTGAGGCGGTCGAACTCGCATCCGCCGCGCGCCGCGGCGATGAACGACGCGTGCGTCTGCCGCACGCCCTTCGGCTTGCCTGTCGTGCCCGAGGTGTAGAGCATGATCGAGACGTCGTCCGGGCGGCCGCGCGCGATCTCGCCGTCGTACCAGCCCGGATGCGCGCGGTCGAACTCGCGACCGATCTCGCAAAGCCGCTCGAAGCTCGTCACGCCCTCGTAGTTGCGCAGGCCGCGCGGGTCGTCGTAGTACACGTTGCGCAGCGTCGGCACGGCCGGCTTCGCCTCGAGCATCTTGTCGACCTGCTCCTGGTCCTCGACGATCGCGTAGGCGATCTCGGCGTCGTTCAGCACGTAGACGAAGTCGCCGGCCGGCGCGTCCTGGTACATGGGGACCGGCACGCCGCCCAGCGCTTGCGCCGCGAGCATCGACCAGTACAGGCGGGGCCGGTTGTCGCCGATGATCGCGAGATGCATGCCGCGCTCGAAACCTTCCGCGGCAAGTCCGCAGGCGAGCGAGCGCACCTCGTCGGCGACTTGGCGCCATGTCCACGTCTGCCAGATGCCGAGGTCCTTCTCCCGCGTGGCCGGATGGTCCGGCCGCACCTTCGCGTGGTGCACGAGCAGGCGCGGAAACGTGTCCTGCATCTCCTCCATGGTCCTCCCGGATGCCGCCATGCCGCAGGTTCGCCGCCTTTGGCTTTGCGGGACGGGCATCTTAGCCCGTTCGCGCGGCCGCTCCAAACGGCCCCTTAGAATGGCGTTGACCCGCAATGTAGGGGGAATCGCCCGCCGAGGTTGTCGCCCGCCCGACAATTGACGCGCACACGCCGGAAAGCCATGCAGTCCCTTGCCGCCCTGCTTCGCGCCTCGCCCTGGGCGCGCGCGCTCGCCCCGCCCGATCTCGCTCGTGTGGAGGCGGAGACGGTCACGCGCGTGTGCGCATCGGGCTCGCTCGTCTGCCGCAAGGGCGAGGCCGTCGAGGCGTGGATCGGCGTGGTGGACGGCCTCGTCAAGATGGCCAACGTGTCGTCCGACGGCAAGCCCACGAGCTTCGTCGGCGTGGGCTCCGGCGGGTGGTTCGGCGAGGGTTCGCTACTGAAAGACGAACCGCGGCGATACGACATCGTGGCGCTTCGCGAGAGCACGATCGCCTACATGCCGAAGGCCACGTTCATGTGGCTCCTCGACACGAGCATGCCGTTCAACCGCTATTTGCTCACACAGCTCAACGAGCGGCTCGGCCAATTCATCGGCATGGTGGAGCACGACCGCCTGCTCGGTCCCGATGCGCGCCTCGCGCGCTGCCTCGCCGGCATGTTCAACCCGCACCTGTATCCCGGCGTCGGGCCGGTCCTGCCCATCTCGCAGGAGGAGATCGCGCAGCTTGCCGGCCTGTCGCGGCAGCGGGCCAACCAGGCGCTGCAACGTCTCGAGCAGGCCGGCCTTCTGCGAATCGACTACGGTGGCATCACCGTGACGAACCTTGCCGGGCTTCGCGAGTTCGAGGACTAGCCTGCAAGCCCTTTCCGCTCGCCAGGCGCGGCGGATTCACTTTGAGCCCGGCGAGGAAGACGTCGACGAGGCTCGGCGCGGCAGCCGCGAGGTCGTACGCGGTCGGATCGAGCACCCACTCGTGCATGATGCCCACCATCAGCGCGTGCAGCCCCTGGGTCGCGAGCGCGGCGTCGATATCGGCCGGCAACTGACCCACGTACGCGGCGCGCCGCATTATGTCCTCGATCTGCGCGAGGCAGGCGCCGCGCTCCTGGCGATGCGAGGTGGCGAGGCCGGCCAGCTCGTCGACGAGCTCGCTCTTGTGGAAGACGATCTCGAACACGTTCTGCGCGCGCGGGTCGCGCGCGAGGGTCGTCAGTGCGCCGATGCACAGCGTGCGCAGCGTTCCGAAGGGGTCGGCCTCGGCGCATGGCTGCACATGCTCGAACTGCGACTCGAGCGGCAGCGTCGCGCGGTCGCACATCGCGCGGAACAGATCGGCCTTGTCCTTGAAGTGCCAATAGACGGCGCCGCGGGTCATGCCCGCGGCCGTGGCGACTTCGGCGAGCGACGTTCGGGTGACGCCCTGCTCGCGGAAGAGGCACTGCGCCGCGTCGAGCAGGCGCTCGCGCGTGGCCTTCGCCTCTTCCTTGGTCTTGCGTCCCATTTTTCGCTCGAAGCTACTTTACAAACATACGTGAATGTATGTTATTCTAGCATGGACTGACAAGTTGCAGTGCAGCAAATGGGGCCACAAGCCCCTGCCTTGAGCAACCTTCTGGAGTTTCTCCATGCCGATGCTCCGCACCCACCGCGCGGTACTCCCCTATTCGCTGCCGTTGGCCGTCGTCCTCGCGCTCGCCGGCTGCGGCCAGTCGCAGCAGCAAGGATTCCACGGCTTTCCTCCGACCGAGGTGACGACGATCAAGGTCGAGCCGAAATCGCTGCCCGCGACCTTCGAGTACGTCGGCCAGACCACGGGCTCGAAGGAGGTCGAGGTTCGCGCGCGGGTCACCGGCATCCTCGAGAAGCGGCTCTACCAGGAGGGCGCTCCGGTGAAGGCGGGCCAGGTGCTGTTCGTCATCGATCCCAAGCCGCTGCAGGCGCAGACCGCCGCGCAGGAAGCCGAGGTCGCGCGGGCGCAGGCGCAGAAGGCCTGGAACGACCGCGAAGTCGCGCGTTTGAAGCCGCTCGCCGAGCGCAAGGCCGTCGGGCAGAAGGAGGCCGACGACGCCATCAGCCAGGCCGAGCTCGCGGCCGCGCAGCTCAAATCGGCGGAGGCCAAGCTCTCCGAAGTGAAGCTCAGCCTGGGCTACACGAACGTGGTCGCGCCGATCACCGGCCTGTCGAGCCGCGCGCCGAAGTCCGAAGGCAGCCTCGTCACCGCGAACGACACGCTGCTCACCACGATCTCGCAGGTCGACCCCATGTGGATTCCGTTCTCGATCGCCGAGAACCAGCAGCTCGCGCTCAACAAGGCGGTGAGCGAAGGCCGCCTCACGCTTCCGAAGGACAACGCCTTCGACGTGCAGGTGCGCCTTGCCGATGGGTCGATCCTCGATCGCAAGGGCCGGATCAACTTCTCCGACACGCGGATCAATCCCTCCACCGGCACATTCGAGATGCGCGCCGAGGTCAGCAACAGCGATCGGCTGCTCAAGCCGGGCCAGTTCGTGCGCGTGAAGCTCCTGGGCGCGACGCGCAACAGCGCGCTCGCCGTGCCGCAGATCGCCGTGCTCGACGGCACGCAAGGCAAGTACGTCTACGTCGTCGACAAGGACAAGGACGGCAACCCGGTCGCGGCCGTGCGCCTCGTTACGCTCGGCGACTGGGCGACGGAAAACAACACGAACCTGTGGATCGTCGAGACCGGTCTCAAACCCGGTGACCAGGTGATCGTCGACGGCGTGGCGAAGCTGCGGCCCAACGCGCCGATCAAGCTCGGCGGCGCCGCGCCGCCTCCTGCGGCGCCGGGAAGCGCGCCGGCCAAGGATGCGCCCGCGGCGCCAAAAGCATAAGGCCCGCCCGCCATGTTTTCGCGCTTCTTCATCGACCGGCCGATCTTTGCGGCCGTCATCTCGCTGTTCCTCGTGCTGGCCGGACTCGCGGCCATGCGCGTGCTGCCCATCGCGCAGTATCCCGAGATCGCGCCGCCGGTCGTGACCGTGACCGCCTTCTATCCGGGCGCATCCGCCGAGACGATCGAGGAGACCGTCGCCTCGCCGCTCGAGAACGCGATCAACGGCGTTCCGAACATGATCTACATGAGCTCGACGTCGCAGTCGAACGGGACCGTCTCGATCCAGGTCACGTTCGACATCGGCACGAACGTCGACATCGCCACCGTCAACGTCAACAACCGGGTGAAGCAGGTCGAGCCGCGCCTTCCGGAAGAAGTGCGGCGGCAGGGTGTGAGCGTGGAGCGCGGCAGCTCGTCGTTCCTGCAGGTGATCGCGTTCTACCCGCCCGACGGCCGCTACGACGATCTGTTCACGTCGAACTACGTCACGCTCAACGTGCTCGATCAGCTGAAGCGTATCGAGGGCACGACCAACGTGCAGATCTTCGGCGCCAAGGACTACGCGATGCGCATCTGGCTCAAGCCCGATCGCCTCACGCAGCTCAAGATGACGCCCAGCGACGTGATCGCCGCGGTCAACGAGCAAAACGCGCAGTTCGCGGCGGGCAAGGTCGGCCAGGCGCCTATCACCAAGGGGCAGGATCTCGTCTACACGATCACCACGCAGGGCCGCTTCTCGGACGTGAAGGAATTCGAGAACATCATCGTGCGCGCCAACCCCGACGGCTCGATGGTGCGGCTGTCCGATGTCGCGCGCGTGGAGCTGGGCTCGAAGGACTACGACTTCATCGGCCGCTACAACGGGCAGTCGGCGACACTGGTCGGCATCTTCCTGCAGCCGGGCGCGAACGCGCTGGAGGTCGCCGACCGGGTGCGCGCGACGGTCGCCGACCTCGCCACCAAGTTCCCGGAAGGCATGAGCTACGCCATCCCGTACGACACCACCCTGTTCGTCAAGGTGTCGATCCGCGAGGTGCTGTTCACGCTCGGCGAGGCGATGATCCTCGTGATCTTCGTCGTGTACCTGTTCCTGCAGAGCTGGCGCGCGACGCTCATCCCGCTCATCGCCGTGCCGGTGTCGCTGCTGGGCGCGTTCGCCGGCCTGTTCGTCCTCGGCTATTCCATCAACACCCTCACGCTGTTCGGCATGGTGCTCGCGATCGGCATCGTCGTCGACGACGCGATCGTCGTCTTGGAGAATGTGGAGCGGATCATGCGCGAGGACGGCGCCAAGCCGCGCGAAGCCGCGATCAAGGCGATGCACGAGGTCACGGGGCCGATCGTGGCGATCGTGCTCACGCTCACGGCGGTGTTCGTGCCGATCGCGTTCCTGGGCGGCCTCACCGGAGAGCTCTATCGCCAGTTCGCGGTGACGATCAGCATCGCGGTCGTGATCTCCGGCCTCGTCGCGCTGACGCTCACGCCCGCGCTGTCCGTGCTGATCCTGCGCCCGCACGAGGCGGCGACGAGGGGTCCGTTCGGCCTCTTCAACCGCTTCTTCGGCGCCGTCACGCAACACTACGAAGCGGGCGTGACATGGATGATCCGGCGCGCGATCGTCGGCGTGCTGCTGTTCATCGGCATGGTGGGCATCACGGCGTTCCTGTGGCGCACCACCCCCGGCAGCCTCGTGCCCGATGAGGACCAGGGCTGGTTCTTCACGACCGTGATCCTGCCCGACGGGGCGACGCTGCAGCGGACCGACAAGGTCGTGGCGCAAGTCGAGCAGGCGATCCGCTCCAACAAGGCGAACGCGCACGTCATTGCCTTCACCGGATTCGATTTCCTGGGCGGCGGCTTCCGCAACAACGCCGCCTCGATCTTCGTCACCCAGATCCCGTGGGACGAGCGGCCCGGCGTGACCACCGCCCAGCTGGTCGGAGAAGTGTTCGCCAAGACGAGCGGCATCAAGGAAGCGCTCGTCCTTGCCTTCGTGCCGCCGCCGATCTTCGGGCTCGGCACGGCCGGGGGCTTCGAGCTCTACCTGCAGAACCGCGGCGAAGCCGGCGCCAAGCGCATGAACGAAGTGACGCAGCAGTTCCTGGGCGCGCTTTCCAGCGACAAGTCGATGGCGTACGCGCAGACGCTGTGGCGCGCCAATGTGCCGCAGCTCTACGTCGCGGTCGATCGCGAGAAGGCGAAGAAGGTCGGCGTGCCGGTCAACGACGTGTTCAACGCCCTGTCGGCCACCCTCGGCAACTACTACGTGAACGACTTCAACAGGTACGGCCGCGCCTGGCAGGTCCTGATGTCCGCCGACCCGTCGTACCGCAACCGGCCCGACGACATCGGCGCCATCTACGTGCGCTCGGACAAGGGCGAGATGGTGCCGCTCAGTTCGCTCGCCACCGTGAGCTACTCCTCCGGCCCCGACACGCTCGACCGCTTCAACAACTTGCCGGCGGTGAAGATCTTCGGCAGCGGCGCGCCGGGCACCAGCACGGGCCAGGCCATCGCGAAGGTCGAGGAGATCGCGAAGAACGTCCTGCCCACGGACTTCAGCTACGACTGGAGCGGCACCTCCTACCAGGAAAAGAAGTCGGGCAGCGCGTCGACGTTCGCGCTCGCGCTGGCGGTGATCATGGTGTTCCTGATCCTCGCCGCGCAGTACGAGAAGTGGTCGCTGCCGCTGTCGGTGCTGCTCGCGCTGCCGTTCGGCACGTTCGGCGCGCTGGCGGCGATCTGGCTGCGCCACCTCACCAACGACGTGTATTTCCAGATCGGCCTCGTGACGCTGCTCGGCCTCGCGGCGAAGAACGCGATCCTGATCGTCGAGTACGCCGTGCTGAAGCGCCACGAGGGGATGTCGGCGACGGCCGCGGCGGTGGAAGCGGCACGGCTGCGCTTCCGGCCGATCCTCATGACCTCGCTCGCGTTCATCTTCGGCGTGCTGCCGCTCGCGATCTCGACCGGCGCGGGCGCCGGCGCGCGGCACTCGACCGGGACCGGCGTCATGGGCGGGATGATCGCAGCGACGTTCCTCGCCATATTCTTCGTGCCGCTGTTCTTCCGCATCATCACCGAGCGCCGCCTGCGCGAGAAGCGCACGCGCGACCAGATTCTCGCCGAGGTCGAGCACCACAAGGTGATGACTCACCATCGCAGCCACCACACGCCGGGGCACCCGCCGCGCGGCGTGGAAGGAGGCCATCCATGAGGAAGCGCATGATTGCCGCGGCGCTGGCCGCGGCGCTCGCGGGCTGCGCCGTCACGCAGCCGGTGCCGCCCAAGTACGACCTGCCGCCGAGCTCCGCCACGGCGGCGCAGAACGAGCTCCTGCAGCACTGGTGGACGGCGTTCAACGACCCGGCGCTCACGGCGCTGATCGAGGAGGCGTTCGCCGGCAACTGGGATTTGAAGGTCGCGCTGGCCCGCATCGACGCGGCGAGGGCGTTGGTGCTGCAAGCGCAGTCGTACCTCATCCCGACGGTGAACCTCAACGCCAACGCGGCGAGGTCGCGCATTTCGGCCAACGCCTTTCCGACGTATCCCCCCGGCACGCAGCTCGCGAGCAACAATTTCGCCGCCTCGCTCGGGCTGTCCTACGAGCTCGACGTCTGGGGCAAGTACCGCGCCGAACTGCTTGCGGCAACCAACGATCTCACCGCGTCGCGCTACTACAACGAGACCGTGCGCATCATGGTCGCAGCGGACGTGGCGAGCGCGTACTTCCGGCTTCGTGCGGCCGACGCCGAGATGAAGGTGCTGCAGGACACGCTGCAGCTTCGCACCGAGACCGTGCGGCTGCAGCGCGACCGTTTCGACGGCGGCATCATCGGCGAGTACGACCTGCGAAGCGCGGAGGCCGAGCGCTCGGCGGTCGTCGCCGACATCGCGCGCACGCAGCAGGCGATCGGCCAACTGGAAAGCGCGGTGGCCACCCTTACCGGCCGCTCGCCGCGCGACGTGTTCAATCCGGAAGTCGCGCGGGGCAATGCCATCGACGACGTGACCGAGGTGCCCGAGCTGCCGTCGGGCCTTCCTTCCGGATTGCTGGAGCGCCGGCCCGACATCCGGCGCCAGGAGGCGCTGTTCGCGGCGTCGGACTTGCGCATCCAGGAGGCCCGGGCGAACTACTTCCCGTCGATTTCCATCACCGGCGCGTACGGCTTCGAGTCGGCGGTGCTCTCGAGCCTCTTCTCCCCGGCGGCGGCCGCGTGGAACATCGGCCTCGGCCTCGTGCAGCCGCTGATCAACTTCAAGGACATCGAGGCGCAGGTCGAGCTCGCCAAGGCGCGCCACGACGAGGTTACCGCCCAGTACGGGCAGATCGTGCAGACGGCCTTCCGCGAGGTGCACGACGCGCTGGTCGCGAACCGCTCGGCGCGCGACGTGCTCGCCGCCGAAACCGACCGCCGCAACCAGATCGCGAAGGCCTACGAGGTGGCCGTGCTGCGCTACGACGCGGGACGCACGTCGTTCCTCGAGGTGATCGACGCGCAACGCCAGCTCCTCGAGGCGGAGACGCTTCGCATCGACGCCGCGCGCGACGCGCGGCTGTCCATCGTCGACTTCGCGAAGTCGCTGGGCGGCGGCTGGAGTCCGGAGCAGTTTGCGGAGTCGCAGTAGGGCGGGTGTAAGCCGACCCGCCCCGGCGGCGCAGGCGCGCCCTACAATACCCTCCCCACGAAAAGGGAGGAGACTCCATGAAGCGTTTCGTCGCGCTCGCGTTCGCGCTTGGCGCGCTCGCCCCGGCGCTCGCGCAGCAGCCCCCGATCAAGATCGCCGGCCTGGTGGAGCTGTCCGGCACCGGCGCCACGTCGGGAACGAACTTCGACAACGGCGTGAAGCTCGCCGTGAAGGAGATCAACGCGGCCGGCGGCATCCTCGGCCGCAAGGTCGAGTACACGAGCGCCGACACGCAGTCGAACCCGCAGATCGCCAAGGCGCTCGCGCAGAAGGCGGTCGACGACGGTGTGTACGTGGTGATGGGCCCGGTGTTCTCGGGGTCGATCATCGTCAGCATGGCCGAGACGAGGAAGGCCGAGATCACGAACTTCACGGGCGGCGAGGCGGCGAGCATCACCCAGCAGGGCAACCCCTACATCTTCCGCACGTCGTTCACGCAGACCACCGCGATGCCCAAGGTCGCGCGCTATCTCAAGGACACCCTCGGCGCAAAGACGGTGGCGCTGATCTGGGTCAACAACGACTTCGGCAAGGGCGGCCGCGACACGCTCATGAAGGACCTCGACAAGGTGGGCATCAAGACCGTCGCCGACATCTCGACGGACCCCGGCCAGGTCGACTTCTCCGGTGCGGTGCTCAAGGCGAAGCAGGCCAACGCGGATGCCCTCATCGTCTACAGCAACGAGGAGGAATCGGCGCGCGCGCTGCGCGAGCTTCGCAAGCAGGGCTACGACAAGCCGATCGTGGGCGAGACAGTGCTCACGAGCCAGAAGGTGATCGAGCTCGCGGGCGACGCCGCCAACGGCGCGATCGCGCACGTCGGCCTCACCCCGGACGCGCCGCAGCCCGCGATCAAGGCGTTCGACGAGAAGTTCCAGAAGGAATACAAGTACAAGTCGGACCACAACGGCATGAAGGGCTACAGCGCGATGTACATGGTCAAGCTCCAGACGGAGAAGCTCGGCAAGGTCGACTCGAAGGCGCTCGCCGCCGCCCTCCACGGGGCGAAGTTCACGGTGAAGGACAGCCCGGGCGTGCTGCTCGACGTGACGTTCGACGGCAACGGAGACCTCGACCGCGAGAGCTTCATGACCAAGGTCGTGAACGGCAAGCAGGAAGTCGTCGCCACGCTTCCGCCCGCCTCCGCCAAGTAGGGTCGTCTAAAGTGGACACCGCGATCTTCATCGAGCCGAAGATCGACTGTCACGTCCACGTGTTCGACCCGGCGCGGTTCCCGTACCGGGCCGACACCCACTACCGCCCGGCGGGCCAGGAGCTGGGAACGCCCGCCCAGCTGCGCCAGGTGATGCAGACCTATGGCACGGGCTACGCCCTGCTCGTGCAGCCGAATTCGGGCTACGGTCCGGACAACGACTGCATGCTCGACACCATCGCCAACGGCGACGGTCGGCTGCGCGGCATCGCCATCGTGGGCAACGACGCGACGCGCGAGGAGCTGCACCAGCTCAAGGCCGAGGGCGTGGTCGGCGTGGCGTGGAACGCGACGCACTACGGTGTGGACCACTACGCCGGCGGCGAGGCGCTGCTCGACAAGTTGGCGGCGCTCGACATGTTCGTCGACGTGCAGGTCGAGCGCGACCAGCTCCTGGCGTTGCTGCCCATGCTCGAGCGCTCGGGCGCGCGCATCCTCGTCGATCATTGCGGGCGCCCTACGCCCGAAGCCGGGCTCGATCAACCGGGCTTTCGCGCGCTGCTCGATCTCGGGCGCACCGGGCATGCCTACGTCAAGCTCTCCGGTGCGATCAAGTTCTCGCGCGAGCCGTCTCCGCACGTGGACGCGCGGCCGTACATCGAGGCGCTGGTCGACGCGTTCACGCTCGACCGCTGCCTGTGGGCGTCGGACTGGCCGTATCTGCGCGCGCCGGCGCGCGTCGACTACGGCGTGCTGCTCGGGCGCGTGCTCGCTTTGTTTCCCGACGCGAGCGACCGCCGCAAGCTGCTCTGGGACACGCCGCAGCGCCTCTTCGGCTTCGGCGGCTAGGCCCGATCGTCGCGCGGGATGCGGTCGGCGTGCTCGCGCCACGCGGCGTCGCCGCCCGCGCCGTCGAACGTGCCCGCGGCGGCCAGATCCGCCACCCACTGCTGCCGCTGCGCGATCGCGCTGGCCAGGAGCGGCGCAAGGCCGGCCTCGCGGACCGTATGCGCCGATTCCCGCATTTCCTCGGCGCGCCGCTTGCCGTGGCGCACGACGCGACTCCAAAAGTAGCTCGCCTGGCGCTCCCACTCGATTCCCGGAAATGTCTCGCCCAGTGACGCGAGCACTTCGTCCTCTACGCCGTAACGACGCGCCGCAAGGAGGCTCTCGATCACGATCGCCTCCATGCCCTTGATCATCACGCTGCGGCACATCTTGACCGCCGAGACGACGCCGAGCCGCGCCGCCCCCACCCGGGCCGAGAAGCCGAGCGCGGCGAGCGTGGGCGCGAGAGCCTCGGCGTGAGGTCCTCCGAGCAGCATCGGCACCTTGATGCCGTACGGCGGCACCGACGTCATCACGGCGGACTCGACGTAGCGCCCGCCCGTCGCGTCGACCGCCGCGCCGCAGTCCGCCTTCGTACGCGGCGATGCCGAGTTGACGTCGAGCAGAAAGGCGCCGCGCCGCATCGACGAGGCGGCGCTCGCCGCGGCGTCGCGCGTCGCGCTGGCCGTCACGGCCGAGATCACGAGATCGGCGTCGGCGACGGCATCGGCCGCCGTGGCGGCGAGACGCACGCGATCCTTCGCGGCGCGCTCGCGCATCGCGTCGGTCGTGCGGATGTCGAATGCCGTCACCGCTTGCGATTTCGGCGCTACCGCTGCGCCGAAGATGCCGCCTACCTCGCCGTAGCCGATGAGCGCGATGCGCAGGCTTTGGGTGTTCGTCGTGTTCATTCCGGCCTCATGTGCGCCTGCTCGATGACAGGCTTCCAGCGCGCGATCTCGCGGACGATCATGGCTGCGAACGCCTGCGCCGTGGCCGGGTCCGCCTGCGCGCCTTCGGCGTCGAGGCGCGACTTGAGCGCAGGTGTCGCGAGCGCGCGATTGATCTCGCGGTTGAGCGTGGCGACGATCGCATCCGGCGTGCGGGCGGGCGCGACGATGCCGTACCACTGCACGGCCTCGAAGTCGGCGAGTCCGGTGGCCTCCGCGATCGTCGGCACGCCCGGCAGGCTGTCCACTGGCGCCGCGCTCGAGACCGCGAGCGCGCGCAGCCTGCCCGCCTTCACTTGCTGGATTACGGCGGGGACGCCGGTCATGGTGACCTCGACCTGGCCGCCCATGACGTCCGTGACCGCGGGGGCCGTGCCCTTGTACGGGACATGCAAGAGGTCGGTTTGCGTGCGCAGCTTGAAGTATTCCATCGCGATGTGCGCCGCGCTGCCGTTGCCGCCCGATGCGTAGCGAAGCGCGCCGGGCTTCGCCTTGGCGAGCGCGATCAGCTCGGAAACGCTCTTGACCGGTACCGCCGGGTTGACCACCAGCACGTTCGGCACGCGCGCGACCAGCGCGACGGCGGCGAAGCTCGTGCGCGGATCGTACGCAAGGTCGCGGTAGAGCGACGGGTTCACCGCCAGCGTGCCGATGTGGCCCATGAGCAGCGTGTAGCCGTCGGGCGCCGCGCGCGCGACCTCGGTGGCGCCGATCGAGCCGCCCGCGCCGGGCCTGTTCTCGATCACGAACGGCTGGCCGAGCGCGTCCTGCAGGCGTTCACCGATCGCGCGAGCGAGGATGTCGGTCGAGCCGCCGGGCGTGAAGGGTACGACGATGCGCACCGCGCGCTCGGGCCACGCGGCGCGCGCCGGCAGCGCGATCGCTCCGGCGAGCGCTGCCGCGGCTTGCAGCCACCGCCTGCGCGCTAGCTCTTGCGATCCCACGCGAGGTCCTTGCCCTCCTTGCCCGTCACCGAATACATGACCTGCGCGTTGCGCGTCTTCTGGAACTCCTCGAGCGACTGCCCGCGCATCGCCGCGTAGATGTGAAGGTTGGACACGCCGACCACCGCGCCCAGCTTCTCGAGCATGAAGAAGATGACCCCGTAGTGGATCATGCCGCGCCAGTCGCGGTGTCGCACGAGGTCGCGCTCCTCGCCGGTGAGGCCCGCGTCCTCGAACGCGCCTTCCGGGTCGGCGAGAAAGCGCGCGCGATGCGCGGGCTCGATCAGGCGATGCAGGAAATCGTTGAGGCGGTACGCCTTGACGCTGCGCTCGAAGTTGAAGGGATACGTTCCGGTTAGCCTCTCCGCGCCCGCGAGCTGGCGCATCGCGTTCTCCCTCGCCCGCGCGACGGCCTGCGCGTTGGGCGGCACCGTCGACTCGTTTTCGTAGATCGCGGTGGCGATGCCGGTCATCGACGGCAGGTAATAGGAGCGGTGCAGGCAGCGCACCTTCGCGTTCATCGCGCCGCGCATCACGAGCCACATGATGACCTCGGCGCCCTCGAGGCCGCCGAGGGTCGCGAGCTCCGCGTGCGTCATCTCGGCCAGGCGCTCGGGATCCTGCTCGAGCAGGTCCATGAACTCGCGGTCCCAGTCCGGGTTGTTGAAGCCGGCGCGCTCGCCATGCACCTGATGCGAAAGGCCGCCGGTGGCGACCAGCGCGACCTTGATGTCCTCCGGATAGCTCTCGATCGCGCGCCGCAGCGCGTGGCCTAGCCGGTAGCATCGCCGTGCGGTCGGAATGGGAAATTGCAGCACGCCGATCAGGAAGGGTACGACGGCCGCGGGCCAATCCTTCCCGTCGTTCGGCAACATCACCGACAGTGGCGAAAAGCAGCCGTGGTCGAGTGCGCGGTTCTGGAATACGGACAAATCGAACTCGTCCGCCATAAGCGATGCCGCGAGCCATGCGGCGAGCTTCGGATCGCCGCGTACCGGCGGCAGCGCGCGCGCGCCGCCGCCTTCGTCGGCCACCTGGTACGATTCGCCGATGCCGAGCGTGAACGCCGAGTAGTGGTCGAAGAAGAACGACGTGACGTGATCGTTGAAGATGAAGAAGAGGACGTCCGGCTTCTTCTCCGCCAGCCAGTCCTGAACGGGACGGAACGCGTCGAAGATCGGCTTCCAGACGGGATCGTCCTGCTTGTTCTTGTCGAACGCGAAGCCGATGGTGGGGGTGTGCGAGGCGGCGATGGCGCCGACGATAATGGCCATTGACATTTCCTTCGATGAATTGGCTTCTGGCTGCCTTCCCGGCATTGTCCCGTATTCCGTGGACAGGTCGGGTTAAATGCTAAGGCTCCATCCCATGGCGCCTCTTGACGGCGTCCGTTGCCGGCGACGCCAGGAAATCGAGCACCGCTCGGGCGGCTCCGGCATGCCTCGCCGACGTACAGACCGCGCCGGCAAACACAGTGATCTCGCCGATCTCTTCGGGCAACGTGCCTACGACGTCGATGCCCGGCTCTCCGATAAGCTCACTCAACTGCTGGAAGCCCAGCGTGACCTCGCCTCGGGCGATGAGCGCGGCCACGGGAACACCCGGCGATGCCTCCACCGTGCGCGCGGCGATCGCCTGCGCAACGCCCCAATCCTCGAACAGGCGGCGCAGGTGCCGGCCGCTCGGGCCGGTCGAGTAGCCGATGGAAGGCGCGGCGAGCACCGCGTCGCGCACGCCCTGCGCCGTCGCGATGTCGGGCCGGCGGGCGCCGGTAGGCACCGCGACCGCGATGCGCGAGCGCGCGAAGTCCATCGGGCTCTCCCGATCGACATGGCCGGTGGCGGCAAGCTGCTCGATCGCATGACGCGAGAGCACGGCGAAATCGAACGCCTCGCCCGCTTCGATTCGCCGCACCGCATCGACGCCGCCCACCGATTCCACCGCGACGCCCTGCCCGGAGAAACGCCCATAGGACTGCGCGAGCTCGGCCAGAACGCGCCGCGTCGCCATGGACGAGATGCCTGTGGTGACCGGGCCCGGCGCGTGCACGATCAGCGCTTCTGCGCCTTCAGCAGCGCATCGAGCCTCGGGTAGACGCGGCGCGCGTTGGCTTCGTAGATCTTGCGGCGGTCTTCCGGATCGACGTGCGCCGCCTCGATGTAGCGGCGCGTGTCGTCGTAGTGATGTCCCGTCTGCGGATCGATGCCCCGCACCGCCCCGATCATCTCGCTTGCGAACAGGATGTTCCCGACGGGGATGACGCGGGCCAGAAGATCGATGCCCGGCTGGTGATAGACGCAGGTGTCGAAGTAGATGTTGCGCAGGAGGTGCTCCTCGAGCAGGGGCTTCTTCATCTCCTGCGCGAGCCCGCGGAAGCGGCCCCAGTGGTATGGTACCGCGCCACCGCCGTGCGGAATGACGAAGCGCAGCGTCGGAAAGTCGCCGAAGAGGTCCGCCGTCAGGCACTGCATGAATGCCGTCGTGTCGGCGTTGAGGTAGTGAGCGCCGGTGGTGTGGAAGCACGCGTTGCAGCTCGTGCTGACGTGGATCATCGCCGGAACGTCGTACTCGACCAGCTTCTCGTAGATGGGGTACCAGTAGCGATCGGACAGCGGCGGCGAGGTCCAGTGCCCGCCCGACGGGTCCGGGTTGAGGTTCACGGCCACGTTGCCGTAGTGCTCGACGCATCTCACGAGCTCCGGAATGCAGCTTGCCGTGTCGACGCCGGGACTCTGCGGGAGCATCGCGGCCGGCACGAAGCGATCGGGAAAGAGCCGGCTCACCCGGTAGCAGAGCGCGTTGCAGATCGAAGCCCACGCGCTGGATACCGCGAAGTCGCCGACGTGGTGCGCCATGAAGCTCGCGCGCGGACTGAACACGACGACGTCGAGCCCGCGCTCGCGCATCAGGCGCAGCTGGTTGGCCTCGATCGACTCGCGCAGCTCGTCGTCGCCGATGCGAAGCGCGGAGGCCGCCGGCATCTGGGCAGCGTTGCCGACAGCGGCGATCTGCCGGTTGCGCCAGGCCTCGAGCGCCTTGGGCGCCGTCGTGTAATGGCCGTGAACGTCGATGATCATGCGCGAGCGGGGTGCGGCGCGAGCGGTGATTCGCATTGTAAGGCGATCGAGTCGTCGCGGCCGCACAGCCCCCTGCGAAGTTCGGCCCGCGGCTATGCGAATTGCTTATTTCGAGACGCGCATAGCCCACGCGCTACACTTCGCGTCATTGGACGACGGGAGGCCCATGCCGCCGGAGTTGCGCCACCTGCGCGCCTTTCTCGCGGTCGCCGAGCAGGGCAGCGCCAACCGGGCAGGCGCCGCCCTGTTCCGCGCGCAGTCGGGCGTCTCGCGCGCGGTTCATCGCCTCGAAGCCTCGCTCGGCGCGAAGCTTTTCGAGCGCCGCGCCCGCGGCATGCTGCTCACCGAGTACGGCCGTGCGCTCCTCGTCCGCGCGAAGCGGGTCCACGAGGAGATGCAGCACGCCCGCATCGAAGTCGCCGCGATCGCAGGCAAGGAGAAGATCCGCAACGCAGCCGTCTTCAACATGCTCGTGCAGGAGCGGCGCTTGCGCGCCTTCGTCGCGCTCACCGAGCAGCATCACATGCCGTCGGTCGCGGAGAGCCTCGGCATCACGCAACCCGCGGTGAGCATGGCGCTCCGGGAGCTCGAGAGCAGCATCGGCGTGCCGCTGTTCGAGCGGACCGCGCGCGGGATGATACCGACCGACGCGGGCGCCGCGCTCGCCCTGCGCGTGAAGCGCGCGCTGGCCGAGGCGCGTCATGCGGAAGCGGACGTCGCCGCGCTGCGAGGGATCACCCAAGGCACGGTCACCGTCGGTGCGCTGCCGCTGTCGCGAACGCGGCTCCTGCCCGAGTCCATCGCGGCGCTGATCCGTCGGCATCCGGGGTTGCGCGTCGCGACCGTCGAGGGTTCGTTCGAGACGCTCGCGGCGAGTCTTCGCGCAGGCGACATCGACTTCATCCTGGGCGCGTTGCGGCCGCCGGAGTACGCGACCGATCTCGCCGGCGAGCCGCTCATCGACGACGAGCTCGCGGTCGTGTCGCGCCGCGAGCATCCTTGGGCGTCGCGAAAGCGCATTCCGGACGCCGACCTCGCCCAGGCGCGCTGGGTCCTTCCGCGCGCGAAGACCCCGACGCGCGTGTTGTTCGAGCGCGCGATACGGGCTCGCGGGCTGCCCGCACCGGAAGTGATGGTCGAGACGAGCGATCTCGCGATGCTGCGCGGGATCCTCCATCATTCCGACCTTCTGACCGCGATCTCGCCGCGCCAGCTTTCCTACGAGCTCGGGGACGGCCCGCTTCGCGTGCTCCCGGTCCGGCTTCCCGACACGTGCCGCGTCATCGGCATCACGCGGCGCGCCGACAGCCTCGTATGGCCGGGTGCCAAGCTCCTCATGGAGGAAATCGCGCGGCGGGCACGCGACATGCTCAACGCGCCCGTACCGTGAGGTAGCGGTCGAGGGTTGCGGCATCTACGGCGAGTTCGTCGCTTCGAGCCGCGTGCACGACCACGCCGCGTTCGAGCACCACGGCACAGTCGGTGATGGCGAGCACGCGCGCCGGGTTCTGCTCGACGATGATCGCCGACATGCCTTCGTCGCGGACGAGCGAGGTGATGATGCGCAAGAGTTCCTCGACGATCAGGGGCGCAAGCCCTTCCAGCGGCTCGTCGAGCAACAGGAGGCGCGGATTCAGCACGAGCGCGCGGCCGATGGCGAGCATCTGCTGCTCGCCGCCCGAAAGCTGCGTGCCCATGTTTCGGCGCCGCTCATGCAGACGGGGAAACAGTCCGAACACGCGCGCCGGCGTCCACGGGCCTACGCGGCTGACCGCGGTCAGGTTTTCCTCGACCGTGAGCGACTTCCAGATGTTGCGCTCCTGCGGCACCCAGCCCAGGCCCGCCTCGGCGCGCTGGTCCGCGCGCAGCGGCGTCAGCGCGCGCCCACAGAGGTCGATCGTTCCGCCGCGCAGGCGGGTGACGCCGACCAGCGTTGCGAGCAGTGTCGTCTTGCCGGTGCCGTTGCGCCCCAGAAGCGCCAGCGACTGGCCCTGCTCCAGCGCGAACTCGATGCCGTCGAGCACGACCGCCTCGCCGTATCCCGCACGCAGCCCCGCGACGCGCAGGAGCTCAGGCATAAGTCGCCTCGCCGAGGTAGGCGGCCCTCACGCGCGGATCGCGCGCGATCTCGCCGGCAGGTCCTTCAGTCAACAACTCGCCGTCGACCAGGACCGAGATGCGTGACGCGAAGCGGAACACGAGGTCCATGTCGTGCTCGATCAGCAGCACGCTCACGTCTTCCGGCAGCGCCGCGAGTGTGTCGAGGATTTCGTCCGATTCGCCCGCGGGGACGCCCGCCATCGGCTCGTCCAGCAGAAGCACGCGCGGCTTGCACGCGCACGCCACCGCGATTTCGAGCAAGCGCTGCCGGCCGTAGGCCAGCGTCGCCGTGCGCTCGCGCATGACGTCCGCGAGCCGGAACAGGCGAAGGACCTCGACCAATTCGTCGGTGACCTCGGGCCGGACCCCTCGAGGCCTCCACCAGTCCGCACCCGACCCGAGCCGCTCCGAGACCGCGAGACAGATCGTCTCGAGCGGCGTCAGGTCGGCGAACAGCTGGCTGATCTGGAACGTGCGGGCGATGCCGCGGCGCACGCGCTCGTACGGCGCAAGCCTCGTTATGTCCTCGCCGTCGAGCAGAATGCGGCCGCGCGTCGGACGCAGCATCCCGGTGAGGAGATTGACGAACGTGGTCTTGCCGGCCCCGTTGGGTCCGATCAGCGCGTGTCGCGCGCCCTTCTCGAGCTTGAAGGAAAGGTCGTTCGCCGCGGCGATTCCCCCAAAATTCTTGCCGATGCCGATGGTTTGCAGCGCCGGTGTCACGGCGTCACGCGCGCGCCCAAGCGCTCGTCCAGAAGGCGCACCGGCAATACCCAGCGCCCGATGCGTTCGCGGCCGACCAGGACGATGACGACGAGCAGCAGCCCGAGCCAGAACTGCCAGTATTGCGGCGTGAGGTTGGCGAGCCAATCCTGCATCAGCTTGAACACGACGGCGCCGATCAGGCCGCCGTACAGATAGCCGGTGCCGCCGATGATCAGCACGAGCAGCAGATCGGCCGACCGGTCGAAGGAGAATACGTCGAGCGACGCGAATGCCGTGGTCTGCGTCAACAACGCACCCGCCACGCCGGCATAGAACGCGGCGATCGTGTAAATCGCGACCAGGCGGCGATTGACGGGGATGCCAATGGCGGACGCGCGCAGCGCGTTGCCTTTGATGGCGCGCAGCGACAGCCCGAACGGCGAGAGGACGATGCGCCGCGCGATGACGAACAGGGCGAACAGCACGGCGAGGCTGTAGACGTAGGCCGTGTGGCCGTATAGATCGAACCTGAACGTTCCAAGCAGAGGCGCGACGGTGATGCCCTGCAGTCCGTCCGCCCCGCCCGTCAGCTCCGAGTAGCGGTTGGCGATTTCCCGCAGCACGAGCGCAACCCCGAGCGTGACCATGAGCCGGGTCAGGTCCGAGCCGCGAAGGACGAGGAAGCTCGTCGCGAATCCCAGCGCCGCCGCAGCGAGGCCCGCCAGCAGCAGCGCCAGCACCGGCTCGGTGACGATCGCATGCTTGGCGAGCAGGCCCGCCGCGTAGCCTCCGAATCCGAAGAACGCCGCATGGCCCAGCGAGATGATGCCCGCGTAGCCCACGATCAGGTCGAGCGAAAGCGCGAACAGCCCGAGGATCGCGATCTCGGTGAGGATCAGGTGTCGGTTCGGCAGGAAGTAGATCGCTGCCGCGGCGACCAGCCAGAACGCCCATTCGAGCGGCGTCCAGCGCGACGAGCGTGCCAGACGCGCCACCACCTCCGTCGAAAGCGAGCTCGCCATCGCGATAGTGCGCCCGCTAGCGCGCCGCCGGCCGCGAGAAAAGCCCTTGCGGACGCCAGATCAGCACGACGATCATGATCGTGTAGATCACGAACGCGCCGAGCTTCGGCGCGTAATACTTGCCGGCGACGTCGCCGATGCCCAGCAATATCGAAGCGAGGAACGGCCCGGTGATGCTCGACGTCCCGCCCACGGCCACGACGATCAGGAAGTAGATCATGTACTTCAGCGGGAAGATCGGGTCGAGGCCCAGGATCTCCGCGCCGAGCGCCCCGCCGAGCCCGGCGAGGCCCGAGCCCATCGCGAAGGTCGCGGCGAACACGAGGTTGACGTTGATGCCCAGCCCGCGCGCAACCCGCTGGTCGTCGACCGCGGCGCGCAGCCGGCTGCCGAAGCGCGTCTTCATCAACACGATCTGCAGCGCAAGCGTGAGGAGGCCGCAGACGACGATGATGAGCAGGCGATATTTGCCGACCCCGACGCCGAAGGCGTTGAATTGGCCCTGCAGCGCCGGCGGAATCTTCACGAACTGCTGCGACGAGCCCATGACGTAGTCGACGGCCGCCACGGCCATGAACACGAGACCGATCGTGAACAGCACCTGGTCGAGATGGCTCTTCCGGTACACGTGGACATAGAGCGTGCGCTCGAGCAGCACGCCGATCGCGGCGGCCGCCAGGAAGGCGATCGGCAGCGCGCCGAAGAACGGAACACCCATGCGGTTCACGAGGATCACCGTGACGTAGCCGCCTGCCATGGCGAAGGCGCCATGGGCGAGATTGATGAGATTCATGAGCCCGAGCGTGACGGACAGCCCGCACGCGAGCACGAACAGCAGCATGCCGTAGGCGATGCCGTCGAACAGGATGGTCAGCATGCCCTCGTCGGGCGGGGTTCAGCCCGCCGCGCCCGCCCCATGATCTCGGTCCTCATCCAAGGCGGCCTTTGAGGCCGCCCTACTTCTTGGCGGCTTTTACGGGGTCCTTGACCGCCTCGAAAGTCGCAAACTCGACGTTGTACAGCTCCCCACCCACTTTCTCGACCTTGCGGATGTAGATGTTCTGCACGACGTCGCGGGTGTCGGGGTCGATCGACATCGGGCCGCGCGGGCTTTCCCACTTCATCCCCTTCATCGCCGCGATCAGGCTGTCGCCGTCGGTCTTGCCGCCGGTCTTCTTGAGTGCGTCGTAGATGAGCTGCATGCCGTCGTAGCCGCTCACCGCCATGAAGTTGGGCCGCATCCCGTTGTTGGCCTTCTTGAAGGCTTCGACCCACGCCTTGTTCATGGGCGAGGGGTGCGCCGCCGAGTAGAAGTGCGCCGTGACCGTCCCGATCACCGCGTCGCCCATGCCGTTGACGAGGTCGTCGTCGGTGACGTCGCCCGGACCGATGAGCTTGATGCCGGCCTTGTCGAGTCCGCGCTCGATGTACTGCTTGACGAAGGCGGCGCCTTGTCCCGAGGGCACGAATACGAAGATGGCGTCCGGCTTGGCGTCGGCCGCGCGCTGCAGGAACGGCGCGAAGTCGGGATTGGCGAGCGGGAAGCGGATCGACTCGACCACCTGGCCGCCGTTCTTGATGAACTGGTCCTTGAACGAGTTCTCGGCGTCCACGCCGGGGGCGTAATCCGACACCATCGTCACCACCTTCTTTATGCCGTTCTTGGCGGCCCAGTCGGCGATGATCACGGAGGACTGCGCCAACGTGAAGCTGGTACGTACCGCGTAAGGGGATCGCTCGGTGATGATCGAGGTGCCGGCCGCGGTGACGACGAGCGGAATCTTGGCCTCGGTCGCGAGCGGCGCCACCGCGAGCGCGGCCGGCGTGACGCCGAAGCCGGCGAGAAACGCTACTTTGTCGTTGACGATAAGCTCCTGCGCGAGACGCTTGGAGTTGTCGGGCACGGCGCCGTCGTCCTTGATGATGACCTCGACCTTCTTGCCCGCCACCGTGTCGCCGTTCTGCTGCTGGAACAGGCGCACGGCTGCCGCGATCTGCTTGCCCGTCGACTGCTGCTGTCCCGTCATCGGAAGGATGAAACCGATCTTGACCGTGTCCTGCGCCGAGGCGATGCCCGCGGCGAGGGCGAGCGCGAGTGCCGCCATGCGAATGAACATCTTGGGAGTCCTCCTGTCGTCTAGTTATCGGCCCGGCCGGCGGCCACGTGCAAAGTGACGAGTGTACGCCGCGGCTCGGCGCCCCGCGTAATCGAATAACGACTATCAACCATGCGAAATCGTGATCGCGGCAGGCTCCCGGTCAGACTCCGCCCCACACTTCCCGTGCGGTTTCCACGACCAGGCGCAATTTCGCCGCCTGCGACTCCATCGCGATGTCGTTGCCGTGCACCGTGCTCGAGAAGCCGCATTGCGGCGACAGGCAAAGCTGCTCCATCGGCACGAGCTTCGCGGCGGCGTCGATGCGGCGCTTCAACTCGTCCTTGCTCTCGAGCTGGCCGACCTTGGTGCTCACGAGGCCGAGCACGACGATCTTGTCCTTGGGCACGTGGCGCAGCGGCGCGAAGTCGCCCGAGCGCGCGTCGTCGTACTCGAGGAAATACCCGTCGACCTCGAGCTCGTTGAAGAGGACCTCGGCCACCGGCTCGTAGCCGCCTTCGGCCGCCCACGCGCTCTTGAAGTTGCCGCGGCACAGGTGCACGCAGGCGGTCATGCTCGCCGGCCGCGCGGCGATCGCGCCGTTGATGAGCGCGGCATACCGGCGCGGAAGCTCGTCAGGGTCGTCGCCGCGGGCGCGTGCGCCTTCGCGCATCTTCTCGTCGCAGAGGTACGCGAGGTTGGTGTCGTCGAGCTGGACGTACGTGCATCCGGCGCTCGCAAGATCCTTGAGCTCGTCCCGATAGGCCTGTGCGACGTCGTCGTAGAACGATTCGAGGTCCGGATAGGCGTCGCGGCTGATCGCACCGCGCCCGCCGCGGAAGTGCAGCATCGTCGGCGAGGGGATCGTCACCTTCGGCGTGCTCGAAGCCACCGAGCGAAGGAACTCGAAGTCGGCGCGCTGGACGGGCTGCGAATGGCGCACCTTGTCCGTCACCTGCATCACCGGGGGCGCGAAGTCGACGTTGCCGGCGGCGCTGTGGAAGCTCACGTTGATGCCGCCCTTGGTGGTCACCCCCGACAGCTTGGTGAGGAAGTCGATGTGGAAGTAAGTGCGACGGAACTCGCCGTCCGTGATGCCGCGCAGCCCGAGGCCTTCCTGGAACTTGACGACGTCGCGGATCGCGTCGTCCTCGACCGCGCGCAACGCCGCGGCGTCGATGCTGCCCTTCTGGAACTCCGCGCGGGCGTCGAGCAGGCGCTTCGGGCGCAGGAAACTTCCGACGTGATCGGCGCGAAACGGCGGCCTCGCGCGCGCACCGGGGGTGAGCTGCGCCATGGTGTCCTCTTCGAAGATCTTGCGGGAGACGTATGCTACCGCGGGCATCGTGGACTGTGCGAAGATGATGTGATGCGAGCCATTCTGCGAGCCTCGTGCACGGCCTGCGCGGCAGCGGCCTTCGCCGCCTCGGCCTGGGCGGCGCCACCGGCGCAGCCTATCGTCGTGCAGGGCCTCGAGTGCCGCGGCGACGATCCCGGCTGGCGCCTCGAGGCGAGCCGCTCCACCGCGCAGTTCACGGCGACGGTCCCGCGCAAGCGCGAAGTGATCTTTCGCGGCGCGCTGCAGCCGATGAGCTTCCTCACGCCGCCCACCGTGGTGTGGCGCGGCGAGTCGACGCACCTGCCGAAGGAAACGCTCGTCCTCACCGCGCGCGAAGAGGCTTGCGCAGCGCCGGCGCAGGGCACGCATCGCGCCGTGCTTTCGATTCGCGCCGGCGAGGCGGTCACCGCCTGCTGCGTCGTGCGCGCCGGCTACGATGCCCGCGTCGCGCCCGTCGCCAACTTGGGCGGCAAGGGGCCCGACGATTGGTCTCGCGCGCTGCCCGATCTCCTGCCCGCGATCACCGCCTGTGTCGCGAAGGAAGGCGCGAAGGTCGGCGCCGTGGCGTCCGCGGCTGTGGCAAGTCCCGGCACGGTCCGCGTGCGGCTCGTCGAAGGCGGTGGGCCGGTCGAGTGCACGATCGACACGTCCGGCCGGGGTGCGCCCTCGATCGCCCCCGCGGCTGCCGCGCCGCCCGCGGGCCCGCTCTTCTATCCGCCACGCGAGCCACCGCCGCTCGTCGCCTGCGGCACGCTCGAACGCGTGCAGGTGAAGAACGCGCTCGTGGGCTATCTGCACTACGATCCGTGCTGAAAGCGCTGGCCCGCGGTCGCGCTGTGCGCGGCCGCGGGCGCCGATCCGAACGCGCTCGATGCCGACCGCTACGACGGCACCGCGCTCATCGCCGCGGCTCGTCGAAGTCGCGCGCGTCCTGATCCGCGCGGGCGCC
Source organism: Casimicrobiaceae bacterium (assembly GCA_035499955.1). Taxonomy (GTDB): domain Bacteria; phylum Pseudomonadota; class Gammaproteobacteria; order Burkholderiales; family Casimicrobiaceae; genus VBCG01. Next base: position 23,869 of record DATJXV010000042.1, read on the forward strand.
CCGCTCGACCACGTCAGCACCTTGGGCTGGACGACGCTCATCGAATCGATCGTGCTGGGCGACGGCGGCCCGCGCCATACCGCGACGCTCGCCGCGCTCGTCGACGCCGGCGCCAATGTCAACCTCGCCGACCGCAACGGCACCACGCCCCTGCATCTGGCCCAGGCCAACGGCCATCGCGAGATGGCCGAGCTGCTGCAACATGCGGGAGCGCGGTAGCGATTCTGGCAAACCGCTGATTTCCGCTCCGCGGTGCGCACGAGGATTCGGCAGCGGGCGATACTTTGCGCATGCGCAGGATCGACTACGACATCGGCATCGTCGGCGCAGGCTTCGCGGGGCTCGCATGCGCGCGTGCCGCCGCGCGCCGAGCCGCCCGTGCTCAACATGGCCGCCGTATGGCACACCGAGGTCGCGCTGATCCTAATTGGACACGTCATCAGCGTGTACGTCGCGCATCGCGTGGCGATGCGCCTGTTCCCGACGCGCCGTCAGGCCATGCTTGCGCAGCTGCCCATGCTCGTGCTCATGGTGGCGTACACGGTGCTCGGACTCTGGGTCATCTCGCTTCCCTTTGCTCTGGTCTCGGCACCGCACCATTCTTGAAGAAGCTGCGGCAGCAGGTTCGGCGAAGGCACGTTGTCGCGGCGAAGCAACTCGAGGTGCCCGAACGAGAACGGGGTCACGTGCAACGCGTCGCAGCCGTGGCTCGCGACGCGCGCGGCCATCGCCGGCACCCGCACCACGGCGGCGGGCCGCCCGGCATGGCGCAGCGCTGCCAGATGCGCCTCGAGCGTGCGCCATTCCGCGCCGCCGAGCTCAGCTTCGCGAATCCCGCCGCGCTCGACAAGGCGCGCGATCGCGCGTGCAGCATCGTCGACGTGAAGCACGGCGATGCGGCCGACCGCGTCGCGCGGCACGAAATGCACGGGCCA
>DATJXV010000043.1:0-21640 GCA_035499955.1 Casimicrobiaceae bacterium
CGCGGCGCCGACGTGGCGAGCGCATTCACGGCCTCGTGAGCGCGGCGCTACAATCGCATTCGCGTTTTGCCGGCGCGAAGGCTGCAAGGGAGGAGGGTGTCGACATGCCCATCGGAAGCGCGGTCCGTCATCTGCGGAAAGGCGAGTGGGAGAAGGCCCATACGATCGTGCAGGAGGACGAGTCGGAGCTCGGCTGCTGGGCGCACGGCATCGTCCACATGATGGAGGGCGATCTTTCCAACGCGCGCTACTGGTACCGCCGCGCGCACCGCGTGTTCCCGAAGGACGCCGATGCGCAGTCGGAAGTCGCGGCGCTCGCGAGCGCCGTGAAGGACGCCGCGCATTGATCGGCGAGCTCGCCGCGGTGGGGGCGGGCGCCGCCCTCGGCGCGTGGCTGCGCTGGGGCTTCTCCACGTGGCTCAACCCGTATGTTCCGCACTTCCCGCTCGGTACGCTCGCGTCCAACCTGGTCGGCGGGTACCTGATCGGGCTTGCGGTGGCGTACTTCGCCTTCCGCCACGATCTCCCCCCGCATTGGCGTCTGTTCGTGATCACAGGGTTCCTGGGCGGCCTCACGACGTTCTCCACGTATTCGGCCGAGGTCACCGAGCTGCTCGCGGCCGGCAACTTCGTCACCGGCATTACGCTCGCCGCCACGCATCTCGCGGGCTCGCTGCTCCTGACGGCGGCGGGATTCGCAACCTTCCGCGCGCTTGCAGCCTAAAGCGCCACGCCAAGAGGAATCGCCATGCCGTACGCCGTTCGCATCCACGCTGCAGGGGGCCCGGAAGTCCTGGCCTACGAAGAAGTGAAAGTCGCCGACCCGGGCCCGGGCGAGGCTCGCGTGCGTCACACCGCCATCGGCGTCAACTACATCGACAACTACCACCGAAGCGGTCTTTATCCGTTGCAGTTGCCGAGCGGCATCGGCCAGGAGGCGGCAGGTGTCGTGGAGGCGGTCGGGCCCGACGTGCCGTGGCTGCGCAAGGGCGATCGCGTCGCCTATTGCGGGGGGCCGCTCGGCGCCTATTCGACCGAGCGCGTAATGCCGGCCGATCGCCTGGTGAAGGTCCCCGACGGCATCGACGACGTCACCGCGGCGACGCTCATGCTGAAGGGCCTGACCGTGCAGTATCTCTTCCGCCAGACGTACGTGCTGAAGGCCGGCGAGACGATCCTGTTCCATGCCGCCGCGGGCGGCGTGGGCCTCATCGCCTGCCAGTGGGCGCGCGAGCTCGGCGTCAACATGATCGGCACCGTGAGCTCCGACGCGAAAGCGGAGCTCGCCAAGGCGCACGGTTGCGCGCAGACCATCGTCTACACGCGCGAGGACTTCGTCGCGCGCACCAAGGAGCTGACGGGCGGCAAGGGCGTGCCGGTCGTGTACGACTCGATCGGCAAGGACACGTTTCCGCAGTCGCTCGACTGCCTTTGCCCGCGCGGACTGTTCGTGAGCTACGGCAGCTCGTCGGGTCCGATCGCGGCGTTCAACCTCGGCATCCTCGGCCAGAAGGGATCGCTCTACGTCACGCGACCCACTCTGTTCACGTACGCGGCCAAGCGCGAGGCGCTTACCGCGATGGCCGACGACGTCTTCGCGCTCGTCCTCGCCGGCAAGATCAAGTCCGAGGCGCGGCAGCGCTTTCCGCTGCGCGACGCGGCCGCGGCGCACCGCGCGCTCGAGTCGCGCGCGACGACCGGCGCGACGGTCCTTCTGCCTTAGCCGTTTCTCGCCGCCGCGTTCAGCAGCGCGCGCGCCGCATCGGGCAGCTCGGACGCGGTAGCGCCGAGCGGCCCGCTGCCATCGGCGACCAGGGCGTCCGCCGCGGCGCCGTGCAGGCACACCGCGTAGCGCAGCGCCGTGCGCGCGTCGAGCTGCTGCGCGAGCAGCGCGCCGAGCAGTCCCGACAGCACGTCGCCGCTGCCCGCGGTCGCTAGCGCGGGCCCGCCGCTCGCGTTGATGTCCCACGTGCCGTCCGGATGCGCGAGCACGCTGCCCGCACCTTTCAGCACGACGTTGGCCACGAGCCGCCTCGACAATTCGCGCGCGGCACCCATGCGGTCGTTCTGCACGCTGTCCACGCTCGCGCCGAGCAGCCGCGCCGCCTCGCCGGGATGCGGGGTCGCGAGCGTGGGCGCGCCGCGCGCCTGCGTGGCGGCGAGCAGCGCCGGATCGCGCGCGAGGAGGTTGAGCGCGTCGGCGTCGAGCGCGATCGGTATCTGCAGGGCGAGCGCGCGCATGAGCAGCGTGCGCGCGGCATCGCTCGTGCCGAGGCCGGGGCCGACCACGAGCGCGTCGGGCTGTGCGTCGAGCACGGCGCCAGCGTGGCGAAGCATGAGCTCGGGCATGCCGGTGTCGAGCTTGGGTGGGTCCGCCATCAGGAAGCCGAGCCACACCTTGCCCGCGCCGGTGCGCATCGCGGCGCGACCGGCGAGGATGAGCGCGCCGCCCATGCCTTCGGTGCCGCCCAGGATGCCGAGCGTGCCGAACGTGCCCTTGTTGACGTTGCGCGTGCGGCGCGCGAGGACGGGCGGAAGCGCCGCCGCGAGCGACGGCCAATCGAGGCGTCGCCCGCGCGCGCCTCCGTCGACCGGGAGGTCGAGCCCGTGCACGGAGATATCGCCGCATTGATCGGGCCCGTCGGCGGTGAGCAACCCGGGCTTGAGCGCGATGAACGTCGCGGTCGCGAAGGCTCGGATCGCCGGCGCGTGCGCCTGTCCCGTGGCGGCGTCGAGGCCGGTGGGAATGTCGATCGCGAGGATCGGCGCGCCGCTCGCGTTCGCCCACTCGACCAGCTCGGCGTAGCGGCCTTCCGGCGAGCGCGTGAGGCCGATGCCGAACAGGCCGTCGACGACGAGGGCGGGTCGGTGCGCGGGCGGCACCTCGTGCGTCGCGCCTCCGGCCGCGACGAAGGCGCGATAGGCGGCGTGCGCATCGTCCGGAAGGCGGTCGGCGTGCCCGGCGAAGACGACGTGCACGTCGTGGTACTGGCCGCGCAGCAGCCGCGCGACGACGAAGCCGTCGCCGCCGTTGTTGCCCGGCCCGGCGAGCACCACGACGGGCCGGCCGCGGTCGCCGCACAGTCGAAGCGCAGCCTCGGCGGCGGCGGCGCCCGCACGCTCCATGAGGCCGGCGTCCGCGTAGCGCGCTTCGATCGCGCGAAGCTCCGCGATGTCGAGGATGGGCGTCAATACCGGTGTCATGGTTCGATTATAGAGGGCGGCGCCTTGCGGCGATCCGCCGCGCGGGATGCCCGGAATGGACAAACCACGAGGGGCGCCGCTACACTAGTCCGGCTTCCCCGGGGTATCCCGGACAAATTCATTCCACCCGCAGCTAGTCCGCGGGGCGCCAGAAGGCCCGTCGCTCAACTGGAGGTTTCGACGATGAAGTTGTTCCCTAAGACCGCATTCGTGGTCGTTGCCGCGATGTTCGCGGCCACGGCCTACGCGCAGGACACCGGCACGCTCAAGAAGATCAAGGACAGCGGCACGATCGTGCTCGGAACGCGCGAGTCATCCGGTGCCCTCGCATACACGCTGGGCGACGGCAAGTACGTCGGCTTCCACACCGAAATGGCCGAGCGCATCGCCAAGGACATCCAGAAGGACCTCAAGATGCCCAAGCTCGAGGTCAAGTACCAGCCGGTGACGTCGCAGAACCGCATCCCGCTCGTTCAGAACGGCACGGTGGACCTCGAATGCGGCTCCACCACCAACAACGCCGCGCGCCAGAAGGACGTCGCGTTCGCGATGACCACGTATGTCGAGGAGGGCCGCATCATCGTCAAGGCCAACTCTCCGATCAAGGGCATCGCAGACCTCAACGGCAAGACGGTCGCGACGACCACCGGCACCACGTCGGTGCAGACCCTGCGCAAGAACAAGAAGGCCGCCAACATGGACTTCAAGGAAGTGTTCGGCAAGGACCACGCCGACAGCTTCCTGCTGCTCGAGACCGGCCGCGCCGACGCGTTCGTGATGGACGGCCAGATCCTGTACGGCTTGAGGTCGAAGGCCAAGAACCCGAAGGATTACAAGGTCCTCGGCGAGGTGCTGTCGGTCGAGCCGATCGCCTGCATGATGCGCAAGGACGATCCGACGTTCCAAGCCGCCGTCAATAAGAGCATCCAGGCGATGGTGAAGAGCGGCGAACTCGCCAAGATGTACGACAAGTGGTTCATCAAGCCGATCCCGCCCGCCAACCAGCCGGTCGGCCTTCCGCTGTCGGCGGCCACCAAGAACGCGTGGGAGCATCCGAACGACAAGCCCATGGAAGAATACGCGATGCCTTGAGAAGCACGCGAGCTTCAACGCTGGGCGCAGAAGAGCGCGACGGGGTAAAGTACCGGTCGCGCTTTTTTGTTGGCGCCGTTCGGGAGGAAAGGCGGTAGCGCATGAGCTGGGACTGGAAGGTATTCCTGCAGGACAACGGCGGGGACCAGACGTATTTCGCCTGGATGATGTCCGCATGGGGCTGGACGCTCCTTGTCTCGAGCCTCTCGCTCGTGGTCGCGCTGGTCGTCGGCTCGCTCGTCGGCATCCTGCGCACCACACCCGTCAAGGCATTCGTGTGGTTCGGCAACGCGTGGACCGAGCTCTTCCGCAACATTCCGCTGCTCGTCCAGATCTTTCTCTGGTACCACGTCATACCGTCGATCTTCAGGTCGCTCCAGGCCGTGCCCGACTTCATCGCGGTGGTGATCGCCCTCGGCTTCTTCACGTCGGCGCGCATTGCCGAGCAGGTGAGGGCGGGCATCCAGGCGCTCCCGCGCGGCCAGCGCTACGCGGGCCTCGCCATGGGCCTCACGCTTCCGCAGACGTACCGCTACGTCCTGCTGCCGATGGCGTTCCGCATCATCATCCCGCCGCTCACCAGCGAGTCGATGAACATCATCAAGAACTCGTCGGTGGCCTTCGCGGTGAGCATCACCGAGCTCACGTTCTTCGCGATGCAGGCGCAGGAGGAGACTTCGCGCGGGGTCGAGATCTACCTCGCGGTCACGTTCCTCTACTTCATCTCCGCATTTGCGGTGAACCGGGTCGCGAAATACATCGAGAAGCGGGTTCAGGTGCCCGGCATGATCGGAGGGGGCAAATGAACCTCTCCTTCGGCTTCATCGACTGGAACGTCGTCCAGAGCTTCATCCTCAAGGGCTTCCTCTTCTCGGTCCAGCTCACGCTGGTCGCGATGATCGGCGGCATCTTCATCGGCACGCTCGTCGCGCTGATGCGGCTGTCCGGCAAGAAATGGCTGGTCATCCCCGCGACGGTGTACGTCGACACGCTGCGCTCCATCCCGCTGGTGATGGTGATCCTGTGGTTTTTCCTGCTGATCCCGCTCTTGATCGGCCGCCCGCTCGGCGCGGAACTCTCCGCCATGGTCACCTTCACCGTATTCGAGGCGGCGTACTACTCGGAGATCATGCGCGCCGGCATCCAGTCGGTGCCCAAGGGCCAGGTGTCGGCCGGCTACGCGGTCGGCATGACGTACGGGCAGTGTATGCGCCTCGTCGTGCTGCCGCAGGCGTTCCGCAACATGCTGCCGGTCCTGCTCACGCAGACGATCATCCTGTTCCAGGACACGTCTCTCGTGTACGCCGTCGGCGCCTACGATCTGCTGAAGGGCTTCGAGGTCGCCGGCAAGAACTTCAACCGGCCCGTCGAGATGTACCTTCTCGCGGCGGTCACCTATTTCGTGATCTGCTTCAGCTTGTCGATGCTCGTGCGCAGGCTGCAGAAGAAGATCGCCATCATTCGCTAGGCGGGGCCAAGACATGTCCATGATCGACATCAAGAACGTGAGCAAGTGGTACGGCACCTTTCAGGTGCTGACCGACTGCACGACCAACATCAAGAAGGGCGAGGTCGTGGTCGTGTGCGGCCCCTCCGGCTCGGGCAAGTCGACGCTCATCAAGACCGTGAACGCGCTCGAGCCGTTCCAGAAGGGTGACGTCGTCGTCGACGGCATCTCGATCGCCGACCCGAAGACGAACCTGCCTAAGCTGCGCGCGAAGTGCGGCATGGTGTTCCAGCACTTCGAACTGTTCCCGCACCTCACGGTCACCGACAACCTGACGATCGCCCAGATCAAGGTGCTCGGCCGCAGCAGGGACGACGCCATGAAGCGCGGACTCAAGATGCTCGAACGCGTCGGCCTGCTCGCGCACAAGGACAAGTTCCCCGGCCAGCTCTCCGGCGGCCAGCAGCAACGCGTGGCCATCGCGCGCGCGCTGTCGATGGACCCGATCGTGATGCTGTTCGACGAGCCCACGTCCGCCCTCGACCCCGAGATGGTGGGCGAAGTGCTCGACGTGATGGTGCAGCTTGCGCAGGAGGGCATGACCATGATGGTGGTCACGCACGAGATGGGCTTCGCGCGCAAGGTTAGCGACCGCGTGATCTTCATGGACCACGGTCAGATCGTCGAGGACACGACGAAGGAGGACTTCTTCGGCACGCCGCGCTCCGAGCGGGCGCAGCAGTTCCTCGCGAAGATCCTGCAACATTAGAAAGGGGAGGAGATCTTGGATCGTCATCATATCGTCGCTGCATCGATTGTCGGTGGGCTCGCGCTTCTCGGAAGCGCCCGCGCGGCGGATCCTCTGCCGCACTCGCTCAGTGGCAGCTGGTACGGAGCGAGCCAGGGCGGAAAGCCTATGAACTTCGAGGTCCAGCTTGCGGTGGAGAAGGTATCCCCCGACGGAAGCGTGGAAGGCAAGCTCACGCGCTGGGGGAACGGTTGCGGAGCAAAGGATGAGCCGTTCAAGGGCACCTACGATGGCACGACATTTCGATTCACCAGCATGTCGCAGGCCAACGTGAATGCCGCAAGGCGTGACGGCAACTGCGGCATGGATGAATACATCCTGACGCGCAGCGCCGATGGTAAGGTGTTCGATGGAAAGTTCGGCGATGTCGGGGCGCCGCGATTCAACGTCACGCTCAAACCATAGCGAATCCAGCACCATGGGCTGGCGGTCTTTGCGTGCGGCGGTTTGCTTGCTTGGAATTTCCGCTTCCGCCCACGCCCAATACCCCGACCATGCGGTAACGATGATCGTCCCGTTCCCGCCGGGCGGTGTCGCGGACACCGTGGCGCGGCCGGTCGCGGATGCGATGAGCCGCGACTTGAAGCAGCCCGTCGTCATCGAGAACAGGCCGGGCGCGGGCGGCGGCATCGGCATGGCGCAGGTCGCCAAGGCGAAGCCCGACGGCTACACGGTGCTGCTTTCGCTCGCGTCGCTCACCGTGCTGCCCGAAGCCGACAAGATCTTCGGCCGCGAGCCGATGTACCAGGTCGCTCAGTTGAAGCCGATAGCGCGCTTCACCGCCGATCCGACGGTGCTCGCGGTTCGCGCCGACGCACCGTGGAAGACGCTCGCCGACTTCATCGCCGACGCCAGGAAGAATCCGGGCAAGTACACCTACGGCTCGTCCGGCAACTACGGCACCATGCACATGCCGATGGAGATGCTCGCCGGCGCGGAAGGCTTGAAGCTCGTGCACGTTCCCTACACCGGCGCCGGGCCCGCCATCGTCGGCCTGCTCGGCGGCCAGGTCGACGTTGTCGCGACCGGGCCCGCCACGATCGTGCAGCACGTCAAGTCGGGCAAGATCCGCGCGCTCGCGCACTGGGGCGACGTGCGCCTCGTGACGCTGCCCGACGTGCCGAGCCTCAAGGAGTCGGGGACGGATGTCGAGTACGCGCAGTGGTCAGGACTCTTCGTGCCGGCAGGCACGCCCGACGCGGTCGTGGCGCGGCTGCGCGAAGCGGCGAAGGCGGCGGCCAACGATCCGAGAGTCAGGGAAGTGCTGCTCACCGCGGGCAGCCCCATCCAATACCTGGACGCGCCCGAGTTCCAGAAGTACGTCGACGACGATGCGGCGAAGATGGCCGAAGTCGTGAAGCGCGTCGGCAAGGTCGAATGACTGACTAGCGCTTCCCCCCGCGCGCCTTCTTCGGGTGCGGCGGTTCGGCGGTCCCCTCTCGTCGGTCCTCCAGCACGAAATCGCGAAACGCCCGGTTCGCGGTGGACAGATACCGGTCGTCCAACCAGCACAGGTTGAAGCGGAACGTCTCGGCGGGTGTGAAGGCAAGCGCGACCATGCGTTCGGCGCGGACCATCGACCGCGTCAGCGTCGCGGCGCCGAGCCCGGCCGCGGCGGCTTCGACAACCAGAGGGACGTAGTTGCTCTGCATCACGATGCGGTAGCGCGCTCCCGATTTCTGGCAGCGCTTGTCGAGCACGTTGCGCTGCAGGAACGTCTCGTCGAAGACGACCATGGGCAGCCCGTCAAGATCCGCGGTCGACACCTTCGTCCTCTCGGCAAGCGGATGGCCCCGATGCACCGCGAGCACGATCTCTTCTTCGCCGATGACCGCGTGGCGCCATCCCGTCCGGATGCGCCTCGATTCGAGCACGGCGAGATCGATGTCGCCGCTGTCGAGCATGCCGCCGACTCCACCCGCGCTCCCTTCGACCGCGCTGACCGCGATGCCGGGGTAGCGGGCGTTGAACGCCGCCATCACCGGCGGGAAGAAGCTCAGGCCGTACATCGGCGGCATGCCGATCCTCACCTCGCCCGTACGCAGTCCCTGCGCATCGGCGAGCTCGCGGCGCGCCGAATCGACTTCCTGGAACAGGCGCTCCGCGCGCCTGAGCAGGATGAGGCCCTCGGGGGTCGGCGCGACGGGCTTGTTCTGCTGGCGCACGAACAGCGTCACGCCGAGCTCGTCCTCCAGCTTCTTGATGGCGATCGACAGCGCGGGCTGCGCGACGTGGAGGGTTTCCGCGGCGCGGGTGATGCTCCCGAGCCGCGCCACAGCTTCACAGTAACGGAGGGTCCGCAAATCCATATAGTCGGAATAAAAACAAAGTATTTCACTTCTGGCGGCCGACACTCTAGCATCGGCGTCACTGGCAGAGGCGTCAAGCCGCGGCCAATGGAGCGTGGAGACGAAATCGTGACAGTGGGGTTCGTGGGACTCGGGAAGATGGGCAAGCCGATGGCGATGAACCTCGTCAAGGCCGGCTTTGAGGTCATCGTCTCGTCCGCGACGCGCGATGCGTACGATGAGTTCATCGCCAAGGGCGCGCGGGCGACGAGCGATCCCGCGGAGGTCGCACAGGCCGACATGATTCTCCTGTGCCTGCCGAACAGCGATGTCGTGCGCTCCGTCCTCCTCGGCTCCGACGGACTGGCTGCGCGCCTGCGACCCGGGCAGACCGTGGTCGACACGAGCACCATCACGTATACGACGACGCTCGAGATCGCAGAGGCGCTTGCCAAGCGCGGCGTCGACTTCATGGATGCGCCGGTGTCGGGCATGGAGGCGCGCGCCGTGGACGGCACGCTGACCGTGATGTGCGGCGGTAGCGACGACGTGTTCGCGAAAGTCCGACCGCTCCTTGCTCAGGTCGGCAACAAGATCCTGCACATGGGCGGCGTCGGCAGCGGCCAGCTCACGAAGCTCATCAATCAGCTGCTGTTCGACGTCAACTGTGCGGCGCTCGCCGAGATCCTGCCGATGGCGGCCAAGATGGGGCTCGACTGCAGCCGTGTCGCGGAGGTCGTCAACAGCGGGACCGGACGAAGCTACGCCTCGGAATTCTTCGTGCCGCGCATGCTCGACGGCGGCTTCAGCGCGGGCTACCCGATGCAGGATGCGTACAAAGACCTCGTGAGCGCTGCCGAGATCGGCGCGCGGCTGTGCATCCCCATGCCGGTGCTGGCCGCGGCAACGGCGACGTACCAGACGGCGCTGCTTCAGGGCCACGGCGAGAAGGACAAAGGCGGAATGATTCGGGTGTTCGAGGACCTGCTCGGCGTCCGCTTCCGCGCGGCCGAAGGGCAGACGCACGGAGGAGAGAGCTGACATGTCCGAGCCGCAAGGATTCGACCGGGGGCTCACCAACTATGGCGACCGCGACTTCGCGCGCTACCTTCGCCTGTCGATGGCGCGCTCGATGGGGTTGTCGAGCGAGCTTCTCGCCAAGCCGATCGTCGGCATCGCGATTTCGCCGAGCGGATTCAACAATTGTCACCGCTACATGCCGGAGCTCACGGAGGCCGTGTCGCGTGGCGTGCTCGCCGCCGGCGGCCTGCCGCGGCCGTTTCCCACGATTTCGCTCGGGGAGGTGTTCCTGAGTCCCACGAGCATGATGTTCCGCAACCTGATGTCGATGGACGTCGAGGAAATGATCCGTGCCCAGCCCATGGACGCGGTCGTGCTGATCGGCGGTTGCGACAAGACCGTTCCGGCGCAGCTCATGGGCGCCGCGTCCGCCGGCCGGCCCGCGGTCCAGGTGGTAACAGGTCCGATGATGACCGGGCGCTACCGCGGCGAGCGTCTCGGCGCATGCACGGACTGCCGCCGTTTCTGGGCGAAGCATCGCGCTGGCGAGGTCGACAAGCAGGAAATCTCGGAGATCGAGGGTCGGCTCGCGGTCACCGCCGGAACGTGCGCGGTGATGGGCACCGCGAGCACGATGGCCTGCATCGCCGAGACGCTCGGCATGTCCCTCCCGGGAACCGCCGCCATTCCCGCGGTCGACTCACAGCGACTCGTTGCGGCCGAGGAGTCCGGCAAGACTGCCGTTCGCCTGACGCGCGATCCGATCCTGCCCGCCGAGATCATCACCCGCGAGTCGGTCGAGAACGCGTTCCGCGTATTGATGGCGCTTGGCGGATCGACCAACGCGATCATCCACCTGACGGCGGTGGCAGGTCGCCTCGGTATCCACATTCCCGCGTCGCGCTTGAACGCGATCTCCGACGAGACGCCGGTCCTGGTGGACCTCAAGCCCGTCGGCGAAGGCTACATGGAGGACTTCAACGCGGCAGGCGGCGTCGGCGCCGTGCTTCGCGAGTTGCGCGATCTGCTGCACCTCGATTGCAAGACGGTCGCGGGCATCACGCTGCGCGAGCGTCTCGATGCGCCGGCGCCGTGGATCGACCGGCGCGTAATCAGGAGCCGCGACGAACCGATCTCCAAGGTCGGGGGCCTCGTCGTACTGGAGGGGAGTCTCGCGCCGCACGGAGCGGTGTTCAAGCGCGCCGCCGCTACGCCTTCCCTCTTCGAGGTCGAAGGCCGCGCGGTGGTCTTCGAAAGCCTCGAGGATCTGAGCGCGCGCATCGACGATCCCGATCTCGACGTGGCACCCAACGACATCATGGTGCTCAAGAATGCCGGTCCGCATGGTGCGGCGATGCCGGAGGCCGGCTATCTGCCGATTCCCGCCAAGCTCGCCCGCGCGGGGGTCAAGGACATGGTGCGCATTTCCGATGCGCGCATGAGCGGCACCGCGTACGGAACCATCGTGCTGCATGTGGCGCCCGAGGCGGCCGTCGGCGGTCCGCTCGCGGCCGTTCGAAACGGCGACCGCATCGCCCTGTCGGTGGCCAAGAAGCGCATCGACCTTCTGGTCGACGCGAGCGAAGTGAAACGGCGTCTTTCATCGTGGACGCCGCCACCGTCGCCGCAGCGAGGCTATGCCTCGCTTTACCGCACACATGTGATGCAGGCACCCGCCGGCTGCGACTTCGATTTCCTGGCGGGTGGGCCGCAAAGCAAAGCGATCTCCACGACCGGCTAGGACGCCTCAGCTCACGACCTTCTTGAAGCGGCCCGACCCTCGTATCGGGCCCGCAGGACCGTTGCACGCCGCTTACGACCATGCCCCGATTCTCAGCCCATCTCACGCAGCTCTTTACGGAGCTGCCGTTCGCCGAGCGCTTCGCCGCCGCGGCGCGGGCCGGATTCAAGGGCTGCGAATTTCGTTCGCCTTACGAGCATGGGACAAGCGACGTCGCGCGATGGTTGAGCGACAGCGGTCTCGAATGCGTGCTTTTCAATCTGCCTGCCGGAGACTGGGCGCGCGGCGAGCGCGGCATCGCGGCGCTGCCGGGGCGCGCAGTGGAATTTCGCGACAGCGTCCACGTTGCGCTCGACTACGCGCGAGCGCTCGGCACGCGGCAGTTGCACGTCATGGCGGGTGTCGTGGTCGCCGGCGCACCCGTCGAGGCCTGTCGCGAAACGTTCGTCGCGAATCTGCGGTTTGGCGCTGAGCTCGCAAGTCGCGAGGGCGTAGTCCTTCTGATCGAAGCCCTCAACACGCGCGACACGCCGGGCTATTTCCTGACGACGCAAGCACAGGCCGACGCGATCCGAAGCGATGTCGGCGCGGCGAACGTCAAGCTGCAGCTCGACTTCTACCACGCGCAGCGCATGGAAGGCGATCTTGCGGCCAAATTGAACGAGTACCTGCCCGTCATCGGCCATGTGCAGGTCGCCGGTGTGCCAGGACGGCACGAGCCCGATGACGGGGAAGTGAACTACTCCTATCTCCTCCGGCTGCTCGACGAACTGGGCTACGGGGGATGGGTTGGCTGCGAATATGTCCCGCGCGACGGAACCGTGAAGGGATTGCGATGGATGCAATCGATCGATCGAAAGGAACGATGATGAGTCTGTGGATGAAGGCAACCCTGGGTGTGGCGCTGCTTGCATCAGCGTCCTCGATTGCGCCCGTCGCCAATGCGCAAGGCTATCCGAGCAAGCCGATCATGCTGATCGTGCCCTTTGCGCCGGGAGGAGGCAGCGACGGGGTTGCTCGTGTGCTCGCCAAGAGATTGGGCGAAGCTTCGGGCATGCAGATCATCGTCGACAACAAGGGTGGGGCCGGTACGAATATCGGCAACGAAGCCGCGGCGAGGGCGAAGCCGGACGGGTACACGTTGTTGCTCGGGCAGGTGACGCTCGGCATCAACCCGAGCCTTTATCCCAAGCTCAACTACAACGTGCGTGACCTCACGCCTGTGTCATTGGTCGCCGTGTCTCCCACGGTGCTGGTGGTCAACCCGTCGGTCCCCGCGAAGTCCGTGAAGGAGCTCGTAGCACTTGCGAAGGCCAAGCCCGGTACGTTGTACTACGGCTCGGGCGGCAACGGCACGTCCGTGCATCTTGCGGGCGAGCTCTTCAAAGGACTCGCGGGCATCGACATCAAGCACGTCCCCTACAAGGGTAGCGCCCCGGCCGTCACGGATCTCATGGGCGGTCAGATCCAGATGATGTTCGACACGGCGCCGTCGGCCGTCCCGCGCGTCAAGGCCGGCAGCCTTCGCGCGCTGGCGGTAACCGGCAACCACCGCCTCCCCGAGCTGCCCGACGTGCCGACGTTCGCCGAGGCGGGCTACAAAGATTTCGACGCGCCCGCGTGGTACGCGATCATGGGGCCGCCGGGAATGCCGAAGGACGTCGTCGCCAAGCTCAACGCCGAGATCGCGAAGGCGCTCGCCGACCCCGAAACCGACAAGCGGCTGCTCGCGATGGGCGCCGTGCCCACGCCGAGCACGCCGGAGCAGCTGAGCGAGCATTTGCGCCGCGAGCTCGACAAGTGGGGTAAGGTCATCCGCGACGGCAACATCAAGCTCGAATGACGAAGTTTGCCAAGGAGAAGCTCATGAAACTACTCGTCCTCCCCTGTGATGGCATCGGTCCCGAGATCGTCGCGGCCGCGATGACCGTCCTCGACGCCGCCAACGGCAAGTTCAACCTCGAGCTCGCGTTCGACTACGAAGATGGCGGATTCGCAAGCCTTGCAAAGCACGGCACGACGCTGCGCGACGAGGTGCTCGCGAAGGCGCGCACCTGCGACGGACTCGTCCTCGGCACGATCTCGCACATGGACTACCCGCCAGTGGAGAAGGGCGGCATCAACGTGTCCGCCGCCTTTCGCGTCCAGCTCGACTTGTATGCCAACGTCCGCCCTGCGCGGTCGCGAGCTTTTCTCGGCAAGGGTGTGCCCGGCATGGACCTCGTCATCATGCGCGAGGCCACCGAAGGCTTCTACCCCGACCGAAACATGTTCATGGGATGGGGAGAGGTGATGCCGACGCCCGACGTCGCCCTGTCGATCCGCAAGATCACCGCGCACGCCTGCGAGCGGATCGCGCGCCGGTCGTTCGAGCTCGCGAGGAAGCGCAGGAAGCAGGTGGCCGCCATCCACAAGGCCAACGCGTTCAAGATGACCGACGGCCTGTTTCTGAAATGCGTGCGTGATGTCGCGCGCGACTTTCCCGACGTCGAGCTCAAGGAATTCATCGTCGACGCCTTCGCGGCGCACCTGGTGCGCGACGCCTCGCGCTTCGACGTCGTCGTCGCGACCAATTTCTACGGCGACATCCTATCCGACCTCGCGAGCGAATTGTCGGGCAGCCTGGGCCTCGCGGGATCGATCATGGCTGGGGACGCGCTCTGCTGCGCGCAGGCCCAGCACGGCTCGGCACCCGACATCGAGGGTCAGGACCGCGCGAACCCAACCTCGATGATCCTCTCCGTTGCCATGCTTCTCAAATGGCTCGGCGAGCATCATCGCAACGATGCTTTCAACCGCGCGGGCCATGCAATCGACGCCGCGGTCGACGGAGTGCTGATGGATCCGGCCTCACGCACCCGCGACCTCGGCGGGACGCTCGGCTGCAAGGCCTTTGCGGGGCGCGTGGCCGAGGCGGTGACGATCGCATGACGGATGCCGTCGGCGGGTACGACGCGTGCGATTCCCACATCCACGTGTTCGACCGGCGTTACCCGACGGTCGCGGGCGACACGCGCCACGTGCCCGATGCCCTGGTCTCCGATTACCGCGAGGTGCAGCGGCGCATAGGCACGCGACGCGTAGTCGTCGTGCAGCCTTCGACCTACGGCACCGATAACCGCTGCCTCCTCGAAGCGCTGGCGCAATTCGGATCGGCCGCACGCGGCGTCGCGGTGGTCGATCCTTCGGTGCCGGACGACGCGCTTTCCTCCATGGCCGCAGCGAACGTTCGCGCAATACGATTCAACCTCGCACGTCCCGGCGCGACGACGATCCACATGGTCGAGCCGCTCGGACGCCGCGTGGCGCAGCTCGGATGGCACGTGCAGCTGCACATGACTTCCGAGCAGATCGTCGAGCACGAGCGCGTTCTCGAGCGGGTGGCCGCTCCCATGGTATTCGATCACATGGGCCGGATCGCCCCACCGGGATTCGAGTCCGAGCGCGCGTTCGGCATCGTCGTCGGGCTCGCCCGAGCGGGCCGTGCGTGGGTAAAGTTGTCGGCGCCGTATCTCTTCATCGCGGGGACGCACGCCTACGAAGATGCGACGGCGCTTGCTCAGGCCATTACGACCGCCATACCTGAACGCGTCGTCTGGGGAAGCGACTGGCCACATCCCGGCGCGCGCGTCCCGGTCGATCTCGACGAGGTCGTCACGTCGCGCGGGCTCTGGATGCCGGACGACGAGGTGCGCCGTGCGGCGCTGATCGGCAATCCTGCCACGTTGTACCAATTTGCCGCGGAGGATTGACGCCGGAGTAGAATCCCTTTTTACGCCCTCCGCGAACGATGGCCGAAATCCTCTCGTTGGCGGGCCGGCCGGCGCTCTCGCCGTTCCGCCTCGCGAAGCTGCTCCAAGGCCTCTCCCAAGCGCATTCCGCCCATCGCGTCGCCGGCATCGACGCGAGCTATTGGCACTTCGTCGAGATCGCACGTCCGCTGAACGCGGACGAGCTCGCGATGCTCGGCCAGCTTCTGACCTACGGACCTGAAGATAGCGAATCCTCCGGCGCGGGCACGCCGCTGCTGGTCGTGCCGCGGCCCGGGACTATTTCGCCGTGGTCGTCCAAGGCCAGCGACATCGCCCGCAATTGCCGCCTCGATGCGGTCACGCGCATCGAGCGCGGCGTCCTCTATCGTGTAGCCACGCGCGACGCCGCTCGGCTTGCCGCCATGGATCGAGCGGCGCTGCTGCCGCTCCTGCACGACCGCATGACGGAAGCAGTGTTGGACGACTTGCGCGATGCCTCGAAGCTGTTCGCGCACTACCCGCCGCGACCGCTGTCGACGATCGCGCTGCTCGCACAAGGTCGCGGCGCTCTCGAGCAAGCGAACGCGGACCTCGGCTTGGCGCTCGCGCCCGACGAGATAGACTACCTCGCGGCGAGCTTCCGCCGCCTGGGGCGCGACCCAACCGACGTCGAGCTCATGATGTTCGCGCAGGCCAACTCCGAGCATTGCCGCCACAAGATCTTCAACGCCGACTGGATCGTCGACGGCGAGGCGCAGAAGCGCAGCCTCTTCGGCATGATCCGCGAGACGCATCGCGCGCATCCCGCGGGCACGGTCGTCGCGTACTCCGACAACGCGGCGGTCATGGAGGGCGCGACGGTGGCGCGCTTTCATCCGCGCGAGGCCGGCAAGTACGCCGCGGCGCGCGAGCTTACGCACACGCTGATGAAGGTGGAGACGCACAACCATCCGACCGCGATCGCGCCGTTTCCCGGCGCGGCGACCGGCTCGGGCGGCGAGATCCGCGACGAGGGTGCGACCGGCATCGGCGCCAAGCCGAAGGCGGGCCTTGTCGGCTTCAGCGTGTCCAACCTACGCATCCCGGGGCTGACGCACGCGTGGGAGCAGACATGCGGCAAGCCCGACCGCATCGCGTCCGCGCTGTCGATCATGATCGAGGGACCGATCGGCGCCGCCGCGTTCAACAACGAGTTCGGGCGGCCCAACCTCGCCGGCTACTTCCGCACCTTCGAGCAGGAAGTCGCGGGCGAATGGCGCGGCTACCATAAGCCGATCATGATCGCCGGCGGGGTCGGCAACATCCGCGCCGAGCATACGCACAAGAAGGCGTTGCTCGCCGGCACGTTGCTCGTCCAGCTCGGCGGCCCCGGCATGCTCATCGGCATGGGCGGCGGCGCGGCGTCGTCGATGGCCACCGGCGCTAACGCCGCCGACCTCGACTTCGATTCCGTGCAGCGCGGCAACGCGGAGATCGAGCGCCGCGCGCAGGAGGTGATCGACCGCTGCTGGCAGCTCGGTGACGCCAATCCGATTCTGTCGATCCACGACGTCGGCGCCGGGGGCCTGTCGAACGCGCTGCCCGAGCTCGTGCACGGCGGCGGCGCCGGCGGCACGTTCGATCTGCGCGAGATTCCATCGGAAGAGCCGGGCATGGCGCCGCGCGAGATCTGGTGCAACGAGGCGCAGGAGCGCTACGTGCTCGCGATCGCGCCGCCGTCGCTGCCTGCTTTCACCGCGATCTGCGAGCGCGAGCGCTGCCCGTTCGCGGTGATCGGCACGGCGAATGCGCAAGGCCGGCTCGTCGTGTCCGACGATCATTTCCACGACCGCCCCGTCGACGTCCCGCTCGACGTGATTCTCGGCAAGCCACCGAAGATGACGCGCGAGGTCAGGCATGTCGCGCGGGCGCTTCCTCCGCTCGATTTGTCGAGCGTCGACGTGAGGGAGGCCGCCTACCGCGTGCTCCAGCTCCCCGCGGTGGCGGACAAGACGTTCCTCGTCACCATCGGCGACCGCACGGTGGGCGGACTGTGCTCGCGCGACCCGATGGTCGGGCCGTGGCAGGTGCCGGTCGCCGACGTCGCGGTGACGCTCATGGACTACGAGGGGTATCGCGGCGAGGCGATGGCGATGGGCGAGCGCTCGCCGGTCGCGCTCATCGATGCCCCCGCCTCGGGGCGCATGGCGGTGGCCGAGGCGATCACGAACCTCGCAGCCGCCGACGTCGCCGCGATCGGCGACGTGAAGCTCTCCGCGAACTGGATGGCGCCCGCAGGTCACCCGGGCGAAGACGCCGCGCTTTACGACACCGTGCGCGCGGTCGCGCTGCAGACCTGCATCCGGCTCGGCGTGGCGATCCCCGTCGGCAAGGACTCGATGTCGATGCGCACCACGTGGCGCGACGGCGGAACCGAGTGCGCGGTCACGGCTCCGATCTCGCTCATCGTCTCTGCGTTCGCACCCGTCCGCGATGTACGCTCGACGTTCACGCCTGTGTTGCGCTTCGACGCAGGGGATACCCGCTTGCTCCTGATCGACGTTGCGCAAGGGCGCCGCAGGCTCGGCGGCTCGGCGCTCGCGCAGGTTTACGGCCAGCTCGGCAACGAGGCGCCGGACCTCGAGGATCCCGCGCTCCTCGCCGCGTTCTTCGCGCTGATCCAGCGGCACCGCTCGCAGATCCTCGCCTACCACGACGTTTCCGACGGCGGCCTCTTCGCCGCGCTGACCGAGATGGCGTTCGCCTCGCGCTGCGGGCTCGATGTGGCGCTCGAGGGCGCGCCGTTGCCTGCGCTGTTCGCCGAAGAGCTGGGGGCGGTCGTGCAGGCGCGTGCGGGCGATGTCGACGCGATTGCGCAGGGGGCACGCGCCACGGGGTTGGCGATCGCGGACCTCGGCGCGCCGATCGCCGGCGAACGCATCCGGTTCGCGCATCGCGGGGGCATCGTCCTCGACGAGTCGCGCGTCGACTTGCACCGGGCGTGGTCGTCGACGACGCACGCGTTGCAGCGCTTGCGCGACAATCCCGACGCCGCCGACGCCGAATACGCGCGCATCCTCGATGCGGCCGACCCGGGCCTGTCGCCGCGCCTCGCCTTCGATCCGGAGGACGATATCGCGGCGCCCTACATCGCCACGGGTGCGCGGCCGAGGGTCGCGATCCTGCGCGAGCAAGGCGTCAACGGCCAGGTGGAGATGGCGGCGGCGTTCGATCGGGCGGGCTTCGACGCGTACGATGTCCACATGAGCGACCTCGCCGCCGGACGCCATTCCCTGTCCGAGTTCAAGGGCGTCGTCGGGTGCGGCGGTTTTTCCTACGGCGACGTGCTGGGCGCCGGTGAAGGCTGGGCGAAGTCGATCCGCTTCAATCCGAACGTGCGCGACGAATTCGAAGCCTTCTTCGCCCGCGGTGAGGTTTTCGGGCTCGGCGTATGCAACGGCTGCCAGATGATGGGCAGCCTGCGCGACATGATCCCCGGCGCTGCGCTCTGGCCGCGCTTCGTGCGCAACAAGTCGGAGCAGTTCGAGGGCCGCTACGTGCTGGTGGAGATCATGCGCTCGCCTTCGCTTTTCTTCGCCGGCATGGAAGGAAGCCGCATTCCCGTCGCGACGGCGCACGGCGAAGGCTACGCCGAGTTCCACGACGAGGCGGCGCTTGCCGCCGCCCGGCCGCTGGTCGCGATGCGCTTCGTGGACAACCAGGGCCGCGCGACAGAAGCTTATCCGTACAACGTCAACGGGTCGCCGCAGGGGATCACCGGACTCACGACGCCGGACGGGCGCTACACGATCCTGATGCCGCACCCGGAGCGCGTGCACCGCAGCGCCCAGATGTCGTGGCATCCTGACGGCTGGGGCGACGCCTCGCCCTGGATGCGCATGTTCCGCAATGCGCGTCGCTGGGTTGGTTAACAAGGGGACGAAAGCATGCAGCTCACCGTGTACGCGATCGACGGCATCACGCCGGTGGTCGACCCCACAGCGTTCGTGCACCCGTCTGCGGTGCTGATCGGCGACGTGGTCGTAGGCCCCGGCGCCTACATCGGCCCGTGCGCGAGCCTGCGCGGCGACTTCGGCCGCCTCGAGGTGCGCGCCGGCGCCAACCTGCAGGACAGCTGCGTCATGCACGGCTTCCCGGGGACGGACACCATCGTCGAGGAGGAAGGCCACATCGGGCACGGCGCGGTGCTGCACGGTTGCATCGTCCAGCGCAACGCGCTCGTCGGCATGAACGCGGTGGTCAACGACAACGCGGTGATCGGCGAATCGGCGATGGTCGCAGCGATGGCGTTCGTGAAGGCGGGCTTCGTGGTGCCGCCGCGCATGCTCGTCGCCGGCGTCCCCGGCAAGATCGTGCGCGCGCTGACCGAACAGGAGCTCGCCTGGAAGATCGAAGGCACGAGAAGCTACCAGGAGCTCACGCGTCGCAGCCTCGCCACGATGCGCGCGACCACGCCGCTCGCCGTCGCCGAGCCCGGCCGGCCGCGCATCGACGTGGGCGAATTGCTGCCGCTGTCCGTTCTCAAGCAGAATCGGCCGTGAAGTCCGCCGCGCTCGCGCTCGCCGGCGCGTTCGCCGCGTGCGCGCTCGCCGATCCCCTGCCCGCGCCGCCGCCGCCCGCGGAGCAGGTCAAGTTCACCCCACCTGAGCCCGACGCGATTCCCGACACGCCGTTCGGCGCCATGGTGCGCCTCGGCCGCGACGTCTTCGTCGATACGCAGCGCTACGCGAAGCCCTACGTCGGCAACGGATTGAACTGCAGCGATTGCCATCTCGACGCGGGGCGTCTCGCCGGTTCGGCGCCGATGTGGGCGGCGTACGTCGCCTTCCCCGCTTTCTTCCCGAAGGACAACCAGGTCGACACCTTCGGCAGGCGTGTCGAAGACTGCTTCCTCTTCTCGATGAACGGCCGCACGCCGCCGCTGGACAGTGCCGTCATCACCGGCCTCATCGCGTACTCGCATTGGATGGCGACGGGCGCGCCGGTTGGCGCCTACCTTGCGGGCCGCGGCTATCCGCCGATTGCGGACGCGCCGCAGCCGCCGAGCGCGGCACGCGGTCGCGCCGTGTACACCGCGCACTGCGCCGCGTGCCACCAGGCCGGCGGCGGCGGGCTCAAGCAGGACGGCAGGTACGCGTTTCCGCCCGTATGGGGCAGCGAGTCGTACAACGCGGGTGCGGGCATGGCCCGCGTGCCCACCGCGGCCGCGTTCATCAAGGCGAACATGCCGGCCGGGCAGGGCGGCACGCTGAGCGATCAGGACGCGTGGGACGTCGCGGCGTATGTGAACGGCGAGCCGCGGCCGCCGGATCCGAGCCTGCAATCCCGCTCGTCCAAGTAGGGTCGCCGGGCCCCCGGTCTGCTACGCTCCTGTCTGAGGGAGCGTCTGCGATCGGCATCTTGCGGGAGGTGAGAACGTCGTGAATGTTCGGGCGCGCGTGTGTCACGGGTTCGCAGCGGGCTTGGGGTGCGTGCTCTTCGCGCTCGCCGCCGCCGCACCACTCGCGCCGCCGGCGAAGTCGTATCGCATCGGCGTGCTCGCGCAGGGCAACCCGCCGACGAACGAGATTCCCGGCGCGGACTTCCGCCAGGGGTTGCGCGACTGGAAATACGTCGACGGAAAGAACGTGGCCGTCGAATTCCGCTACGGTGGGGGCAAGTCCGAGAGGCTACCCGAGCTGGCCGACGAACTTGTCAAGATGAAGGTCGACGTGATCGTGACGGTAGGTGACTCCGCGGCGCTTGCGGCGAAGAAGGCGACGACCTCCATTCCGATTATCGCGACCGAGTTCGGATCGGACCCCGTCAAGGCGGGTCTCGTGTCCAGCCTTGGAAGGCCCAACGGCAACGTGACGGGTTTGTCGAGCACCAGCGAGGAGCAGTGGGGAAAGCGCCTGGACCTGCTGCGGCAGTTCGTGCCGCGGCTCGCTCGGCTCATCGTGATGTGGAATCCCGCGAATCCGGGAAACGCGGCGTGTCTTGCGGAAATCCGAGCCTCGGCCGTCGCGATGAAAATTCAAGTGCGGACGATCGACGTCGGCGACGCGAACGAGGTCGAGCGCGCCTTCTCGACGATCGCGAAGGACGCGCCCGACGCGCTCGCCCTGTGCTGGGACAGCGTCACGCTCGAGTATGCGCACGCGATCGCCGACTTCGCAATCAGGCGCAGGCTGCCAACGGTCGCGCCGCTGCGAGAGTATGTCAAGGCCGGTGCGCTCGTGTCGTTCGGCACGAGCCTCGCCGCGCACCGCCGCCGCGCTGCGTATTACACCGACAAGATCTTCAAGG
>DATJXV010000044.1:0-25758 GCA_035499955.1 Casimicrobiaceae bacterium
AAATCGAAAGGACGAAGATAACATATGTCAAATGAAGCCAAATGCCCCTTCCACCCCGCTGCCGGCAGCGGCACGACGAACCAGGACTGGTGGCCAAACCAGTTGAGGCTCGATCTCCTGCACCAGCATTCCTCCAAGTCCGACCCGATGGGCGAGGACTTCGACTACGCCGAAGAATTCAAGCGTCTCGACTTCGCCGCCGTAAAGAAGGACCTCGCGGCGCTGATGACCGATTCGCAGGACTGGTGGCCGGCGGACTTCGGCCCTTACGGTCCGTTGTTCATTCGCATGGCGTGGCACAGCGCCGGGACCTACCGAACCGGCGACGGCCGCGGCGGTGGGGGCCGCGGGCAGCAGCGCTTCGCGCCGCTCAACAGCTGGCCGGATAACGTAAGCCTCGACAAGGCGCGGCGGCTGCTCTGGCCGATCAAGCAGAAGTACGGCCGGAAGATCTCGTGGGCCGACCTGATGATCCTCGCCGGCAACGTCGCGCTCGAGACGATGGGCTTCAAGACGTTCGGATTCGGCGGCGGGCGCGAAGACGTGTGGGAGCCGGACCAGGACGTCTACTGGGGCAAGGAGACCAAGTGGCTCGACGACAAGCGCTACTCCGGCGATCGCGACCTCGAAAATCCGCTCGGCGCCGTGCAGATGGGCCTGATCTACGTCAACCCCGAAGGCCCGAACGGCAATCCCGATCCGATCGCCGCGGCGAGGGACATCCGCGAGACCTTCGCGCGCATGGCGATGAACGACGAAGAGACCGTCGCGCTGATCGCCGGGGGCCACACCTTCGGCAAGACCCACGGCGCCGGACCCGCCTCCAACGTGGGCGCCGATCCCGAGTCCGCCGCGATCGAAGCGCAGGGACTCGGCTGGGCGAGTACGTTCGGCACGGGCAAGGGCGCCGACGCGATCACGAGCGGCCTGGAAGTCACCTGGACCACCACGCCGACCAAGTGGAGCGGCAACTTCTTCTGGAACCTGTTCGGCTACGAATGGGAGCTCACGAAGAGCCCGGCCGGAGCGCACCAGTGGCAGCCCAAGAACGGCGCGGGCGCGGGCCTCATCCCGGACGCCTTCGACAAGACGAAGCGCCGTGTCCCGACGATGCTGACGACCGACCTCTCGCTGCGGTTCGACCCCGCCTACGAGAAGATCTCGCGCCGCTTCATGGAGAATCCTGACGAGTTCGCGGACGCTTTCGCGCGGGCGTGGTTCAAGCTGACGCACCGCGACATGGGTCCTCGCGCGCGCTATCTCGGCCCGGAGGTTCCTGCGGAAGACCTGATCTGGCAGGACCCCGTCCCCGCGGTCGATCACGCGCTGATCGATGCGCAGGACATCGCCGCGCTGAAGCGCAGGCTCCTCGGGTCGGGACTCACGATCCCGGAGCTCGTCTCCACCGCTTGGGCATCGGCGTCCACCTTCCGCGGCTCCGACAAGCGCGGTGGTGCGAACGGCGCGCGCATCCGCCTTGCGCCGCAGAAGGACTGGGAGGCCAACCAGCCCGCCCGGCTCGCGAAGGTCCTCGAGACGCTCGAAGGCACGCGAGGCGAATTCAATAGGACCGCGACGGGCGGCAAGAAGGTTTCGCTCGCCGACCTCATCGTCCTCGGCGGCTGCGCAGGGGTGGAGCAGGCCGCGAAGAATGCCGGCGTCGAAGTGAAGGTTCCGTTTACACCGGGACGCACGGACGCCACGCAAGCGCAGACGGACGTCACGTCGATCGCCGTGCTCGAGCCGGTTGCCGACGGCTTCCGCAACTACCAGAAGGCCCGCTTCGCGGTCCCCGCCGAGGCGCTTCTCGTCGACAAGGCCCAGCTGCTGACGCTGACCGCGCCCGAGATGACCGTGCTCGTCGGCGGCCTGCGTGCGCTCGACGCCAACGTCGGGCAGTCGAAGCACGGCGTGTTCACCGACCGCCCCGGGGCGTTGACCAACGATTTCTTCGTCAATCTGCTCGACATGGGCACGGAGTGGAAGGCGACGTCGGACGCCCAGGACGTCTTCGAAGGCCGCGATCGCGCCACCGGCAAGGTCAAATGGACCGGGACGCGCGTGGACCTCGTGTTCGGCTCGAACTCGCAGCTGCGCGCCCTCGCCGAGGTCTACGGGTCCGCGGATGCCAAGGACAAGTTTGTCCGCGATTTCGTCGCGGCCTGGAGCAAGGTGATGAACCTCGACCGCTTCGATCTTGGGTCGCCGAGCGGTGCGTGAGGCGTCGATGACGACGTGAAGAGGGCGCGCGCCCGGCGGTACGCCGGGGCGTCGCGCCGCCTCGCGTCGGACGCCTTACTTCACGCCCAGCGCGGCCAGCGTGGCTCCGTCCAGCGTCCCGGACTGGGTCAGCCCCTTGTCCTGCTGGAACTTCACGAGGGCGTTGCGCGTGTTCGGGCCCATCTGGCCGTCGATCGCACCGGGGCTGTAGCCCTGTTGCTCGAGTGCGGCCTGCGCGCTTTTCACCGTGCCGTCCGGCGCGCGCGCCGCACCCGACCCCGTCGACGTGATGTGCCCGTTCGCGTCGGTGCCTTCGTGGCCGATCACGCCGCCGGCCACACCGCCGACGACGGCGCCCACCGGTCCGCCCACGACTGCCCCGGCCACGGCGCCGGTCCCCGCGCCGATCGCGGTCGCCTTTTCCTTGCCGGTCATGCCGGAATTCTGGTTCGCCGCCGGCGTGTCGCCCGCGGCGTACGACGTCGACAACACGAGCGCAAGGGTCACGGCGCTCGCACACTGCATCGCATGGGTAAGCTTCATGTCATTCGCCTCCGAATAAGACGCGAACGAGCTCGTTCGCTGGCCGACAGTGTGGCCGAGGGCGCGGCGCGCGAATTTCGGCGGGCGTTGGAACAATGCGTCGGAAGAATGCGCGTGCGCGTGTAGGCTGCCGCCGACGCCCGCGCAGCGCCTGCGACGGTAGAATCACGCTCTTTGACGAAGGAGGCCGGCATGACCCCCCTCACGGCGGATCGGCTGCTTGGACGCCTGAAGGTGCTCGCGCCCCGCCAGCACGTGTCGCTCGGCACCATCGCCACCGCCAACCCGGACGATTTCGCGCTCGTGCTGGCCGCGGCCGGGTGCGCATTCGCCCAAGGCGAGACCTATACCGAGCGCGTCGTGAACGAGCGGTTGAAGACGTGGCTCGCGGGCGCCGGTGCCATGCTCGCGGTCGATCACGTCGAGCTGCGGCGCTGGCTGGTCGACAACGGCGTGCTCGCGCGCGACGGCTTCGGCCGCGCCTACACCCTCGGCACGCCGCGCGCGGAGATCGCGAGCGCCATGGCCTGCCTCGCCGGCCACGACCTTGCCGCGTTGGTGGGCGAGGCGCGTGCGCAAGACGCGATGCGGCGCGCCGCCAGGAAGGCGCAGTGGGCGAAGCCCCAGAGCGCCGCATGAAGCGCCAGAACATCGCCTCGGGGACGCCTTGGGAGCCGGTCGTGGGCTACTCGCGTGCCGTGCGGATGGGCGACAGCGTTTACGTTTCGGGCACGACCGCAACGGATGGGCAGGGAGGCATCGTCGGCGCCGGCGATCCCTACGCCCAGACGAAGCAGGTCATCGCGAACCTCCAAAGCGCCCTCGAGCGCGCCGGGGCGCGCCTGACGGACGTCGTGCGCACGCGCATCTTCGTCACCGACATCGCGCAGTGGGAAGCGGTCGGGCGGGCGCACGGCGAGGCCTTCGCGGACATTCGGCCGGCGTGCACGATGGTCGAGGTCGCGAAGCTCATCGCGCCGGAGATCCTGGTCGAGATCGAGGCGGATGCGGTGGTCGTGGCAGGCGATGGCCGCTCCGACCAGTGACGAAGCCTGGATGGGCGAGGCGCTCGCGCTTGCGCGCGCCGCCGCCGCGCGCGGCGAGGTGCCGGTGGGCGCGCTGGTCGTGCGCGACGGTCAGGTGATCGGGCGCGGCGGCAACGCGCCGATCTCCCACAGCGACCCGACCGCGCACGCCGAGATCGCGGCGCTGCGCGACGCCGCGCGCACGGTCGGAAACTACCGCCTCGTCGGTTGCGATCTGTTCACCACGCTCGAGCCGTGCGCGATGTGCGCGGGCGCGATCTTCCACGCGCGTATCGCGCACGTCGTGTTCGGCGCGCGCGACCCCAAGTCGGGTGCCTGCGGGTCGGTGATCGACCTCTTCGACGAGGCGCGCATCAACCATCACGCGACGGCCGTCGGCGGCGTGCTCGAGGAGGAGTGCGCTCGCCTGCTGTCCGACTTCTTCGCGGCCCGGCGCTGACGTGAAACGACCGCAAGGCGTCGGCCTGTACGCGCCGTCGGGGTTCGCGCTCGATCCCGCCGCCGTCGACCGCGCCGCCACGCGCCTGACCGCGATGTGGGAGTCCGTCACCGTCGACCCGACGTGCCGCACCCGCCTGCAGCGCTTCGCCGCGAGCGACGACGAGCGGCTGGCCGCGGTGCTGCGCATGGCGAACGACCCGGCGGTGGACCTCGCCATCGCGCTGCGCGGCGGCTACGGCTGGACGCGGCTCCTGCGGCGGCTCGACTTCCGCGCGCTCGCTGCGGCGCGCAAGCAGTGGCTCGGCTACAGCGATTTCACGGCGTTCCAGCTCGCTGCACTCGCGCACGCGGGGATGGTCACCTTCGCGGGACCGGTGGTGAGCGATTTCGGCGCAACGCAGCCGTCGGCCTTCACTTTCGATCGCTGCTTCGGCCTGCTCGATCAGCCGCGCTACGAGGTCTCGTGCGACCTCGATGGCCCGGATGTCGTGTGCTCGGGAACGCTGTGGGGCGGCAACCTCGCGATGGTCGCCCATCTCTGCGGCACGCCGCATTTCCCGCAGATCGACGGCGGCATCCTCTTCCTCGAGGACGTCGGCGAGACGCCCTATAGAATCGAGCGCATGCTCTACCAGCTTCATCACGCCGGCGTGCTGGCGAGGCAGCGCGCGATTCTGCTCGGACAGTTCACCGAGTACGCATTGTCGCCGAACGACGGCGGCTACGACGTCGCGGCGGCGGTAGCGCACATGCGCGGCGTCTGCGCGGCCCCGATCTTCACCGGCCTGCCGTTCGGCCACGTGCCCGACAAGTTGACGCTGCCGGTCGGCGGCCGTCTCGACCTTCTCGTGCGCGGCGGCGCGGCCACGCTCGCGTTCTCCGGCTATGTCGATTGAATCCGCGCAAGGCTTCCGAGTGCGCACCGTGGATTGGACCGGCGAAGGGACGAAGCTTCGCGCCGTGCGGGCGGCGGTGTTCATCGTCGAGCAGAACATTCCCGAAGAGCTCGAGTGGGACGAGTTCGACCCGGTCAGCCTCCACGCGCTTGCGCAGGATCGCGAGGGCGTGCCGATCGGCTGCGCGCGCCTGCTCCCGGACGGCCACATCGGCCGCGTCGCGGTGCTGTCCGACTGGCGCGGCCAGGGCGTGGGCGCCGCCCTGCTCACGCATCTCGTGGAGGTCGCGCGAGCGCGCGGCGACACGCGCGTGCTGCTCAACGCGCAGACGCACGCGATGCCGTTCTACGCCCGCTTCGGTTTCGAGCCGACCGGCGAGGCGTTCATCGAGGCCGGCATTCCGCATCAGACCATGGCGCGGAGGCTAGCGCGCTAGCGTCCACGTTTCGATCGCGTCGCCGGTTGCGCCGCCATCGGGCGCGAAGCTGCGCTCGTGGAAGCGGGCACGGCCCACGCGGTCGACCGTGAACACGGTCGAGCACCGCGTGCCATACGTCTCGCTCACGATGAACGGCGACGACAGGAGCCGCTCCCGCTCGAGCGTGACGCCGGTCGACGGGAGCTCTTGGTCCGGCGCGGGCTCGCGGTCGGCGAGCGCGGCGAAGAGCGGCGCGACGTCCGCGTCTGCACGCGCCGCCCACGCCTGCAGGCGCGCCTCGGTGCGAACGATCTTGGGCCACGGCACGTCGAGGAGCGCGTTCGAAAGCCCGTGCGTGCCCCCGGTGATGCGGCGCGTGGCCGCGCTTCGATTGGACATCCACGCCGCGCCCGACGTGTCGCCGGCGAGGAGGTTGAAGCCGTTGTAGCGCGCGCCGTCGGTTGCGATCGCCGCAAACGCCGCGTCGATGCCGCTCGCGTCGAGCACGCGCGGAACAAGCTCGCCGCGCGAGCGCGCCGCCGGGTCCTGCGGCTTGCCGTCGCGCACGTTGGTGACCAGCGCGAAGCGCCCGTCGCGGCGCACGCCCAGCCAGGTGCCGCCCGCGAAGAGATCGCGGCCCGCGAGGATCCCGGCAAAGGCGCCGTCGCGTCCCCATTCCGCCGCCGCCGCGGGACGCGCGTGGAACTCGTCACGGTTCGCGGCGAGCACCAGCGTGTACGCCGGGTGCGCGCGAAGCGCGACGACGACGAGGCACATCGGTCGATGCGCGGCTAAAGCTTGACGCGCGACGGCGCCGCGGGCTCGGGCACGGCGTACGGCAGCGCGAGGGGCGTCAGCGCGGACCCCTCGCTCGTACGAAGGCCGCCGGCCGCGGCGGCAGCCCAGGAAACGACGGCGAGAAGATCGCTCCCTCCTTCGGGGGCGGCGGCGGCGTTGACGACCGTACCGATCGCTTCGGATCCGGCGAGCAGTCGCGACCCCGGCGCGGGCGGATCGCCGTCGACATGGAACGCGAAGAGGCGCTCCTTCAGGCGGCCCAGGTACTGCACCCGGGCGATGATCTCCTGGCCCGGGTAGCAGCCCTTGCGGAAATCGATGCCGCCGACGAGGTCGTAGTTCGCCGTCTGCGCAACGAAGAGGTCTTGCGTGGCGTTGGCGACCCAGGGCACGCCAGCCCGGATGCCGAGCCAGTCCCAGCGGTCGTGCGGCGCCTCCGGCAGGGCGAGCCGCGCGCGCACGGCGTCGACGCGCTCCGGGGCGATGCGGACGAGATATCTTCCATCGGGGGTTGCGACGACGTCGGCGGCTTCGAGCGCGGCACCGTGGCCGGGCTCGGGTGCGCGCCCGAACGCGTCTTCGACCGCCAACTGGGCGCCGGGCCCGCCGACCCCCAGCACGACCCCCGCCAGGTCCGCCACTTTGACGTTCGCGCGCAGTACGAACATCGACAGGCGTTTGCGCAACGCCTCGGCGAGATCGGAGGCGACGAACGCCGCGAAGCCGTCCGCGGAACGGCGCCAAAGCAGCAACGTCGCGAGCATGCGGCCTTTGGGCGAGTTGTAGCTCGTCCAACGCGCTGCACCGACGGCCATCGCTTCGACGTCGGTGGATACCTGATTGTGCAGGAACGATGCGGCGTCGCCGCCGTCGAAGCCGAGGGCGGCGACTCGGGGCCGGGTCAGTACGGGAGTGTGTGGAGCGGAGGCCATGCCGTAACGATGGGTCCGAAGCGCCCGCCTGACAAGTGCCGGCGGGGCGGCGCGCCGATGGCGGAAGGAGCGCAAATCGTGCTAGAATAACAAGTTAGCTCGGCTAGCGGCCCGTTTGGGAATCAGCGAAATCCCCGGCCGGGCCATCCACGCATCCGCGGGCTTTGGGGTGTCCCTCGACCGGGACTATCCGCGGATGTCAGACCCAACCCTGATAGGAAGGAAGAGGCAATGTCGGTCACGATGCGTCAGATGCTGGAAGCCGGGGTCCACTTCGGCCACCAGACCCGCTACTGGAACCCGAAGATGGCGGAGTTCATCTTCGGCCAGCGCAACAAGATCCACATCGTCAACCTCGAGAAGACGATGCAGATGTACCAGGACGCCATGAAGTACGTACGGCAACTGGCGAGCAACCGCGGCACCATCCTGTTCGTGGGCACCAAGCGCCAAGCGCGCGACATCGTCGCCGAGGAGGCCCAGCGCGCCGGCATGCCGTTCGTCGACCACCGCTGGCTGGGCGGGATGCTCACCAACTTCAAGACCGTGAAGGCGTCGATCAAGCGCCTGAAGGACCTGGAGCAGATGGCGACCGACGGCACCTTCGACCGCATGAGCAAGCGCGAAGCCCTTTCGCACAAGCGCGAGCTCGACAAGCTCGTGAAGAGCCTGGGCGGGATCAAGGATATGAACGCGCTGCCCGACGCCATGTTCGTGGTCGACGTCGGCTACCACAAGATCGCGGTGACCGAGGCGCAGAAGCTCAAGATCCCCATCATCGGGGTGGTGGACACCAACCACTCGCCCGACGGCATCTCGTACGTGATCCCGGGCAACGACGACTCGAGTCGCGCCATTCGCCTGTACGCGCGTGGTGTGGCCGACGCCGTGCTGGAAGGCAAGAGCACGGTCGTGCAGGAGATCGCTTCGACCGGCGACGAATTCGTCGAGGTGCAGGAAGACGCCGCGGCGTGAAACGGCCCGACGGCGGGTCCTGCGGCGCGAGCGGCGCCTTAGCAAATTCAGTGATGACGAGGTAGGCAGATGGCGGAAATCTCCGCAAGCATGGTGATGGACCTGCGCCAGCGCACGGGTCTCGGAATGATGGAGTGCAAGAAGGCGCTGAGCGAGAGCGGCGGCGACATGGCCAAGGCCGAGGACCTCCTGCGCATCAAGTCGGGGGCCAAGGCGTCGAAGGCCGCGAGCCGTGTGGCGGCGGAAGGCGTGATCGGCTTGTGGGTGGCCCCGGACGGCAAGACCGGCGCGATGGTCGAGGTCAACTGCGAGACCGATTTCGTCGCCCGTAACGACGACTTCAAGGCGTTCGCGCAGGAAGTCGCGCAGGTCGTCGCCCGCGACAACCCGGCCGACGTGGCGGCGCTCGGCGAGCGCAAGCTCGCCTCCGGCGATACGATCGAGGCGCGGCGCACGGCGCTCGTGCAGAAGATCGGCGAGAACATGTCGATCCGCCGCTTCGCGCGGCGCGAAGCCAAGGGCATCCTCGCCTCCTACGTGCACGGCGTGAAGATCGGCGTGCTGGTCGACGTGAGCGGCGGCGACGCGCAGCTCGGCAAGGATCTCGCGATGCACATCGCGGCGTCGAAGCCGCTCGCGGTCGATAAGTCGGGCGTGCCCGCGGACATCGTCGCCAAGGAGCGCGAGATCGCCGCCGCCCGCGCCGCCGAATCGGGCAAGCCCGCCAACATCGTCGAGAAGATGATCGAAGGCGCAGTCGCCAAGTTCCTCTCCGAGGTGACGCTGCTCGCGCAGGCATTCGTCAAAGGCGACGGCAAGCAGACGGTGGAGCAGCTCGCGAAGGCCAGCGGAGCCACGGTCGAGGGCTTCACGCTCTACGTAGTGGGCGAGGGCATCGAGAAAAAAAAGGATGACTTCGCGGCCGAAGTGGCCGCGATGGCAAAGGCCTAGGAAATAGGGTCAGACCCCATTACAAGGCCTGGCACCATTTTCCGGGAGCAGCAAAAAAGGGGACAGGCCTTGTAATGGGGTCTGACCCTTTTTCGGCATTGATGAAGAGGAGCGTTGCATGAACCCCGCCGCTGCGCAGCCGCTTGCCCCCGTCGCTTCCGCCGTGGCCAAGCCGGCCGGCGAGCCGGCCTACAAGCGGATCCTCGTCAAGCTCTCCGGCGAAGCGCTGATGGGCGAGTCCGCCTACGGCATCGAGCGCGAGACCATCGACCGCATCGTGTTCGAGATCGCCGAGGTTCTGCGCGCCGGCGTGCAGATCGCGATCGTCATCGGCGGCGGCAACATCTTCCGCGGCGTAGCCCCGGGCGCGGCCGGCATGGACCGCGCGACGGCCGACTACATGGGGATGCTGGCCACCCTCATGAACGCGCTCGCGCTGCAGGACGCGCTGCGCCGCGCGGGTGTCGAGTCGCGCGTGCAGTCGGCGCTGCGCATCGACCAGGTCGCCGAGCCGTACATCCGCGGGCGTGCGCTGCGCCATCTCGAGGAGGGCAAGGTCGTCATCTTCGCCGCCGGTACGGGCAACCCCTTCTTCACGACCGACACCGCCGCCGCGCTGCGCGGCCGCGAGATGGGGGTGGACATCGTGCTCAAGGCCACGAAGGTCGACGGCGTCTATACGGCCGACCCGATGAAAGACGCCGCGGCGCGCCGCTACCTCACGCTGACCTTCGACGAGGCGATCGTCAAGAACTTGAAGGTGATGGACGCCACCGCGCTCGCGCTGTGCCGCGACCAGAACATGCTGCTCAAGGTATTCTCGATCTTCGTGCCCGGCGCGCTCAAGCGCGTCGTGATGGGCGGCGACGAGGGCACACTCGTTCATTGCTGACACGGGAGAAGGCATGTCCATCAACGACGTCAAGAAGACCGCCGAGCAGAGGATGGCCAAGTCGGTGGAGTCGCTGAAGCACGACCTCGCCAAGATCCGCACCGGTCGCGCACACACGGGCTTGCTCGACCACATTCACGTCGACTACTACGGCCAGCAGATGCCGCTCAGCCAGGTGGCCGGCGTCACGCTGGCCGACGCG
Source organism: Casimicrobiaceae bacterium (assembly GCA_035499955.1). Lineage (GTDB taxonomy): Bacteria > Pseudomonadota > Gammaproteobacteria > Burkholderiales > Casimicrobiaceae > VBCG01. The sequence continues at coordinate 10,315 of DATJXV010000044.1, forward strand.
CGCACGATCGCCGTTCAGCCGTGGGAGAAGAAGATGATCCCCGTGGTGGAGAAGGCGATCCGCGACTCCGACCTCGGCGTCAACCCGGCGACCTCCGGCGACGTGATCCGCATCCCCATGCCTGCCATGACCGAGGAGCGGCGCAAGGAGCTCACCAAGGTCGTGCACAAGGAAGCCGAGGCCGCGCGCGTGGCCGTTCGCAACATCCGCCGCGACGCGAACGAGCACCTCAAGAAGCTTTTGAAGGACAAGGAGGTCTCGGAAGACGACGAGCGTCACGCGCTGGTGGACCTGCAGAAGCTCACCGATCGCTACATCGCCGACATTGACAAGGTCATGGCGGCGAAGGAAGCCGATCTCATGGCCATCTGACCGATGCCGTTCAAGAGCTCGACGCGCGAGATCCCGCACGTGGGCGACGTGCCGCGCCACGTCGCGATCATCATGGACGGCAACGGCCGCTGGGCGAAGCAACGCCTGCTGCCGCGCGTGGCCGGTCACCGCCGCGGCGTCGAGGCGGTGCGCGCGACCGTGCGGGCGGCCATCGAGCGGGGTGTGGAATACCTCACGCTGTTCGCCTTCTCGAGCGAGAACTGGCGGCGGCCCGCCGAGGAGGTGTCGATCCTCATGGATCTGTTCCTGCGCGCGCTCGAGCAGGAGGTCGCGAAGCTCCACGAGAACGAGATCCGCTTCAAGGTCGTGGGCGAGATCGCCCGCTTCCCGGCGCCCATCCGCGAGCTCGTCGCCGCGGGCGAGGCGCTCACCGCGCGCAACACGCGCCTCACGCTGACCATCGCCGCGAACTACGGCGGGCGGCAGGACATCGCGCAGGCGGCGCAGCGCTACTTCGCGGATCATCCGACGGACGTCGACAGTCCGCCGGTCGCGCCGGAAGCGATCGAGCCGTATCTTGCGATGAGCTACGCCCCCGAGCCCGATCTTTTCATCCGCACCGGCGGCGAGCAGCGCATCAGTAACTTCCTGCTCTGGCAGCTCGCCTACGCCGAGCTCTACTTCACCGATCTTCTTTGGCCCGACTTCGACGCCGCGGCCCTCGACGCGGCGTTCGAGTCCTACCGCAATCGGGAGCGTCGCTTCGGCCGCACGAGCGAGCAGGTGCAGGCGGCTCAAGGCGCGTGAGCTAGATGCTCAAGACGCGCATCCTCACGGCGGCGGTGCTGATCCCCGCCGTGCTGGCGGCGCTGTTCCTCCTCTCGCCGCGCGGCTGGGGCGTCGTGACGCTTTTCGTCATCGCGTTCGCGGCCAACGAATGGTCGCGTCTCGTGGACCTTGCCGTGCCGCTGCGCGTGGCCTTCGTGGTGATCACGCTGTTCGTCGGGCTCGCGCTGCTGTTCATGCCGGCCTCGGCGTTCGCGCGCGGCTGGCCGGCACCGACGGTGATCGCCGCCTGCGGCATCGCGACCGTTTTCTGGATCGCGGTGGCGCCGCCTTGGGTCGTGTCGCGCTGGCCGACGCGCTCCGCGCTGCCGATGGCGGTCGTGGGATTCGTCGTGCTCATGGGAGCCTGGATGGCGCTGGTCGAACTGCAGGCGCGATCGCCGTGGCTCGTGCTCGCGGCCATGGCGATCGTGTGGATCGCCGACACCGCCGCTTATTTCGCGGGACGCGCCTTCGGCCGCCACAAGCTCGCGCCGCAGGTCAGCCCGGGCAAGACGTGGGAAGGTGTGTACGGCGCATGGTTCGCGGCGGCCCTCTACGCCGCGGCGCTCGTGCCGCTCGCGGCGCGCGCCGGGTTCCGCGAGCCGGTCACGGATGTGGCCATCGCGATATGGATCGTGTTCGTCGTCGTCATCGTCGCGATATCGGTCGTGGGCGATCTGTTTGAATCGCTGCTCAAGCGCCACGCGGGGGTGAAGGACAGCGGTGCGCTCCTGCCCGGGCACGGCGGCGTCCTCGACCGCACCGACGCGCTGCTCGCGGCGATGCCGGTCGTCGCGCTGGCCGCGCAATGGTTCCTGGTGAAATGAGGCAATGAGAAGCCTGACACTTCTCGGCGCGACCGGATCGATCGGCGACTCCACGCTCGACGTGGTGGCCCGGCATCGCGAGCGGTTCACGGTCACCGCACTGGCGGCCCACTCCAACGCCGACAAGCTCGGCGGGCTGTGCCGCCGATTCAGGCCCCGTTACGCCGCGCTCGGCGACGCCGATGCCGCGCTTGCGCTTCAGCGCGAGCTCGCGCGCGACGGCGTGCGCACCGAGGTGCTCGCCGGGCCCGACGGGCTGGCCGCCGTCGCCTCGCTCCCCGAGGTCGACACCGTGCTCGCGGCGATCGTGGGCGCCGCGGGGCTTGTCCCCACGCTCGCGGCCGCGCGCGCGGGCAAGCGCATCCTCCTCGCCAACAAGGAAGCGCTGGTGATGGGCGGCGCGCTTTTCATGGAAGCGGTCGCCGCCGGCGGCGCCACGCTCCTGCCCGTGGACAGCGAGCACAACGCGATCTTCCAGTGCCTGCCGGCGGACTACGCGCGCGATCCGGTCCGCGCCGGCGTGCGGCGCGTCCTGCTCACCGCTTCGGGCGGTCCGTTCCGCACCCGTCCGGTCGACGAGCTTGCGACCGTGACGCCGGACGAGGCGTGCAAGCATCCCAACTGGTCGATGGGCCGCAAGATCTCGGTCGACTCGGCCACGATGATGAACAAGGGTCTCGAAGTGATCGAGGCGCATTGGCTGTTCGGCGCCCCGTGCGACGCCATCGAGGTCGTCATCCACGCGCAGAGCGTGATCCACTCGCTCGTCGAGTACGTCGACGGATCGGTGCTCGCGCAGCTCGGCAATCCCGACATGCGCACGCCGATCGCGCAGGCGCTCGCCTTCCCCGATCGCATCGAGACCGCGGTCGCGAAGCTCGACCTCGCCCGCCTGGCGGCGTTCACCTTCGAAGCCCCCGACCTTGCGCGCTTCCCGTGCCTTCGACTGGCTTACGAAGCGCTTCGCGCGGGCGGCACCGCGCCGGCCGTTCTCAACGCGGCCAACGAGGTCGCGGTGGCAGCGTTTCTCGGCGGCCGCGGCTCGTTCACCGATATCGCGGCGGCGTGCGCCGAAACGCTGTCGCGCGTAACCGTGCGCCCGGTGTCCACCCTCGACGATGCCCGCGGCGCCGACGCCGAGGCGCGCGCCGTTGCGCAGGCCTGGCTCGACGCCCGACCCGTTCGGGGTAGAGTAGCGGCATGATCGAAGCTGCCTACAAGGTCGTCGGGTTCCTGGTGACCCTCGGCGTGCTCGTGGTGTTCCACGAGCTTGGGCACTACATCGTCGCCCGCTGGTGCGGCGTCAAGGTGTTGCGCTTCTCGGTGGGCTTCGGCCGCATCGTGGCGGCGCGCCGCCTCGGCCGCGACGACACCGAGTGGGCGCTGTCCGCCATCCCGCTCGGCGGCTACGTGAAGATGGCCGACGAGCGCGAAGGCGACGTCGCGCCCGCCGACATCCCGCGCGCGTTCAACCGCCAAAGCGTATGGAAGCGCATCGCGATCGTCGCCGCGGGTCCGATCGCCAACCTGCTGCTCGCGGTCGTCCTGTACTCGGCTACGTTCATGGCGGGCGTGCCGGGCCAGCGCGCGATTCTCGCCGATCCCACGCCGGGCACCGCGGCGGCGGCAGCGGGCATCCGCGCCGGCGACGTCGTCGTTGCCGTCGACGGCGAGGCGGTCAGGAGCTGGCAGGACCTGCGCTGGCGCATGACGAAATCGCAGGGACAGGACTCCGTCGTGGTGGCGGTCGAGCCCGCGGGTCCGCACGCCGGCGATCCGCCCGTGAAGAGGACCCTCGCGATCGGCCAGCTCACGCCGTCGGAATGGGAAGGCAACGCGCTCGCGATCCTCGGGCTTCGCACCGATCTCGGGCCGCCGCTCATCGCCGAGCTCGTCCCCGGCAAGCCGGGCGAGCGCGCCGGGCTCGCGGCGGGCGATCGCATCACGGCGATCGAGGGCACGCCGGTGCGTTCGCCGAGCGACGTCGCCGCGATCACCAACGCGCATCCGGGCACCGCCCTCACGTTCACCGTCGAGCGCGCCGGCGCCACACAGGATGTCCGCGTCACGCCCGAGGCTTCGGAGCAGAACGGGCGCACGATCGGCATCGCCGGCCTCAAGCTCACGGTGGATCCGGCGGTCGTGGAGCGCCTGTCGATCACGGTGCGTTACGGACCGGTGCAGGCGCTGGAGCAGGGCGCGCGCAGGACATGGGAGCTTTCGGTGTTCACGCTGAAGACGCTCGGCCGCATCGTGATCGGCGAGGCGTCGCTCAAGAACATCAGCGGGCCGCTGACGCTCGCGGAGTTCGCGGGCCAGTCGGCCCAGGCGGGCCCTCTCGCGTTCGTCGGCTATCTCGCGCTGATCAGCATCAGCCTCGGCGTGCTGAACCTGCTGCCCGTTCCGCTATTGGACGGTGGGCATTTGCTGTATTATTTCGCCGAAGTATTCAAGGGCAGCCCCGTATCCGACCGCGCGTTCGAGGTCGGCCAGCGCATCGGCATGGCCATGCTTGCCGTGCTGATGGCCTTAGCTCTGTTCAATGACGTGTCCCGCCTGTTCTGACGGCCCCTGGCCGCAAAGCCCGAGGCTTACTCCCACCATGCCTGTCGAAGCGAGCCCGCGCCGCCGCGTCGTGCCTGCGCTCGCCGCCGCGCTGTGGGCGCTCCTGCAGGCGGCCTCGGCCCTCGCCTTCGATCCGTTCACCGTGCGCGACATCCGTGTGGAAGGCGTGCAGCGCACCGAGGCAGGCACGATCTTCTCCTACCTGCCGATCAAGGTCGGCGAGCGGGTGGACGACGAGAAGGTGGCGCAGGCGGTCAAGGCGCTGTACGCCACGGGATTCTTCCGCGACGTGCGGATCGAGGCGCAGGGCGACATCCTTGTCGTGACGGTATCGGAGCGGCCGACCATCAGCTCGCTCACGTTCGTCGGCAACAAGGAATTCGACACCGACACGATCAAGAAGGCGCTCAAGGAGATCGGCATCGCCGAGGCGCGCATCTTCGACCGCTCCGCGCTCGACCGGGCGGAGCAGGAATTGAAGCGCCAGTACATCACGCGCGGCAAGTACGCAGCCACCGTGCAGACGACGGTCACGCCGCAGGAGCGCAATCGCGTCGCGCTCAACTTCACCATCGTGGAAGGCGACACCGCCAACATCGCGCGCATCAACATCGTCGGCAACAAGGCGTTCAGCGAGCGGCAGCTGCGCAGCGAGATGTCGCTGGCCACGCCGAACTGGCTGTCCTGGTATACGAAGGACGACCAGTACTCGAAGCAGAAGCTGCAGGCGGACCTCGAATCGCTGCGCAGCTTCTACCAGAACCGCGGCTACCTCGAGTTCGCCGTCGACTCCACGCAGGTGTCGATCTCGCCAGACAAGGAAGACGTCTATATCACGATCAACCTCACCGAAGGCGTGCCCTATACGGTGACCGCCGTGAACATCGCCGGCGACCTCGCGGTCTCGGAGCCCGAGCTGCGGGCGCTGATCCAGGTCAGGCCGGGCGACACGTTCTCCCGCTCGAGGATGCAGGCGTCGGTGAAGGCGATGAGCGAGCGCATGGGCGCCGACGGCTATGCGTTCGCCAACATCAACGCGGTGCCCGACATCGACAAGGCCAAGAACACCGTCGCCTTCACGTTCTTCGTCGACTCCGGCCGCCGCGTCTACGTGCGCAAGATCAACATCAGCGGCAACCCGAAGACGCGCGACGAAGTGATCCGCCGCGAGCTGCGCCAGCTCGAGAGCGCCTGGTACGACGGCACGCGCATCGAGCGGTCCAAGGTGCGCGTGCGGCGCCTGGGCTACTTCGAGGAAGGCAGCGTCAACGTCGAGACGCCGCCCGTGCCGGGGACCAACGATCAGGTCGACATGGAAGTGAGCGTCACCGAGAAGAACACGGGCAACCTCCTCGCGGGCGTCGGCTATTCGAGCTCGGAAGGCCTCGTGTTCAACGCCTCGGTGTCGCAGCAGAACATCTTCGGCTCCGGCAACGCGCTCGCCCTGTCGCTCAACACGAGCTCGGTCAACCGCACCATCTCGCTTACCTACACCGAGCCGTACTGGACGGTGGACGGGGTGTCGCGCACCCTCGAGCTCTACGACAAGAACATCGACCCGACCGGCCTGTCCATCGCGCAGTACTCGTCGAACACGCTCGGCGCGGCGGTCGGCTTCGGCGTTCCGGTCTCGGAAATCGATACCATCAACCTCGGCCTGAGGTACGAGCACACCAACCTGTCGCTGTTCAGCAACAGTCCGCCCATCTACTACCAGTTCGTCCAGGACTTCGGCTACTCGACGAACAGCTACATCGTCTCCGGCGGCTGGTCGCGTGACACCCGCAACGACATCCTCTATCCTTCGTTCGGCCGGCTGCAGTCCGCGCTGATCGAAGTCGGGCTGCCGTTCGGCGATCTCGCGTACTACAAGTTGCAGTACCTGAACCAGGCGTTCTGGCCGGTGTATGGGGACTTCGTGCTGATGCTGCGCGCCGACATCGGGTACGGCGACGGCTACGACGGCAAGCCGCTGCCGTTCTTCAAGGCGTTCTACGCCGGCGGCGTGGGCTCCGTGCGCGGCTACGAAGCCGGGTCGCTCGGCCCCCGCGACATCTACGGCAACACGCTCGGAGGCAAGCGCAAGATCGTCGGCAACGCCGAACTGTTCTACCCGCTGATCAAGGGCGATCGCTCGGTGCGCATATCGGGATTCTTCGACGCGGGACAGATCTACGTGAACGGCTTCCAACCCGACTTCGAAAATTTCCGCTTCTCGTCCGGCGTCGGCCTCGCCTGGAATTCTCCGATCGGCCCGCTCAAGTTCAGCTATGCCATCCCCCTCAACAGCATCCCGACCGACAAGATCCAGCGCTTCCAGTTCCAGGTCGGCACGGTGTTCTAAAGAGAGACAAGCTTGAAGCACATCGTGTCCCTGATCGCGATCATGTTCGCGCTTTGCGCGAACGCCGCCGACGGCGCCGACTACAAGATAGGCTTCGTCAACACCGAGCGGCTGTTCCGCGACGCTGCGCCCGCCAAGCGCGCGCAGCAGAAGCTCGAGAAGGAATTCTCTGCGCGAGACGCCGAGCAGCAGAAGCTTTCCAAGCAGGTGCGCGATCTGCAGGCGCAGCTCGACCGCGACGGGCCGACCATGGGCGAGGCGGAGCGCCGCAACAAGGAGCGCGACCTCGCGAACCAGATGCGCGACCTGCAGCGGATGCAGCGCGAGATCCGCGAGGACTTGAACCTGCGCCGCAACGAGGAGCTCGCCGGCGTGCAGGAGCGCGCGAACAAGGTGATCCAGCAGATCGCCGAGGCCGAGAAGTTCGACCTCATCATCCAGGACCCGGTGGTGTACGCGAGCCAGCGCATCGACATCACCGACAAGGTCATCAAGGCGCTCGCCGACAAGTAGGCTGAGCGCGCGGCACGGCATGAGACTGGCCGAGCTCGCGGCGAAGATCGGAGCCACACTCGACGGTGACGGCGATATCGTCGTCACGCGCGTCGGCACGCTCGAGCGCGCGGGGCCCGACGCGCTCACGTTCCTTTCCCAGGGGCGCATGCGCTCGCTGCTCGCGACCACCCGGGCCGCCGCGGTGATCGTGTCGCCCGGCGATGCCGGCTCGGCGAAAGGGGCGAAGCTGGTGCACGCCAATCCCTATGCCGCCTACGCGAAGGCGGCCGCGCTCCTGCACCCGGCGCCTCCCGCCAGGCCGGGCGTGGACTCGACGGCACGCGTCGGCGAGGGCGCGAGCGTCGATCGCACGGCGTCGATCGGGCCGTATGCGGTGATCGGCGCTCGCGCAAAGATCGGCGCGCGTGCGGCCATCGGTGCGCACGCGGCGATCGGCGACGAGGTCGAGATCGGCGACGACGCGCTCGTGCACGCCCACGTTGCCATCTATCCGAACTGCGTCGTCGGCGCGCGCACGATCCTGCATTCCGGCGCGGTGATCGGCGCCGACGGCTTCGGCATGGCGGAGGAGAACGGGCGCTGGATCAAGATCCCGCAGGTCGGGCGCGTCGTGATCGGCGCCGACTGCGAGATCGGCGCCAATACGACCATCGACCGCGGCGCGATCGAGGACACGGTGATCGAGGACGACGTCAAGCTCGACAACCAGATCATGATCGGCCACAACTGCCGGATCGGCGCGCACTCCGCCATCGCCGGCTGCACCGGCATCGCTGGCAGCACGATCGTCGGCCGCAACGTGCAGATCGGTGGCGCGTGCATGATCACGGGCCATATCACGATCCCCGACGGGACCGTTATCATGGGCGCCGCGACCGTGCAGGGCAACGTCGCGGAGCCGGGCGTGTACACGGGGACGTTTCCGCTCATGACGCGCAGCGAGTGGCGGCACACGGCGGTGGAGATGCGACGCCTGCGCGCGCTCGCCCGGCGCGTGGCGGCGCTCGAGCGTGCGCTTGGCGCGCAACGCGGCGGCGACGACGAAGGAGACACGCCGTGACGCTCGACGAATTCGATGCGCTCCTACACACCCTTCCGCGCCGCTACCCCGCGCTTCTCATCGACCGCCTGGACGAATGCGTGCCCGGTCAGTCGGCGCGCGGCCTGAAATGCGTCACGGTCAACGAGCCGTATTTCCAGGGCCACTTTCCCGGCTATCCCGTCATGCCCGGCGTGCTCGTGCTCGAGGCGCTCGTGCAACTGTCCACACTGCTCGCCGCGAGCTCGGGCCAGCCCGCGCCCGACACGATCCGCACCCTGGACGGCGTGCGCTTCAAGCGGCAGGTCGTGCCGGGTGACCGCCTCGTGCTCGAGTCTACGATGCATGCCGACGGTAAGTTCGAGGTGCGCGCGAGCGTGGACGGCGAGCTCGCCACGGAAGCCACGATCGTGCTGGGCGTCGCGCGATGAGGGTTGCATGACCCGCGTCCACGCGAGTGCGGTGATCGACCCGTCGGCCGAGCTCGAGCCCGACGTCGCCGTCGGTCCGTACTCCATCGTCGGGCCGGACGTGGTCATCGGCACCGGGAGCGTGATCGGCCCGCATGTCGTGATCGGCGCGCGCACGCGCCTCGGCATGCGCAACCGCATCTTCCAGTTCGCCTCGATCGGCGAGATCGCGCAGGACCGCAAGTACGGCGGCGAGCCGACCACGACCACCATCGGCGACGACAACACGTTCCGCGAGTACGCGACCGTGCACGCCGGCACGGCGCAGGACCGCGGCGACACGCTGATCGGCAACGGCAACCTGTTCCTCGCCTACACGCACGTGGCGCACGACTGCGTGGTCGGCCATTTCACGACCTTCTCGAACAACGCGCAGATCGCGGGGCATGTCCGCATCGGCGACTGGGCCGTGCTCGGCGCGTTCGCGGGCGTGCACCAGTTCTGCCGCGTCGGCGCGCACGCGATGCTCGCCGCGTTCGCCGTGGTGCTGCAGGACGTGCCGCCGTACGTCACGGTTCAGGGCTATCCCGCACGGCCGCACGGCACCAACAACGAGGGCCTGCGCCGCCGCGGCTACTCGCCGGAGGACATCCTCTCGATCCGCCGCGCCTATAAGGTGCTCTACCGCGAGAACATGCCGCTCGAGGAGGCGCGCGCGAAGATCGCGGCGGACGCCGGCAAGGCGGCGGTGCTTTCGCCGCTCGCGGAATTCCTCGCGGCGTCGAGCCGCGGGATCGTTCGGTAGTGACGCCGGTCACCGTAGGCATCGTCGCCGGCGAGGCGTCGGGCGACGCGCTGGCCGCCAACCTGATTCGCGCCGTGCTCGAGCGATGGCCGCGGGTGCGCTTCGTCGGCATCGCCGGGCCGCGCATGGAGGCGGCGGGCTGCGAGGCGTGGTTCCCCCTCGAGAAGCTCGCCGTGCGCGGCCTGGTCGAGGTGCTCGGCCACCTGCCCGAGCTGATCCGCATCCGCCGCGAGCTTCGGCGGCGGTTGCTGCAAACGCAGATACCGCTTTTCGTCGGCGTCGATGCACCCGATTTCAACCTGGGGCTCGGCCGCAAGCTGAAGCGCGCCGGCGTGCGCACGATCCACTTCGTGAGCCCGTCGGTGTGGGCGTGGCGGCGCGAGCGGCTGACGACGATCGGGCAGAGCGTCAACCGCATGCTCGTGCTGTTCCCGTTCGAGGCGCCCCTGTACGAGGAGGCGGGCATACCCGTCACGTACGTCGGCCATCCGATGGCACAGGACGCCGCGACGCACACCACGCGGCGCGAGACGCGCGATCTGCTGAAGATTCGCCCTGCAGCGCCGGTGTTCGCGCTGCTTCCCGGCAGCCGGCTGTCCGAGGTCGAGATGCACGCGCAGCTCGTGCTGGAGACCGCGGCGCGGCTCGTAGAGGCGCGCCCGGACGCGCAGTTCCTGGCGCCGTTCGTGACGCGCGGGACGCGCGATGCCTTCGAGGGCATCATGCATCGGACCGGCCACGACGGCCTGCCGATCACGCTCCTGTACGGCCACGCCGACGACGCGCTGCGCGCGGCCGACGTCGGTGTCGTCGCGTCGGGCACCGCGACACTCGAAGCCGCGCTCGCGCGCTGCCCGCACGTCGTCTTCTATCGCGTATCGAGGTTGACCGCCTACATCGTCGGGCGCAAGCTCCTGCTGCCCTACGTCGGGTTGCCCAACGTGCTCGCCGGTCGCTTCGTGGTACCCGAGTTCCTCCAGACGCAGGCGACGCCGCTCAATCTCGCGCAGGCGGCGCTCAACCTCTTCGACGACACCGTGACCAGGCGCCGCCTGGAAGCGCTGTTCGCCGGCTTTGCGAGTGCGCTGCGGGCGGACACGGGCGCGCTCGCCGCGGAGGCGGTCGGCTGCGAGCTTGCGCAAGCGGGTGTTCCATGTTGAGCGCGGGCATCGACGAGGCGGGCCGCGGTCCTCTCGCCGGACCGGTGTTCGCTGCGGCGGTGATCCTCGATCCGGGCAAGCCCATCCGCGGGCTCAAGGACTCGAAGGTTCTCCTGGCGGAGCGGCGCGAGGAGCTCGCGGCGCAGATTCGCGCCAGAGCGATCGCATGGGCGGTGGCCTCGGCCGACGTCGCCGAGATCGACGCGCTCAACATCCTGCGCGCCACGTTGCTCGCCATGCGCCGCGCGGTCGAGGCGCTGCCGGTCCCGCCGTCCGAGGCCATCGTCGACGGCAACCAGTGCCCGACGCTCGCGTGCCCCGTGTACGCGATCGTCAAGGGCGACCGCGACGTCGCGTCGATCTCCGCCGCGTCGATCCTCGCCAAGACGGCGCGCGACGCGCTGCTGGTCGAGCTCGACGCGCTCTATCCGAACTATGGATTCGCGCACAACAAGGGGTACGGCACGCCGGAACACCTCGCGGCGCTCGACCGCTACGGGCCGTGTCCGATCCATCGCAAGACGTTTGCGCCGGTGGCGCAGATCAACCTGCCGTTCTGACGTCGGGAGCCCGCATCAACGCGCAGCGGTGAGCTTCGCACGGTGGGCGATCTCGTCGCGGATCTCGCCGAACTGCTTGCGCGTCTCGGCCGCGATGAGCGACGGCCCGACCACGGGCGGCACCCAGATCGACGGTGTGTACGTTCCCGTTTGGACCACGTGGAGCATGCCAGCGCGCTCCTCGATGCGGGTCGTGAACGCGGCGGGCATGGCGTCGCCGGCGATCACGCGCGAGCGGATCTCGGTCTGCGGCTGGAGCTCGACATCGCGCGTGTTCTGGAACGAAAAGGACAGAATGCCGCGCGCGGCCTTGCCCCGCTGGTACACCTGCAGGCGGTTGCCCATGCGCATGCGGACGACGCTCTCCTGCAGGTTGCCGATGAACGCCGTCATGTGGTCGTAGTCGGTCAGCACGCCCCACACGACGGGACGCGGGGCATCCACCGGGCAATCGACCGTGACGTGGACGGTCGAGCCGTCCTTCGTGACCTCCACCAGGATGTCGGCGTCGCTGCCGGCGGCGGCGCAAAGCGGACGCAGCGCAAGGAGCGCCAGGAGCGAGGTGGCAAGCCATCGTGCAGGAGCGGGCGCCATCAGCCGCACGATACCGGAATCCTCGGGCGGGCTGTGCCAAGCCACGCCCGCTGCGCTACCATTCATCGAAGCCATTCCACGGAGCCCATGCAATGATCCACTGCGTGTTGCACGACCCAACTGACTCGGTCGCGGTCGTGGTCGTCGAGGGCGTCAAGGCGGGTGCGACGCTCACCGGCCTCATTCTCGACGAGGACCGCACCATCAGCGTCGCCTGCGTGCAGGACATCCCGATCGGCCACAAGGTCGCGCTGAAGGACATGAAGGTCGGCGACACGGTGATCAAGTACGGTGTGGACATCGGCAAGGTCGTGCAGCCGATCGCCAAGGGCGCTCACGCGCACGTGCACAACATCAAGACCAAGCGGTGGTGACCATGACCATGCCTTCGACCTTCTGGGGCTATCGGCGCGAGAACGGCCGCGTCGGCGTGCGCAACCACGTCGTGATCCTGCCGGTGGACGACCTGTCCAACGCCGCGTGCGAGGCCGTGGCCAGCAGCATCAAGGGCACGCTCGCGATCCCGCATCCGTACGGCCGGCTGCAGTTCGGCGCCGATCTCGATCTGCATTTCCGCACGCTGATCGGCGCCGGCTCGAACCCGAACGTCGCGGCGGTCGTGGTGATCGGCATCGAGGAGCAATGGACCAAGCGCGTCGTCGACGGCATCGCGGCCACCGGCAAGCCCGTGACCGGCTTCGGCATCGAGCTGCACGGCGATCACGAGACGATCATGCGCGCCTCCAAGGCGGCGCGCGAATACCTGCAGGCGGCGAGCGAGAAGCACCGTGTGCTGTGCGAGCTGCCGGAGCTCTGGGTGTCGACCAAGTGCGGCGAGTCGGACACGACGTCGGGCTGCGGCGCCAACCCGACCGTCGGGGACGCCTTCGACAAGCTCTACGCCGCAGGATGCACGCTCGTGTTCGGCGAGACGACCGAGCTCACCGGCGGCGAGCAGATCGTCGCCGCCCGCTGCCGCGACGAGCGCGTGCGCGCCGACTTCATGCGCGTGTTCGACCGCTACCAGGAGGTTGTCAACCGGCACAAGACGAGCGACCTGTCGGACTCGCAACCGACCAAGGGCAACATCGCGGGCGGCCTGACCACGATCGAGGAGAAGGCGCTCGGCAACATCCAAAAGATCGGCAGGAAGTGCGTCGTCGACGGCGTGATCGACAAGGCCGAGGTGCCGACGCATTCCGGCCTCTGGTTCATGGATTCTTCCTCGGCCGCCGCCGAGATGGTGACGCTGTGCGCCGCGTCGGGATTCGCCGTGCATTTCTTCCCCACGGGGCAGGGCAACGTCATCGGCAATCCGATCCTCCCGGTGATCAAGATCTGCGCCAACCCGCGCACCGTGCGCACGATGAGCGAGCACGTCGACGTCGACACCTCGGGCCTGCTCCAGCGCGAGATCACGATGAGCCAGGCGGGCGACAAGCTGCTCGACATGATGTTCCGCACCGCCAACGGGCGCCTCACCGCGGCCGAGGCGCTGGGGCACCGCGAGTTCGTGCTGACGCGTCTGTACGAGAGCGCATGAGCACGAAGGGCCGCTCCCGAGTGCGAATTGCCCCGAAGCGCGCAGCGCGGAGGGTGGTTCAGTGAAAACGCCCGATCTACCCGACCTTGCCGCGATCCGCGCCGCCGGCGAGCGCATCGCGCGCTACGTGCACGCCACGCCGGTGCTCACGTCGCACTCGCTCGACGAGATCATGGGTGCTGTGCTCTTCCTGAAGTGCGAGAACTTCCAGAAGGTCGGCGCTTTCAAGGCGCGCGGCGCGTGCAACGCGGTGCTCTGCCTGCCCGAGGAGGAAGCGCGCCGCGGCGTGGTGACCCATTCGTCCGGCAACCACGGCGCCGCGCTCGCGTACGCCGCAAGCTGCCGCGGCATCCCGTCGCACGTCGTCATGCCCGACAACGCGCCGAAGATCAAGATCGCCAACGTCGAAGGCTTCGGCGCCAAAGTGCACTTCTGTGCGCCCAACGTCGCCGCCCGCGAGAAGACGTGCGCGGGGGTCGAGCACGCGACCGGCGCGACCCTCGTGCACCCGTACGACAATGTCGCGGTGATCGCGGGCCAGGGCACGGCGGCGCTCGAATTGCTTGCGGCGCATCCGGACCTCGACGCGATTGTCGCGCCGGTCGGCGGCGGCGGGCTGCTGTCCGGAACCGCCATCGCCGCGCACGGCGTCAGCGCCAGGATCAGGGTGTACGGCGCCGAGCCGGCCGGCGCCGACGATGCCTCCCGCGGGTTTAGAAGCGGGCACGTCGAGCCCATGCCCAACCCGCAGACGATCGCCGACGGCCTGCGCAGCACGCTGTCGGAGCGCACGCTCGGCGCCTTGCGCGAGCACGTCACCGCGATCGCGACCGTGAGCGAAGCGGCCATCGTCGCTGCGATGCGCCTCGTCTGGGAGCGCGCCAAGATCGTGATCGAGCCGTCGTCGGCCGTGCCGCTCGCCGCGATGCTCGAGGGCACGCTCGACGTCCGGCGCAAGCGCGTCGGCGTGATCCTCACCGGGGGCAACGTCGACCTCGACCGCCTGCCGTGGCAAGCATAGTCGTCAGCGAATTCATGGACGAGCGCGCCGTCGAGGCGTTGCGCTCGCGCTTCGCCGTCGTTTACGACAAGGCGCTGGTCGATCGCCCCGGCGAGCTGCGTGCCGCGCTGCGCGACGCCGACGCCCTCATCGTGCGCAACCGCACGCAGGTGGATTCGGCGCTGCTCGAGGCGGGACCGAGGCTTCGCGTGATCGGGCGCCTCGGCGTGGGACTCGACAACATCGACACCGCGGCGTGCGCGTCGCGCGGCATCGAGGTGATCCCGGCCACCGGCGCCAATGCGCAAGCCGTGTCCGAATACGTGATCGGTGTGGCCATGCTGCTCATGCGCACCGCGTATCGCTCGACCGATGACGTCGCCGGCGGGGCATGGCCGCGCGGGGCGCTGTCGGACGGGCGGGAGGTCGCCGGCAAGACGCTCGGGCTCGTCGGCTTCGGCGGCATCGGCCGGCGCACCGCGAGGCTTGCGCAGGGCGTCGGCATGACCACGGTCGGCTTCGATCCGGAGCTGCCCGCTTCCTCGCCTGTGTGGGAAGCGCATCGGACCGCAGCGCGCACGCTCGACGAGCTGCTCGCCGAATCCGACGTCGTGTCGCTGCACGTGCCGCAGACTGCGCAGACGCGAGGGCTGATCGACGCGTCCCGGATCGCTCGCATGAAGGCGGACGCGATCATCGTCAACACGGCGCGCGGCGGCGTGGTCGACGAGGCGGCGGTGGCGAACGCGTTGCGCGAAGGCAGGCTCGGCGGCGCGGCGCTCGACGTCTTCGACCGCGAGCCGCTGCCGGCGGGCTCGCCGCTTGCCGGCTGTCCGCGCCTCCTCCTCACGCCGCACATCGCCGGGATCACGCGCGAATCGAACGAGCGCGTGTCCTCGCTGATCGCCGAGAAGGTCGCG